>JAJYSL010000054.1 GCA_021793595.1 Acidobacteriota bacterium
ACAGCGTCATCGCGGGGGCAGTGGGGTCCATCCCCATCAGTTTTTCCGCCACCACAACATGCGCGGAACTGGAGACCGGCAGCAGCTCGGCCATCCCCTGAATGATGGCGAGGATGATGACGTGCAGAACAGACATATGGAAGCCTAACCTCTCAGCTTAGTGAGATAACTGAAGCCACGCAGCGCGAGCACCAGTAATGAAGCGGCACCGCCCCAGCGAAGCCCAGATTGAAGGCACCGTCAACGGGCAATCGACTCGGAGGCCTCGTGAGAAAGTCCTGCGCTTGCGATTTCTTGTTTCGAATGTTTGCTGGCCAAGCGGTTCCGATAACTCGCCCCGACAAATTCTCGAAACAGCGGGTGCGGCTGCAACGGCTTCGATTTGAATTCCGGATGGAACTGGCAGCCAAGGAAAAATGGGTGGGTAGGAATTTCTACGATCTCCACATAGGTGGCATCGGGCGTAGTTCCCGTAATACGAAGGCCAGCCCCGGTCAGAATCGCTTCGTATTCCCGGTTGAACTCGTAGCGATGGCGATGGCGCTCGCTGATTTCGGTTTGCCCGTAGGCCCGTGCCGCCAGCGAATCCGGCTGCAACATGCACGGCCATGCGCCCAGCCGCATGGTGCCGCCCATTTCTTCCACGCCGGTCAGCTCGCGCAGCTTGTAGATGATGCGGTGCGGGGTCGCTGGATCGAACTCGCTGGAATTCGCGTCGTCCAATCCGCAAACGTTGCGGGCATATTCAATGCAGGCCGTTTGCATGCCGAGGCAGATGCCGAAGTAAGGAATCTCCCTCTCGCGAGCATAGCGGATGGCGTTCAGCATGCCTTCAATACCGCGTTTGCCGAAGCCGCCGGGCACCAGGATGCCGTCAAACCCTGCGAGCTGGCTTTCATAGCTGCGATCGGCGGCATCCTTGGATTCCAGACCCTCGGCTTCCACCCAGGTGACGGTGAGCTTTAGGTTATGGGCGAGCGCGCCATGCACCAGCGCTTCCTTCAGCGATTTATAGCTGTCTTCATATTCGACATATTTTCCGACGATGCCGATCGAGACCTCATCCTTGGGGTTGTAGCAGCGAGAGACCAGCTCTCTCCACCGTTCCAGATCGGCTTCGTGCGCCTGCAGATGCAGGTATTTCAGCACCAGTGAATCCACTTTCTCCTGCGCGAATACCAGCGGGACTTCGTAAATGGAGGGAACATCCTTGGCGGTAACGACCGCCTGTTCCTCGACGTTACAGAACAGCGCAATCTTCGACTTCATCTCGCGCGAAAGAAAACGATCGGTGCGGCAAAGAAGGATATCGGGCTGAATTCCAATAGAAAGCAGTTCCTTCACGGAGTGCTGGGTGGGCTTAGTCTTCAGTTCCTGCGCCGCTGCAATCCACGGAACCAGCGTGACGTGGACAAATAGAGTGTTCTCGCGGCCCATTTCCTGGCGCATCTGGCGGATGGCCTCAAGAAACGGCAGCGACTCAATGTCCCCAACCGTCCCGCCAATCTCTACCAGTACAACATCGACGTCGGTCGCCACTTTGCGCATGGCGTTCTTGATTTCGTTGGTGACGTGCGGGATCACCTGGACAGTTTTACCGAGGTAATCGCCGCGCCGTTCCTTGGTGATGATCTGCTCGTAAATGCGGCCGGTGGTCGTGTTGTTGTCGCGCGACAGGTGGGCATGTGTGAATCGCTCGTAGTGACCCAGATCCAAATCGGTCTCCGCGCCGTCGTCGGTGACAAACACTTCGCCATGCTGGAAGGGAGACATGGTGCCGGGATCGACGTTCAGGTACGGATCGAGCTTCATCAGGTTGACGCGCAGGCCACGGCTTTCCAACAGACAGCCAAGCGAGGCCGCAGCCAGTCCTTTACCCAAGCTGGACACAACTCCACCGGTCACGAAAATGTATTTGGCAGACATGGGTGCGATTCCTTGAAAAGTTTGTGGGGGCAGATCGTACGAGGTAGGCACGATCCATTTTCGCAGAAGCAGCGACACGTGCAAAGAAATTTTCGATCAATTTCTCGGCGCTCCGTGTTCATGGGGCGCCAAGTGAAAAGCAAATTCAGGCACACAGCGATTGGTCGAGGGCAAAACCTAGGGGCAGCGTGGCAAACCACCTGCCCCTTGCTGTTCTGGGGAAGGACCCTCAGAAATGCAACGTCAAGACCAGCATACTAGAAGTTGATGACCGCTTGCGCGGTAATCATCCGAGGGGGCACAAAATGGGTACCGCTGAATGTTGACAGGAAATTATACAGCGCTACTTTGTTGGTGACGTTGGTGACCGTCAGGCTGAGACTTGTCTGATAGCGCTTGCGGCGAAAGACATTGTCCCAGCCCGCATTCATATCGAACAAATTTCGCGGCGTGACGCGCGGCGGATTGCTGTACGGCGTTTCCGTGCCTGCTCGCGGAATCGTCACCAACGGCGATTTCAATTCTTCCGGCAAACAACTCACCAGCGGAGCGGACAACGTTGCCTCCACACCATTGCAGCTCAACCGGATTTGTTGCTGCTGATCGGGCGTCAAGTAGGTCAAGCTGATGGGCACGCCCGGCGCAGTCCCAAATGGCACATTGCCCGCAACCAGGCCGCTCTCATAGCGCCAGGTGAAACCGTACCAGGGGCCGGTCGCTTTGGGTTGATATTGCACATGGGAATTCTGCTCGTACACCTGATCGTGATCGATCAGGAACGGTTCAGAATCCACCGCGTTGGTATTGTCGTTGAAGATGATGCCGCCAATCTCCGGCGGATAAAACAGCGAATGCGAATGGCCCATCGTGGTGTAGGCGGAAACTCCATGGATCGGAACCAGCGTAATTTCCGCGTCGGCGCCGGTAATATCGGACTTTTTCCACTGGATGGGAAAGGTCAGGGGCGTGTTCAGGATGACGTCGAAGTCGTAATCCGACTTCGTATATTTCCAGAAGTATTGCGCGCTGATAACAATATATTTTCCGAATCCCTGCTGCAGGCCGACGTTGTATTGGTTGCGCGTGGCCGGCGTCAGCGGATGTTGCCCGTGGGCCCCCAAATTGTTGGCCAACCCACCATTTCCCGTATAGCTGGATAGGATTAGATTTTCGTTGTAGGGAGTAGGCATGAGGCGCGCGTACCCTGCCGTGAGAATCGTCCCCGTTGGCAACGCATACGTCACACCGGCGCGCGGTTCAAACATGTATTTCCGGCTGATGCCGTTGTAGTTGTCCCCCCGTGCCCCAATCAGGAACTGCCAATTGTGCCAGACAATATTGTCCTGGTAATAGAGTGCCTCTTCTTTAATATCGGTGTGCCCTTTAAAGGTGAATTCCTTCCCTCCGCGTGTCAGATCGTACTGCAGTTCGCCGGGTAGAAAGCCTGGATTCGGCTGGTAGCCTTCCGTGGCGCAAGCATCCGGATTCGTGATTCCAGGCGCAACCACCGGCGTTCCATCGGCCTTCTGACACACAGCATTGTACGTGGCGCTGGTAATACCGAAGCCAAAACCCTCATTCAAAGGGGTCTGGTAGATTGCCGCTCCCATCTTGATATTGTGTATCCCATGCGCGTAGGAATAGCTTGCATGAACGCCGAAATTTTGCAGACTGCGACTTTGAGACAGCGTTGCCGGAGTGTCGGAGAAAACATTCGCGCTTGGATAATAGTGAAAATTGTCTTGGCGGATGTATGCGTCCATAGCGACGAGTGAACGGGCATTCAAAAGATGCGTCCAGAAGCCGGCAATGTTATACGTAAAGATCTCGGCGCGTTGGTCCTGGCCAGCGGCCTCCTGGTCGAACTGGTTCGGATTCTGGTCCCATGTCCGCGCCGCATTTATATCCAGATGCAACGTGTCGGCGCGGCTTGGGTTGTAGTCGATGCGGTCGAAGAAGTTCTCGTTGTTTCCATGGTCATGCACTACGGTAAATTCCGGAGTGTCCATGAACCTTCCGCTATTCAGGCCATTGATATCCAGAAAATTGCCCCACTGATTCGATCCCTTTGCGATATTTGCATCCAGCATACTGGTGCCGAAGGATCCGTAACTGCTCGTAACGTTCCCGGTCGGTTGGGTGTCCCCTAAGCCGGATTTCGTGGTTGCCTGCACAATGAGACTGGCTTTGTCCCCGTATTCCGGCGGAATAATGCCATTGATGATCTTCATCGACTGAATCGCATGGGCCGTAAGTTGGTTGGTGAAATTGCGGCTCTGCTGATCCGAGTCCGGCTCCCCGTCCATGCTCACTGTTGTGTCCGCGTGTTCGCCAAGAGGGTGGAACATTCCATTGGAATCGGCGGCAATGCCCGGACTCGCCAGCGTGATGGCCCCGCTGAGTCCATTCTGCGCATCGTCATTTGGGACGGTATTGAACTTCGTCATGTCGATGTTCGTGTGATAGCTGGGATTGCCGCTCAATAAGTCCCCGCTGTCGATCGATACGGTCACGGTCGTCTTGGAGGTAGCGACGTCCATGGCCAGATTCAAATCGACAGGGACGGGTGTCAGCAGTTGGATATCGCGATGGATTGCATCGAATCCCGGGGCCTTGACAGCCAGATGGTAGTTTTGGAAGGGAATGTTCGGGATCGAGAAGTTGCCGGACGCGTCTGTGGTGGTCGTTCGATGGAGGCCGCTGACAGGATTGATCAATTCCACCGTGGCTCCAGAGATAATGGCGCCGGTCGAATCCGTCACCGTACCGTGCACGCTTCCGCCCGTGCCCGCATTGGGCAGCGCCCAGGCCCGCAATGCTCCGAAGCATAACAACTGAAATACAAAAGCAAGTGCCAGCAAAGTTGCCGCACGCCTCATATGAAAATCCCTCTCACAAGGTTGAATAGCGCTGCGAATCGATCGTCTTCGATCGTGCATTGGAGCATCAGCAGGCAGGGGGAGGCGGGGCGCGACTGGCGGCGGAGCGCGGCCCGACGCTGAATTGCAGAGGGAATTCGGAAATGAGCACTTGATCGGTCTGGTACAGGCGTACGACGGGAGGCAGATGAACTCCCAGAGGCGGCGCTGCATGCAGCGTGACGCAGATTGCACAGTGCTCAGGAGCCGACTTATCCAGCAGCGGATGCATATGGCAAACCGGCAGCATCATGGCCAGCAGCAACAGGAAGACGCTGGTGACAACGGTGGTCTTACTGACTCCGGATTGAGACTTTTTCTGCATCGCTGCTTTGGGGTGTTGCCAGGATAGATGGCTGGAAATCAGCGCCTGTCGCCATTATAGCGAGAGTTCGGTTTGGGAATCGTCGGACCGGACGCGCCCAAAATATTGGATGTCAACAGGGTTGCGGACGATGTGTGGCGGCAGGGAAATTTACCGATTCGCTGATCCGACCATTAGCTTTGCATTTTTGACGCGACCATTTCCTCGGCCAGGGCACACACCTGTTCCAGGGTCAGGCTACTGGTGTCCAGATGGATGGCGTCTGGTGCCGGCTGGAGCGGGGATGCCGTGCGATTTCGATCTCTGGAGTCGCGGTTGCGCACCGCCGCCAAAACAGCCTCCGGACTGAGTGCGTCGTCCGATCCCGCACTTTGCAGGTAGCGGCGCTGGCCTCGGATTTCATCCTGTGCGTCGAGAAAAATCTTCAGCTCGGCATCCGGAAACACCTTGGTGCCAATATCGCGGCCTTCCATGACCACTCCACCCTGCTGGCCCATACTCCGCTGACGATCTACCATCCAGGCACGTACCCGCGGATGCACGCTCACTTGCGACGCCGCTTCGGAAACATCTTTTTCACGAATGCGCCGGGTGACATCGTTGCCATCGAGCAGGACGCGATTTGTGTCATTGGGGCGAGGCTCCAGCACGATCTGCGTCGCATCGGTTAGCCGCACCAGCGCGGCTTCATCCCCCAAAGGCGTGTGTGTGTTCAGCGCTTTCAGCGCGAGTGCGCGATACATGGCCCCGGTTTCAAGATTGAGAAATCCGAAGCGGCGAGCCAAGTGTGCAGCTAGCGTGCTTTTGCCGGCGCCCGCGGGTCCATCGATGGCAATCACCGGACGCAGACGCCGCGACCCAGATGCGATAGGGCGCTGTGACGATGCAGTCATTTCTTCTTGCCGCTCTTTCTTGCCGTTTTCTTGCCTTGCGGGCGGTTGCTGCGGCCGGCTGCGGCCGACCCTTTCCCGCCGCGCGGATTCTTTGCCCAGAATGGCTTGACGCCGCTCTTCTCACGCGTCGATGGTGCTCCGGTCCCTTCTCTTCGTTCGCGATGCTTAGGCGCGGGCTCTTCGCCGCCGGCCGTGGCCGATCGCTTGGCCCACGGTTTGGCTCCGCCAGGCTTGGCGTACGGTTTATCGGCGGAACGGGCTGCATAAGATTTTGCGCTGCCAATGCGTGAACTCGCACCTTTGGAGGCCCAGGACTTTGCCCCGGTGAGCCTGGATTCGGACGCTGCAGATCGCGCTTCGGAGGATCGTGCGCCGGCGGACTTGAATCCCGAGCGAGTAAAACCGGATGGCTTGAATCCAGAAGACTTGCCATACGGTTTTCGTCCGGTGGGTCTGTCACCGGCATCCGCGCGATCGCGCTGCCACGGTTTCGGGCGATCGCCAGCTTCCCGAGGGGCACGGCTGCGTGGAGGGAAATCGCCTCCGACGGATTTCGCAGCCCAGGGCTTGGCCCCGTGCGGTTTGAATCCGGCAGATTTCGCGGCATAGGGCTTGCGCGCTCCACCTCGTGAATCAGACCGTGAATCACCCGTACTGTCGAATTTCTTCCATGGCTTTGGACGCTCTTCGCGACCTTCTTCGGCCGAAGACTTGGATTGCCAGGGCTTCGGGCTGCCGAATTTCGATCCCGCAGCCTTCGCGCCGAATGGCTTTGCCCCGCGGAATTTTCCTCCGCCCGGCTTGAATCCTGCAGACTTTGGAACGAATGGAGTTCTGCCGGACGCAGGCGCTTCGGGAACTTCGCCGGCTTTCTCCCAGCGCCGCGCGCGCTCTCCCATTCCATGTCCCTTAGCGGCGTAGCCCTTTCTCTCCTGCGTTTTCGGGCCTCGTTCGGCTCGGTCACGGGAGAAGGGACCACGCGAAGGCCCAGAGTCGCGATCGCGTCCAAACCTCGGTGGTCCCGAGCGACCCGGCCCAGATCGGCCCGGTCCAGATGGCCTTGAACGGCTTGCGCCCGGACGCCCATCCGCACTGGCGACAATGCTGCCTGCGCGTCGAACATACCCTCCCGCCGGGCGAGAAAATCCACCCACTGTCGAACGCGATGCTCCGCTGAACGGGCGTCGAGAGGGTCTGTCCTCTCCGCCAGAAAGCGGCGCGAATTTTCCGGATGCGGCGGGTCTCGAACTCGCAGGTCGGTCGGCGAATTTCTTTGGGGTAAATTTCTTGATCGTCGAAGCAGCGGCCATGTCGGACTCTTCCAGCGGCTGCGATCGCCAAGGACGTTGCGATGGCGGCGGCAGGGCTTCGATCTGAATTCCGGAATCTAGATCGATCGCGGAATTCGTATCGCTTTCGGCTTCACTTTCGACTTCAGCTTCCATCGCAATTTCCGGCTCGCCGACGATTGCATCCGCCGTGCGTGGCGCAGCGAGGGAATCCTCTGAGAGCTGCGTTACCATTTCCGGTAGCAGGCCGCCTTGCAGGGACACGTGGGCACGACCGCCAATGTCGAGAATGTCGAGCTGGCGCATCGAACCCAATCCGCGAATCACTTCGCGCAGCTTGGATTGTGGAGCCAGCGGAGACAGGAACGAGAGAATTTCTTCTTCGCGCGCGGCAACCGCAGCCTGCAAATACAGTGAAATCATCGCCGACTGCGCTTCGGCGTGGGCCGTGCTCGCGCCCGCAGCCACCGGTTTAGGAAAGCGGCGGTACATCAGTTCCCACTGCGCGGGTTTGCCGCCGGCACGAAGAATCGGGAAGATATACATCGCCGACCAAAGTTCCTGCAGCGACCGTGCAATCGCGGCCTCCGTAATATCGCGGCCCAGGATGGGCTGCAGTGCAGCGACGTCGAGTGGACCTTGTTGCTCGATCGCCTGCCAGCAGTGCAGCGAAAGCGGCGTCACCTTCTCATTGCCCACGGTCAGCGGACCAGTCTTAAAGTTGCGATCCCCGCGCAACGCATACACAAAGCGCAAGACCTCTGGACTGCAGACAAAATCCGGCTGCTCGCCCAGCGATGCGCCGAGCTTTAGCGGCACGATGGAAGAGTTCTCGACGACTCGCGCCAGCAGTTCCAGGGCGCGCGCACGTTCTCCCGCGCTGGGACTTTGCGCCGGGCGACCGACCACTGCCTCAATAAAGCTGGGCGCAGGTGCAGTACCGGTCAGGCCCATGGGCACATACGGGCAAAAGCCAATTTCGTCGATCCACTCCGACGCCGCTTCCAATGTGAGTCGTGCTTCGCCGTTCTGGCTCCAACGAGCCAGTCTTGCCGAGTTGAGTTGTTCCGCGTTCAAGATGTCCTTCTTCCTAAGTTTGCAGGCAGGCGCGAACGCTGGTCTTTCTTCGCTACGAATCGCAACGTGTTAGATGCGCTGAAAGGCGCGCTGAATCTCTCTTAAAGAATACCGTAGGACGATGGGACGCCCATGCGGACAGCTGGTGGGATGCTCAGTTTTCGCCAATTCTTCCAGCAGCCACTCCATCTTTCCCATCTCCAGCGGGGTATGGATTTTGATGGCGGCATGGCATGCGATTGAGGCGGCGATGCGCAGTCGCAATGTATCCAGATTCTGCGCCTGCTGCTCTCGCTCCGTCTGCTCCAGCACCTCAACCAGGGTACGTTCCAGTTCGCGCCCGACCAGCCCTACCGGAGTAGCTTTCACGGCTAAAGTCCGTGGGCCAAACGGCTCGGCTTCAAATCCGTTGCGTTCCAGTTCCGCGGCAATGGTGGCGAATAGAGGCATCTGGTCCGGCTTCAGGTCGATCAATACCGGCATCAGCAAGCGTTGCCGTTGCACCTGTTCCACATCGCGATCGCGAACGATTTTCTCAAACAACACCCTCTCGTGCGCGACATGCTGATCGATGATCCACAAGCCTTCTTCATTCACAGCCAGGATGAAAGACTCTTCCAATTGACCCAGCGGGCGCAGACTGGCCAATCCATTGAGCGTCGGCGGCGTGATGTTCTCGTCCTCCTGCAGTGCAGGAATCGCCGGACTCCCCGGCAAGAACGGCAGCGACTGCGCTGACGGGGAAATCGCAGGAGGTTGCAGTTCAAACCGCTCGGCATCGTCGGCAGCGGGAGGCAGGTCGGAATCCTGAAACCCCGCGGCTTCAGGCGAAACTGTTCCAGAGTGAATCGATTCGGGTGCCCCAGGTCTCGCTTCTGAGACCCGCGCTTCCGCCCCACCAAGCCCACGGATTGAACTATCCGCCGGCTCAGGCGCGCCCGGCAGCGGCGAAAGATCTGGCACCAGCGCGGGAGTCATCACGGCATGATCGCTCAATGCCGTCAGAAAACTGGCAGCCGGTCGCGTTTTGATCATCGAATTGCGAACCGCGTCGCGAACGAAATCATGCACAAATGCCTGCTGCCGAAACCGCACTTCCGTCTTCGCGGGATGCACATTCACATCCACCTCCTGCGGCGGCATTTCCAGAAATAACAGCACCACAGGAAACGACGTTGGCGGAATCACGTTGCGGTAGGCCTCGGTCAGCGCATGCAGAATCGCTCGGTCGCGAATCAGCCGCTGGTTCACAAACACATACATCGAATTGCGATTCAGTTTTTGCAATTGCGGACGCGACACAAACCCATGCAGCCGCAGCGGCCCAGGGGGTTGCGGTTGCCAGTCCGCAGGGCGCTTCCACGGCGGCGGTTCAGGAATCCCGGCATGCTCAAAATTGGTTTCCGCAGCCACCGGCAGCAGTTGGTCCAGCACATCCCGCCCGAAGATCTGAAAAATGCGTTCGGAAACATGCTGTACCGCGGGAGCTTCCAGTAGCGCATGGGTAGCACTATGGAGCTCAAAATGCTTGGTCGGATTCGCCAGGGCATAATGTGTCGCCAGCGCCGCGATGTGCGACAACTCCGTCTGCTCCGCTTTCAGAAATTTCTTGCGCGCCGGAGTGTTGAAGAAAAGATCGCGCACCTCCAGCGTTGTGCCCGCTGGAATGCCGCAGTCGGCGACTCGGAAAATCTTGCCGCCGGCAATTTCTATTTCCGTGCCGACCGATTCTTCCGCGGAGCGAGTGGTCAGATGGACTCTTGCAACCGAAGCGATGGAGGGAAGCGCCTCGCCGCGAAAACCGAGCGTTGTCAGCTCCAGCAAATCGTCGCTGGAATGAATCTTCGACGTTGCATGGCGTTCAAAGGCCAGCAGCGCATCGTCGCGCACCATGCCCCGCCCGTCGTCGGAAATCCGAATCAGTTTGCGCCCGCCTGCTTCCACGTCAATGCGAATCCGCTGGGCTCCGGCGTCCAGCGAATTTTCCAGCAACTCCTTCACCACGGACGCAGGTCTCTCCACCACCTCGCCGGCAGCGATCTGGTTCGCGACCTGATCGGAAAGAACGCGGATGTAGCCCATAAGATCAGTTCCAGAGTTTCTGTAACCCGGCCAAGAATACCGCAGCGTAGCTTTTTCGGATTTGCGCTTTTGAGAAACCCATAAATGCACATGAGTTAGGAGTTGTGCGGCAGGGAGAGCGGTGCTAGTTGCCTTTTGCGAGTTTTCCTGGTGGCTTCACCTTCAAAACATCTCTCAGCACTTTCTCGAACAGAGGAGGAATGTGCGGGATTGACTTCGAGTTGGGGGGCCTCTCCGTTTATGTACTCATGGTAATTCTGGGTTCTGGTTCTCATTTCTAAAGTAGACTTTCCCACTTTTGGAGATAGACGCGACGAACGGCCCCTTGTGTGTTTTGCAAATGTTTCTCATCTGCCGATTGGCCTTTACCAGTAGATCTCCTGGATCGCCTATCTCCCTTGAAGTAAAGACAAATTCGCGGATACTGAATTGTTCGATGAGTTTCCTCTCCAACAATCTCGTGCGCTGCTTTTTGTCGAATGTAATCAAAACCCATTTCTTTTGACCGACCTTTTTGAGCAGCACAGTGTCGTCAGTTGAGCCGCTAAAAAACTCTCGGTGCCGTTTGTACCTAATTCCGGCGCGATCCAACTTTCCGACCAACTCGTCGTAGTCGAGGTTGTGATCCAGATAAAGAGTGAAGCCTTTAGGCGGCGATTTTTGCTTCTTCGAGCGAGATCGCCTCTTCGATTTCTGTTTCGGATCGACCATAGTCTCTTGCCAACTTAGAAATCGATGCTCCTCCGTTCTTTCTGCTCATTAAGAAAGCGGTGGATATTCTGGAGCCAACTAATACCGGCATTCCGAAGGCAACGCGGGGATCGATCACAACCACCCGAGGTGCACGATCCGGATTCTCCAGATGGTGTCGGCTGGTAAAAGGGAAAAGCCGCTCAGCGATCCCTTTATCATTCCGCTCGACACGCTTGAGGAACGGATTCATAATCGCCTTGAACGCATGCTGACCGCTCGCCGTAAGGTTGATAAGTTCATCCCCAACGTCTTCTAAGTAAATCTTCCGTCCTCGTGTAGCAAGCTGGTAATCGGCCAGGGGGTATTTGGAAGGCTTTTCGATCCTCAACTCTTCGACAGACCGGCGTATTCTTGGCAACCCTATATCGTGAAACCCTCTGAGACTTTCCAACACATATAACTCAACAAGATTCTTAAAAGACAAAAGCAATGGGCTGCGACTGTACACCGTCGTGAGTGGTGCGGCACCGGCTTCACCAATCGTCCAATACCTAACGGTACTGGATGGAACGATCAAATATCGTGCAGCCTCTTCGACCGTGTAATTAGGGATTTCCAACGGATTGAAGTTAACTTTAAGCATTGCGTTGAAAGTATAACGGAATCCATCCATGTTCGGTTTGAGGAGACCTCTCGGATGTGCTTGCATTTCAATCCTCCTTCAGGCTTATTCAACTTATTCAGTTTGAGTCGTCCGTATGCCAAAGTTCAAATCGCGGGCGCTGTCGCAGCCGCCTGCCTCGTCAGCCTTGTCTTTTTCTTTTTCTGCTTGGCGGGGTTGGGCTGCTTGCGCGAAAATCGTTCGCTATCGCCAACCGTGTGCAGCCGCAGGAAGTTGGTCGATCCTGACTTGGTGCGCGTACCCGCTACCATGCCCAAAATCTGCCCGTACTGAACGTCTCCGGACTCCGACAGCAGTCGCTCCGCAGTATCGACCATCTGATCCGTATGCAGCATTTTCTGGCACTGCACAGGGTTTACGCCCCACAGCAGCGACATGCGGCGAATTGTCTTTTCCACGCTGCTCAACGCGAAAATCGGAGGCACGGGATGGTACTTCGATAGCAGGCGTGCAGTGTTTCCGGTCTCCGTAAACAGTGCAATGGCCGCCAGGTCAAGATCTTCAGCCGCGTGGGCCATGGCTTCGCAAATGGTCTCTGGAATTGATAGACCCCGGTTGACGTGATAAGGATATCGCTGCGCCTCACTGCGGATCTGCATTTCGGTTTCGGCGACAATCTTGGCCATCATCGCGACAGACTCGATGGGATACTTTCCGGCTGCACTCTCCGCGGAAAGCATGACGGCGTCGGTGCCATCGTAGATTGCGTTGGCTACGTCGCTGGCCTCGGCGCGCGTGGGCCGGGGATTGTCGATCATCGACTCCAGCATCTGGGTCGCGGTGATGACCGGCTTGCGCAACTCCGCGGCGCGGCGAATCACACGCTTCTGTATGGCGGGAACTTTTTCAGGCGATATTTCCACACCCAAATCGCCGCGCGCCACCATCACGCCGTCGGCCACCTCCAGAATGGTTTCCAGGTGCTCGATCGCCTGCGGTTTTTCCAGCTTGGCGATAATCCAGGTTTCCGCACCCAGCGCGGCGATGCGGTGTCGAACCAATCGCACGTCTTCCGCCGTGCGCACAAAGGAGACAGCGACCATGTCCAGGTCCTGCTGAATGGCGAAGGCAAGATCGACCTCGTCTTTTGGAGTCAGGGATGGCACCCGCACCGCAATTCCCGGTAGATTGATTCCCTTGAATTCGCCCAGTATGCCGCCGTTGATCACTTCGCAGGTAACGTCGGTGTCGCGAATTCGCCGAACTCGTAGCTCGATCAATCCGTCGGACAGCAAAATCCGCGACCCTTCTTCCAGGTTTTCCGCCAGCGTCGGAAACGTGGTGCCGATGACGGCGGAAGTTCCCGGAATATCGCGGGGCGTGATCGTTAGTTGCTGGCCGGTTTTCAGCGAGACGGGCAGGCGATTTTTAAGCCGGCCAGTACGGATCTTGGGTCCCTGCAGATCGGCAAGAATACAAATATTCTTGCCTTCCTCGGCAGCCACCCGGCGGATCAACTGGATCAGCTTCACTTTTTCAGGATGTGTGCCGTGCGAGAAATTTAACCGCGCCACGTCCATGCCTGCGCGCAGCAGGCCGCGAAACACTGTTTCAGTATTGCTGGCGGGCCCAATCGTAGCGACAATCTTTGCGCGTCGTGCGCTCGCTGGGGAACTCGCTGAGTTGAGCGAAGAATGCATTCATGCTCCATAAACGGATATTTTGCTCGACTCCTTCATTGTAATGGCTGGGATGTTGGAGTTCGGTGAATCCCACCACAAGGGGCTATTGCGCCGCGCGACGAGACTGCGGAGATTCGCGTTGCCGCTTAGGAAAAACCTGCGCGTTGAATTCGGCCCCGATCATTACGCTGACCAGAATGATGTAGAGCCACACCAGCAGCGCCACGCCGGCTCCCAGCGAGCCGTATACCTGGCGGTAGTGCGCATGCCTGGTTACATACCACCCGAAGGCCAGCGTTGAAGGAAACCACAGTGCCGTCGCCAGAATGGAACCGGGAAGAATCCTGCGCCACGACTGCGTGCGCGGAGTACCCAGGTGATAGATCACCGCAAGCACCGCGATGCTTGTTGTCAGCGCCAACAACCAACGCACGATGCGCGCCAGCACAATCACATATGGACGCACATCGTAGAGCGATTGGTACAGCATCCAGCTTTCGATCTGATGACCGAACACCACGAACATGGATGCCAGGGCCAATGGCAGGAAGGATAAGAACGTAAGAACAAGGGCGATAAAGATTTGTCGAGGAACGCTCCATGCGCCTTCTGGAATTTTGTAAGCGCGCCGCATGGACTCCATCAATGTCGTCATCACGCTGTTGGATGCCACCAGAAAAACCGTCGCAGCCGAAAGCAAAAGCCGAAACGAACGGTGTTGTCCTTGAAAATATGCGAGCACCAGCGGCGGCACGTCTGGCGGAAACATCTGGTACAACATGGCGCGAAGCTCTGCCCGCACCACTTCCGCCGCCGGAGATGCAGCGAGGACGGCCGCGGTGAGCAGAACGATGGGAAAAACGCTGATAATGGCAGAGTAGGCGCCGGCCCGCGCCAGCATCAGAACGTCATTGCTGAGGCTGTGGACGACAGTTCTCCGTAGATGTACCAGCCAGCGCCGCATACGTGGAAAAGACTATAACGAAACAGTGGAGCAAGTCCCCTTCGGCATCCTACCAAGGGAAGGTCGCCGGAAACATTCGAATAGCATGACGTCTACCTGCCGCGTCATTCACTGTTAGCATAAAGGATGCTATGAATTTGGTTAAAAGCGATTCAAGGTTTATCGTTGCCGTCGTCTCCGCCCTCCTCCTAATCGGATTCCCCTCACAGCGAATTCAGGCGCAGTTCCATCATCGGCGCTCCTCTGGTTCAACGGCTATGCCTCGAAATCTTTCCAATACATTTGTTCCCAATCCCCAGTTAGCAGATCCCGCTCTGAATAAAAGAGTAGATGCTCTGTTGCAGAAGATGACCTTGGAGGAGAAGGTCGGCCAGTTGGTGCAATTCTCCGTTGGCACGGCAACCGGGCCGGGCACCGGGCGGCAGAGCTATGACGACATGATCGCTGCCGGGCAGGTGGGCGCGCTGCTGAACGTCGCCGACGCAAAAAAGGCGAATGAGTTTCAGCACATTGCTGTGGAGAAAAGCCGACTCCACATTCCATTGATGTACGGCTTCGATTCGATCCATGGCTACAGAACCATCTTCCCTGTGCCGCTCGGACTCGCGTCGAGTTTTGATCCTCCGCTGGTGGAAGCGACGGCCCGGATGGCAGCCCAGGAAGCCAGCTCCGATGGAATTCGATGGGTCTTTTCTCCCATGGTGGATATTGCCCGGGATGCACGCTGGGGTCGCATCGTGGAAGGCTCAGGAGAAAGTCCGTATCTCGGCTCCGCCATGGCTCGTGCCTACGTGCGTGGCTATCAAGGAACCAGCCTTAGCAATCCTGACTCCGTGGCTGCCTGCGTCAAGCATTTTGCCGCTTATGGCGCAGCTATTGCCGGACGCGACTATAACGCCGTCGATATGTCGGACCTGATGTTGCGCCAGGTGTATCTGCCGCCGTATCAGGCTGCCGTCGATGCCGGCTCGGCGACGGTGATGAGTTCCTTCAATTCATTGAACAGCGTGCCTCAGACCGCGAATCCGTATACGCTCACGCAGATTCTCCGTAAGGAATGGAACTTCGGCGGATTTGTCGTCAGCGACTGGGGCGCGGTCGGCGAGCTGATCCCGCACGGCATCGCGCTGAACAATGCGACCGCCGCGCAAAAGGCAATCATGGCCGGTCTGGATATGGACATGGAAAGCGGCGCGTATCACGAGCGCCTGGTCGCCCTGGTACGCAACAATGTCGTTCCTGAGTCAACTGTCGATGAAGCCGTACGACGAGTGTTGCGGGTCAAGTTCGCGCTCGGCATTTTTGATCATCCGTATGTCGACGAGAACCGGCCACCCTATCAAGCTACACCTGAAAAACGCGCACTCGCGCGCAAGGCCGCCGAAGAATCCATTGTCCTGTTGCAGAATCGCGCCGAGGAAGGTCAGCCCAGGCTGCTGCCGATTTCCAACCACGTGCACACCATCGCGTTGATCGGTCCGCTGGCAGACTCGCAGGACGAGATGCTCGGATCGTGGGGAGGAGAAGGAAATCCAGCGGACGCCATCACCTTGCGGACCGCTTTGGAACACCGCATGGACAGCCGAAGAGGAAAGGTTCTGTATGCAGAGGGCACGCAGATTCTGACGACATCGGACGCTGGGTTTGACGCGGCAAAAAAGGCTGCCGAACAGGCGGACCTGGTGATCCTGGCGCTGGGTGAAGATGGCCCCACCATGACAGGAGAGGCCAGTTCGCGCGCGCATCTCGACTTGCCAGGCAATCAGCAGGAACTGCTGCAGGCAGTTGCGGCTACCGGCAAGCCCCTCGTGTTAATTGTTTTCAGCGGCAGGCCGCTGGTGCTGAATTGGGCCGCGCAACATGTCCCCGCAATCATGGAGGCGTGGTTCCCTGGTATCGAGGCCGGTCCGGCGCTGGCCAATCTCTTGTTTGGTGATACCAATCCCAGCGGCAAACTTCCCGTCAGCTTTCCTCGGGCGGTAGGCCAGGAGCCGCTCTACCTGGCGCAAATGCCGACCGGACGTCCAGCGGGAAATATGGACCTATCGCACCCGCCAGAGAACTCGTCGGAAAAGTATGTCTCGCGATACATCGACGTTGCAAATTCGCCGCTATTTCCATTCGGGTATGGGTTGAGTTACACCGAGTTCGACTACTCCCCCGTCTCGCTCAGCACCAACTCGGTACCGATCGCGCGCTTGATGTCGGCGACCGGCCAGGGTATCTCTCAGCCGGCGATCGAAGCGACGACCACAGTCCGCAATGCGGGCGCGGTGGCCGGGACGGAAATTGTTCAGCTGTACATCCGGATTCGCGGAGCCAGCGTCGAAGAGCCGGTGCGCGTATTGCAAGGCTTTCAGCGAGTGAGCTTGCAGCCTGGGGAATCGAAAAAGGTCACTTTTCCGCTGGGCTTTCAGGAGCTATCGTTCATCAACACGAAAAGCCAGCGCGTCGTAGAGCCAGCGGACTACACCGTGTTTGTCGGTGGAAATTCGAAAGCCACGCAGAGCGCGGATTTCAAAGTCGTCCCTTAGAAAATATTGCGGCCCGAGGGATATTCCGCGAAGAGCTTTTATCTACCAGAGTGATGCGACCTGATCGGCTTGCGAACTGGCCTGGGCTTCCATTTCTGTAAGAACGCGGTCACGGCAGAAGAATCCTGCACGCGCATATTTTCAAACTCGGCGTTTCGCTGCGCATACAAAATATGTCCGGCACCATCCAGTACGACAAGCGCCGGCACGCCTTTGCTGAGCGGGATGCCATATTTGCGGGCCAGGTCGAGGTTCCTGTCGTACTCCCCAATGTTCACATTGACCAGCACATAATTCTCCGCGAGCAGTGAAGCGTTGCCGGGATCGTGGAAGTAGAGATCGAGCAGATGGCAATCGATGCACCAGTTGCCCCCAAACACCAGCAGGACATTCTTATGCTCGGCGGCAGCTTTCAGGATTGCCTGGCGGATATCTTCATGCGCATTGGCGGCTGCGGGATACAGGTCCGCGGTGACCATCTGGAAATGACCGCGCAGCGGCAAACTCACATGGGTCGTCGAAGCGTCCGCAGGCAAAACGGCCGGCAATAACAGAGCGGCGCCGAGGAAACCGCTTCGAGACAAGCTGCTTGGAAAACGCACTGAAAACCTTCTCCTTCCAGCTTGAATGCAATGGGCACATCCTGAAGCCTTAGTTACCCTCAATTCAAGAGGCGCAAAAAAGAGAGCAGGCGACGAATCGCCCGCTCTCTCTCTCTTTAGAACGATGACTGTTACAAATCGTTACTCGGCAGCCATTTCTTCGGCTTCGCCTTCCTGACGCATCAGTTCCAGCTCGCGTTCTGCGGCTTCTGTGGCCTCGGAAACCTCCTGCTGCACGCGGGCAGCCGCGTCTTCCAGTTCCTGCGACAGCCGGACGTTGCGGTAGTATTCCATTCCGGTACCGGCGGGGATAAGCCGTCCGACGATGACGTTTTCCTTCAGACCGCGCAGCTGATCGACCGCGCCGTTGATGGCCGCTTCGGTAAGCACACGCGTTGTTTCCTGGAAGGACGCCGCGGAGATGAATGAGTCCGTCGACAGTGACGCCTTGGTGATGCCCAGCAACAACGGACGACCCACTGCGGGACGACCGCCATTGTTGATGACGCGTTCGTTCTCCTCGCGGAAGCGGAACTTGTCCACCTGCTGCTCCACCAGAAATGCCGTATCGCCCGGATCTTCCACCTTCACCCAGCGCAACATCTGGCGAACGATCACTTCGATGTGCTTGTCAGAAATTGCCACGCCCTGCAACCGGTAGACTTCCTGAATCTCGGTCACCATGTAGGACTGCAATTCCTTCTCGCCCAGGACCGCGAGAATGTCATGCGGATTCAGCGGGCCATCCATCAACGGATCGCCGGCACGCATGCGCTCGCCTTCCTGCACGTTGACGTGTACACCGCGCGGCATCGAGTATTCCTTCTCTTCGCCGCTATCTGCCGTCACGTAGATCTTGCGCTGTCCCTTGCTGACTTCGCCGAAGCGCACCGCACCATCGATCTCGCTGATGATGGCCGTTTCTCGCGGCTTGCGCGCTTCGAACAATTCAGCCACACGCGGCAGACCGCCGGTGATGTCCTTGGTACGCGTGGTTTCCCGCGGAATCTTGGCCAGCACATCGCCAGGGAAAACCTCATCGCCGTTCTGCACCATCAAGTGCGCGCGGCTGGGAAGCAGATAGCGCTTCGAGCCCTTCGCATTCTTGATCATGATGGCCGGCTGACGTTTTTCATCCGACGTTTCCGCAACCACTAAGCGAGACAGTCCGGTCACTTCGTCCACTTCTTCATTCAGCGTGGTGCCTTCGTGCAGATCGTGGAACTGTACCGTGCCGCCGACTTCCGTCAGGATGGCAAAAGTATACGGATCCCACTCGCCAAGCGTCTGGCCCTGCGTGACTTGTGCGCCTTCTTCCACTTTGAGTCGCGCGCCATAGACCAGCGTGTAACGTTCCTTTTCGCGGCCGCGATCGTCGACGACCACAACCACGCCGGAACGATTCATCGCCACCAGATCGCCCTGCTTCGAGCGAACCGTGACCAGGTTCAGGAAACGTACCGTTCCCGCGTTCTTGGCTTCCAGTCGCGATTGATCGGACACCCGAGATGCCGCACCTCCAATGTGGAAGGTACGCATCGTCAACTGTGTTCCAGGTTCGCCGATCGACTGCGCCGCAATCACGCCAACCGCTTCGCCCATCTCCACCAGGCGGCCAGAGGCCAGGTTGCGACCGTAGCAAAGGATGCAGACGCCACGCTTCGACTCGCAGGTCAGCACCGAGCGAATCTTGACGCGCTCGACACCGGCTGCCTGAATCGCACCGGCCATGTCCTCATCAATTTCCTGGTTCACATCCACCAGCACGTTGCCTTCAAAGTCCTTCAACTTTTCCAGCGAGACGCGGCCAATGATGCGGTCGCGCAACGGCTCGATCACTTCGCCCGCTTCGACGATGTGACCCACATAAATGCCTTCCACCGTGCCGCAGTTGTAATCGCTGATGATCACGTCCTGCGCCACATCCACCAGTCGGCGTGTCAGATAGCCGGAATCGGCCGTCTTCAGCGCCGTATCCGCCAGGCCCTTGCGCGCGCCGTGCGTTGAGATGAAGTACTGCAGCACCGTCAATCCCTCACGGAAGTTCGCCGTGATGGGAGTTTCAATGATTTCGCCCGACGGCTTGGCCATCAGTCCGCGCATACCCGAAAGCTGACGAATCTGCTGCTTCGATCCGCGGGCACCGGAGTCGGCCATGATGTAGATCGGGTTCATCGCGCCTGCCTTGTCGGCAGCCTTCATGTTGTTGAACATTTCATCGGCAACCTGTTCCGTCACCGAAGACCACAGCTGAATCACCTTGTTGTTGCGCTCGCCGTTGGTGATCGCGCCGTCGAGATACTGACGCTGCACGCTGACCACCTGCTTCTCGGCATCGCTCACCAGCTTGTACTTGGTGTCGGGAATCACCATGTCGTCGAATCCCACGGAAAGTCCGCTGCGCGTGGCGTACCTGAAGCCGATGTCCTTGATCCGGTCCAGCATCTTCACCGTCACTTCCAGCCCAAGGTTCAGGTAGGAGTAGCTGACTAGCTGTCCGATGCCTTTCTTCTTCAGCAAACCGTTCACAAACGGCATGCCGGGGGGAAGAGAATCGTTCAGGATGACGCGGCCTACGGTGGTCGAAAGATACTGGTTTGTGTACTGGACAGGCTCCGTGTGCAGCAGATCCTGATCGTCGTACGCATTCGTCATATCGAGCACGGCGCCGGTGTAACGAAGACGGATCGGGCTCAGGGTTTCGACTTCCTTAGCTTCAAGTGCCAGCAGCACTTCATCGGTGTTGGCAAACACGCGTCCTTCGCCGCGCGCGCCAGCATGCGCCTTGGTGAGGTAATAGATACCCAGCACCATGTCCTGCGTCGGTACCGTGATCGGCTGACCAGAGGCTGGCGACAGAATGTTGTGCGAGGCCAGCATCAGTACGCTGGCTTCCACCTGTGCTTCTGGCGACAGCGGAATGTGAACTGCCATCTGATCGCCGTCAAAGTCCGCATTGAACGCGGTGCAGACCAGCGGGTGAATCTTGATGGCCTTGCCTTCGACCAGCACCGGCTCAAACGCCTGAATACCGAGGCGATGCAGTGTTGGCGCGCGGTTCAGCAGAACCGGATGATCCTTGATGACCTCTTCCAGCACGTCCCAAACGATCGGATCCTGCAGTTCGACCAGTTCCTTCGCCTGCTTGATGGTAGTGCAGTGGCCAATCTGTTCCAGACGGTGATAGATGAAGGGCTTGAACAGTTCCAACGCCATCTTCTTCGGCAAACCGCACTGGTGCAGCTTCAATTCCGGACCGACAACGATCACCGAGCGGCCCGAATAATCGACACGCTTGCCCAGCAGGTTCTGGCGGAAACGTCCCTGCTTGCCCTTCAGCGTGTCCGACAGCGACTTCAGCGGACGATTGTTGGCGCCACGCAGCACGCGGCCACGACGTCCGTTATCAAACAGAGCATCGACCGCTTCCTGCAGCATGCGCTTTTCATTGCGCACAATCACTTCCGGCGCGTGCAGGTCCATCAACTTCTTCAACCGGTTGTTGCGGTTGATGACGCGACGATACAGATCATTCAGATCGGAAGTCGCAAAGCGGCCGCCATCGAGTGGCACCAGCGGGCGCAGCTCGGGAGGAATGACCGGGACAACATCGAGAATCATCCACTGCGGCTTGTTCGAAGACTTGCGGAATGCCTCAACAACCTTCAGGCGCTTGGCATACTTCAGCCGCTTCTGCAGCGAAGTCTCAGTCTTCATCCGCTCGCGCAATTCGACCCCGAGCGTGTCGATGTCGACGCGCTTCAACAGCTCCTTGATCGCCTCCGCCCCCATCATGGCCTTAAAGCCGGCAGGACGATATTGCTGATCCAGTTCGCGATAGCGCGTTTCATCCTTGATGATGTCGCGCTCTTTTACCGGAGCATCGCCGGCATCAATGACAACGTAGCTTTCGAAATAGAGAACGCTCTCCAGCTCTCGCAGAGAAATGTCCAGCAGGTGGCCAATGCGCGACGGCAGGCCCTTGAAGAACCAGACATGCGAACACGGAGAGGCCAGCTCAATATGTCCGAGCCGTTCGCGACGCACGCGCGAAAGAGTCACTTCCACGCCGCACTTGTCGCAGATCACGCCGCGATGTTTCATGCGCTTGTACTTGCCGCAGAGGCATTCCCAATCGGTGATCGGTCCAAAGATGCGGGCGCAGAACAAGCCATCACGTTCCGGCTTGAAGGTGCGGTAATTGATGGTTTCCGGCTTGGTCACCTCACCGTGCGACCAGCTGCGGATCTTCTCTGGGGATGCAAGGCTGATGCGGATTGCATCGAAGTCCGAAATCGGATTGCTGAGCTCGAATGGATTAGAACGGAACAAGACAACCTCCGTGACCTGAT
>JAJYSL010000437.1 GCA_021793595.1 Acidobacteriota bacterium
GGTCGATCGTGCCATTTGCCATAAACGTATTGCCTCTTAAGGCGCAAGTCAAGCACTGAGACACTACTTCGCCAACCCCTCACTACCCGTTCAAATTCAAAATTACCTTTTGTGTAAGGGGAGTGATCACCGAACCTTGCGGCGTACCCATCCCCGTATCTTTCCATTCGCCTTCCTCCATTACTCCGGCATCCAGCCACTTCTGGATCAACCGGAGCATCCGGGGGTCGGTAACGCGGTGCTGGAGAAACTTTAGCATCCATCCACGATCAAGATTATCGAAAAATCCGCGAATGTCTGCATCCAGCACAAAGCTCACTTTCTTCCGCGTGAGTGCAACGTATAACGCATCCAACGCTTGATGTTGGCTGCGTCCTGGCCGGAAGCCCTAGGAGAAACCGCGAAAGTCCTCTTCATAAATCTGATTGAGGATTGCGACCACGGCATGCTGAACGATTTTGTCCTCCAGCGCCGCGACCCCTAATGGTCGTAGCCGACCATCGGCCTTCGGGATATACACTCTCCTGGATGGCTGCGCTCGATAAGCGCCGCGGTGAACCCGGCTGTGTAAATTGACCAGTCGCTCCTCCAGCCCGGATTCATACTCTTCCCATGTGACGCCGTCCACTCCAGGAGCAGCTTTCCGCTTGAGGGCGTGAAAACCTTCCCGGAGGAGTCCGACTGTCAGATGATGGAGCAAGGCAGTGAACTGCATCCCCTTACTTTCCTTTGCTGCTTGGCGCACACCCGCCAACCCCTGGGACACGCGAGCCTCGCTCTGTGTCGAGTGCGTGCTGAGTTGATGAGTGTTCTCCTTGATCAGCGGCCTTCCCTCCTCACTCTCCGCCAATGATTTCTCATCTTTGTTCAAGTGATTCATTGGTACTGCTCCGCTGTCCGACTCCTCGAAGGCGTGCATGTGGGCTGTGTGGCTATCGCCTTTTCCCACTGGCCTGATTGTGTGGTTCACTTCAGGTACCTCCGAGGTCTCCCGGTTCTCGTGCGTGAAGTTTCCAGACGTGCGTGGGGTCTCCGACTACGCGGAACTGGCCCAAAGCTCGCGCTATCGCTCATGGCCATGCTGCCTTCCGCTTTGACGACAGCGTCGGCGTCCCGATTGGAATTTTTCGAAGCTCGATACCCAGCCCATCTGTGCCCCTGTTTACGCTTCAATGCACACCTCGCGATGTTCACTGCAAAACTCGGGGCCGAGTGGTTCGCTACTCCCTGCTCGTAAGGCTCTTGCATCCTCTACTCCACGCCGGTTTATCCCGGCGCACCGTCAACTACTCTTTCCGCTCGTGTTGCCTCAGTCGCTTCGATCTCCATCTGGTCCATCAACTCTGGGAACGACAGGTGCCTCTAAGCACGCTGGAAACGGCGCTCTTGCTGGCATCGGCCCGGCGCTCCATACGCCCGGAAGGTGCCATGCCTCTCGGGCCGGTCCGCTCCCTGCATTACTTCTTGCCTGTCATCGAGGAGTTGCTCCTGGCCCCGGTGCCGCGCGGCGATGCATACCTGGCCTATCTGCGCAGCAAAGTCACCCTGCGCCCTGTTGCCAGTCAGCCTTCCACTTCCTCCGGCTGACTCCCGCTCTTGCCCCGCCTGGGCCTACCGGCCTGTGTCCATTTTTCTACACTTCTACATGCGCGCCGACAACTTGGCTGACCGATGACGCGCCCGCAGTTGATCCTGCTTGGCCGCCTCGCGCGCCCGCACCAGATCGCGCAACGCTTCGGAGCCTTCATCCGGGACCCACACTGCCGTCAGATCGCCCGATCGATAACTGCGCGCCAGCCTCTCCGCATCCGCCGGTCCGTCTTCACCCGGTCGCCCGCCTTCCTCGGCATCAGCGTCGGCGCGATCACTTCGCGGTTGACTCCCAGCTCCGTCAACTGCCAGTAGAGTACGTAGCCCGTCGGACCGGCTTCATAGCAGGCCCGCAACTGCTCCACCGGACCCAGCTTCTTCATCAGTTTGCGAATCGACTCCGCGCGGTTGGCGATCGTTCCCAGGCTGCGCACTTCTCCGTCCGCTTCCGCCGCCGCGACCGCAATCGTCTCGGCATGGACATCCATTCCCAAAAATCGTACCTTCTCTTTCATGACCGGTTTCCTTTCCGCGTGTGGCTCTGAGTTGTGCTTCCTTCTCGAATCACAGCCTAACCCACGGTCAGCGCATTGGACCGGTCACTCCATGATGACTAGGAGACACGGCATGTTCTCTTGCAAAGACAGGCATTCCACGATGCTGAGGAAAGGTAGAATTCAGATGATCGACAGACGTGAGTTTCTTAAGAGTACGGCAGCGCTTTCAGCGTCGATCGCCTTGACCAGGGGGCGAGCTGTAGCGCAGAAACTCTCAAGCCATGGTGACCCCAGGGCAAAGCCAAACCTGCTCTTCATCCAGCCGGACGAGTTTCGTATTCAGGCCCTCGGAATCTGGAATCAACCCGGATTTCGCGATGCACTGAAGACAGTGACCGATACGGTGCACACGCCCGCACTGAATCAGCTTGCCAAAGAGAGCCTGTTGTTCACCAGAGCTGCCGCCACAGCGTCGGTCTGCAGTCCCAGTCGCGCAATGCTCATGTCCGGCATGTATCCAAGTCAGAACGGCGTCTCGTCAAACTGCATGCAAGGAAACTCCCAGGGAATGCACGGTGACATCAAGTGCTTCACCGACGTGCTGTCCGATGCTGGCTATGAGACGGCCCTGGTTGGCAAGACCCACTGGGAGCGCAATCAACCGCTCTTCGACAAAGACGGAAACTACGTCGGCATGGAGGCCCCTCCAGGCGGGCATTTTGTGAATTCGTTCGACACGTACATTCCTCCGGGCCAGGGGCGCCATGGCAACAAGTACTGGTATCAAACCATCAAGGATAGGCATTTCGATGCGCTCGGGTACTCCTCGGTTCCCGGATTGCTTGGAGGCAAGAAGGATGGAGACGTATATCAGACGAGGGGATTTTCCTCAAATATAGAGGCAGGTATTGTCATTGATTATTTGAAGAATAATGACGGCCAGCGCGATCCGCACAAGCCGTTCAGCATGATGTGGGATCCCATCCCGCCACATATGCCCTATGACTCAGTGAAGGACTGCGAAGAGGATATCTATCGCGAATACTACAAAGACCTTCCCCCGAATCAGCTTCTGAACCGGCTCAACGTGGACGTGGAAAAGGCTAAGGATGATATTCACCTGCAGACGTGTGCCCGGGTGTATTTCTCCCTCGTCACCAGCATTGACCGAGAGGTAGGCCGCGTTTTGCAAGCGCTCGAACAATCCGGCGAAGCCGAGAACACCATTGTCGTCTTCACTTCGGATCACGGCGAAATGATGGGCAGTCATGGACTCTACGCGAAGAGCCAGATCTACGAAGAGGCCTACCTGATTCCGTTCATGATTCGCTTTCCCAAGAAGCTCAAGCCGCGGATGGAATATCTAATGATTGGAAAAGTCGATGTCATGCCGACTCTTCTCGGGCTGATGGGCCTCAAAGACCGCATTCCCCACACCGTTCAGGGTGTTGACTATTCGGTGGGACTCGTGACAGAAAGTTTTATCGAGCATCCAAACCCCAGATCGTCGGCTTACCTCATGGAAGACGCAAAGGGTGTGCGCACGGATCGCTATTCGTATCGGGTTGGCTCGGATGGGTCCACCCAGCTTTTCGATAACTCGGTGGATCCCTATCAACTCAAGAACCTGCCCCTCACCGCCATTGATCCAGCGGATCGTAGATTTCTTGAGGAAGAGCTAGGCATGTGGCTGAAGAAGGCGAGCGATCCGTTTTATCAATCCCGCATGCACAGAGACTTGATCACATATCCCGCCTGACCCGCAGGCAAAACATGGAGAACCCTGGATGTAGTGTATAGAGCCTGTTATGAAGTTCATGCGAGTTGTTTGAACATATTGGCGATCATGAGACAGGCGAAGCTGACGTAATGGAAACCTTTGAGCGTAGTGTCGAGCCGTTCATAATC
>JAJYSL010000438.1 GCA_021793595.1 Acidobacteriota bacterium
CCACGATGCTGCACGTGTAGAGGTTGTTTCCAGGCCGGGTGGATCCGTTCAGCACTGGGGTTGGATTTCCAGTTCCCCAGTAGATCAGGTTCAACTCCGGATCGTAGGTGCCCGTCATCCACGTCATGCCGCCGGTGGTGGCATGCGGCGTGCCGAGCGGTGGCGTAGCGTTCCATTGCCATTGTGTTTTGCCGGTCTGCGGATCGATCGATCGCAGATAACCGGTCAGGTTATCGAAGTCTCCCGAGACACCCACAATTACATGATCGCCGACGACCAGGGGCGCCATCGTGGTCCAGTAGCCCTTCTTGACGTCGGCGACCTCAACCTTCCAGCGCACCGTGCCATCTTTCGCGTTGAAGCACAGCAGATGTCCATCCGGAAGCAGGAAATACAACCAGTTCTTGTACATCCCCACTCCGCGATTGCCGATGTGATCGCCCATGGTGGGAGGATTCCGATAATGCCAGATGAGATGGCCGGAGCGCGCATCCACAGCCCAGATGTTTTCCGGAACCGTAAAGTACAGAATGCCATCCACCAGTAGGGGCGTGGATTTCAGCGACATTGTTTGGCCTGTCTGAAAAGCCCAAGCCAGGCCTAGATCGGCGACATTCCGCCGCGTGATTTGCGTGAGACGGCTATGGCGTTGGCCTGAATAGTCGCCGTGGTAGGTGGGCCAACTGTTCTTGGGCGGATGGAGCAACATGGAGGCATCCACTCCCTGGGCCTGTGCGGCCGGTGAAAATAGAACCGATACCATCCATAATCCTGCAGGAACCAACCAAGCACTCTTGAGAAATTTCATTTCCATCGGGACCCTTGTTTCCTTTGTGTCAATCGGACAGCGCGCATTTTAACGCAGCGTTTGCAGGTAAGCCATCAGGTTATGAATGTCGGCGTCGGTGTATTTGCTGAACAGTGCGATGTGCGCATCGACGGGCGACGAAACAGAGTAGCGGACGCTGCGGGTGGGCCATGAGCGATATGTTCCGCTGGCGTCCTGCAGACCGACCGTAAACTCATCCAGATACGCGAGCGTGCCGCTAATGATTTGACCGGAGGGTAATGTAACAGTCACAGTGCTAGTCGCGTTTTTCGGGTACAACATGCGCTCTTCCAGTTGCAGCCCCTGATAACGAGACGCGATTCCGGCCAGGTCTCCTGTGGCAGAGTGGCAGGA
This sequence comes from Acidobacteriota bacterium, assembly GCA_021793595.1. Next base: position 1,184 of record JAJYSL010000438.1, read on the forward strand.
AGCGCAGCCCCCAGCGCCGTTGAAGTATTGCTTGCCCGCCGTGACATTGCCGGTTTGTAGATCGGCCACAACGACGCCGCGACGCCTTCCATTGTGCAGCAGCGCCTGGGCGCGCTGCTGATGGATGAACGCCACCAGTTGCTCCACCTGCGTACTGGGCAGATTGAACGACGGCATGCCCTTGTCCGGCCTCCCATCGCGCAAAACCTCGGAGATTTTATCTCCGGCAACATCCTCTGACACCAACTTGGATTGCGTAAGGTCGGGCCCGGTTTCTCCGCCGCCCGCGTCGCGGCCATGGCAAAAAGCACAATGCTGGCGGAAGAGTGCGCCACCCGGTTCCGCCTGGTTGGAGACGGGATCCTGTGCTGGGTTGGAACTGGATCGCGCGGCGGCTGTGGATGCTGGTGAATTTCCCGACTGCATGTTCCGGGTAGAGGGTCGCGCGGGGGCGGCATATATCGGCACCGGTCCGCACGCAAAAAAGATGGTTCCAAGGAGGATGGCAAATCCGCCCGTATGCAATTTTTTCATCGTTCCAATTCACTGCTCCTGCTCGGCCGGTTCAGCCGCATCTGTCGTTCCGTCGTTGGCACATTGCAATTCAAATAAATGGCTGTTTCCGGTGCATCCTAAAGACCTTGCATTTGACTATGGATTCGATCCGGATGCCGCCGGTTTGGGATGGGAGGCGATGCTGCCTTCCGTCATCCCCAGCGCCCACTTGATGGCTTCGAAATACATCTTGCGAATGTCCGGGTCCTGCCATGCTTCCTCGGTATGCCCCAGGGTGGAGTAGAAGACACGTCCCTTGCCGTACATCTTGACCCAGGCTACTGGAAAATCGCGGTCGGTGCGGTGAATGCGCGGATTGTTGGCGAAGTTGAGCTTGCTTGCGTCCAGGCTGAGCAGAACATTCACTTTGCTTCGCGACCAATCCTTCGGCTGATAGATCTCGTCGTACTTTACAAACTCTTTCGGAAAATGGCGCACGGCAGGAAAATTCGGCTGCTCATTCACAATGGGCGCCTCGAATGTGCCCCAGGGATGCTGATCGAACCAGCCGCCGATCATTTCTCCATATTCCGGCCAGGTGTAGTTCGTGTCGAGCGCCGCGTGAATACCCACGAAGCACTTGCCGTCGTCCTTGATGAACGACATCATGTCTTTCTTCTGGCTGGCATCCATGTCCAGTTCGCCGGTTGTACTGGCAAAAACCAGGCAGTCGAAATAATTCAGATTCTTCGCATTTCTCCCAAGATTTTTCTTGGTCAGCAGTTCTGTGTCGGTGCGAATCGTTGTGTCCCACAGTCCGCTTTCTTTGCCCATATTGTAGATGGCAACCATGGCATCCGTGACCGAGTCGTGTTCGAAGCCCTTGGTTTCTCCAATGACAAGAACATGTTTCAAGCGAGTCTGCTTCACGTGCGGCGGCGGTGGCAACTCGAAATTGTTCCCAGCCTGCTGCTGCGCCAGAAGAGCTGGGTTCAAGGTCGCGAAACAGCATAGCGCGAGAAAAACGCTGAAGATCGTACGAATATTTCGCAAGGGTAATCTCCTGGCCGGCAAGGTTCGAAACCAAGCAATTGTTTTCGTTGCTTCGTGCTGAAAATGCTCGAAAAAATTCGTGCGGGGCAAACAGTATTTCCGGCGGAGTCTCAACGCAGATTCGCGACTCAACGAAATCGCGCCGACACAACTTGCACCAGGAAACTCGCTCGCAGAAAAGTGTAGTCAGCAGCGTTACATTTGGCAAACATTCAGCTCACTCGCAGGAATTCTTAGCCGATTTGCTTCCACTGATAGACCTGATAGTTGGAGTTGCCGCTCACGGAACCGTGGCCTTTCCGCCAGCTTAACCGCAGACTGTGTTGGCCTTCGGTCATCTCGAAGGGAAGGGAGCCGTCTCCGTAAATGCGAACCGATATCCGGCGCGATTCGGGCGCTTCGACGTGCTGTGCGATATCGGCCCACGGAATCACGCTGCCGGTTTTCACGTACACGGGAATATTTTTGGTGGAGGCGGACACTGTGATCTGGGTGCCTCCTGCAACAGGAGCGCCTGTCCAGAAGTCGTGCCAATCGACGCCGGAAGGCAGCACCACGCTGCGGCTGGGTTCGCCCGCAAACAGCGGAGCCACCAGCATGCGATCTCCAACCATGTACTGGTCGTCCACTGCGCTCAGGCTTTTGTCCGCAGGCGAATCGAGGGCCAGAGCGCGAAACGGGGGCGTGCCGTCATACGCGTAGCGCTGAAATGCCGCCGTGAGATACGGCACAAGCTGCATACGCCAGCCGATGATTTCGCGACAGCGTTCTTGCACCCGTTGCCAGTCGGCCATCCGCTGGCCGGCATTGTTGAGTTTGCGATCGATCTGCATCCATGGCGGATTCTGGATGTACCATCCGTTCACCATTGCCAGTGGAGAAAATATAACGCTCTGCAGTCTTCGGATCAGGTCTTCCACGCTGGCCGCGTCCCGTACCTCCGGACACCACAGCAGGCCACCGAATCCGGAGTTTACAAGCGCCCGGATGTATTCGCGGTGACCGTAGAGATCACTATAGAGAACGAACGGATACGGTGCCGCGAGGGCTCCGCTGGAACGCACCAGGTTGTAGGTCGGTTGACGTCGCTTGCGGAATTGTTCCCAGAGTGTCGCCTGATATCGAAGTCCGAAGAGACTGTGCATCTGCTCGCCGTCCACCCCGGAAGGGAAGCGACTCAATTCCGGGAAAGACCATCCCCCCGTGTAATCGGAGTTATCGCATTCATCCAGCTTGAATCCGCTGATGCCCATATC
>JAJYSL010000439.1 GCA_021793595.1 Acidobacteriota bacterium
AAGACGGATTGTGAGTTTCGACCGGATTCATCGTTCGAATGAGTAGAGGCGGCAACACTTCTGACAGCAGAAACGAGATTCCGTCTCTGTCGCCGGTATGCCATCTATCTCAGCATACTGCCAGAGTGCGTTCGGACGGGATTGCGGCGCCGGAGGCAGCGCGAGGCTGCGCGAAAATAAACGGGCACGCCAGGTGGAGTGCCTTAAGGTTGTCTTCAGCGTGAGGGAAGTATAAAGAATAGGAAGGTCTTATGCGGTTGGCGAGACTGACCGTAGTGGGCAGCTATGGGCGACGAGTGTGGCATCAGGGATTCTGATTGTGCACGGCGCTGGCTGCGACCCTGCTATTGCGAGCCGAAGGCGGAGGTTGATTGACATATTTTCTATCCGTTCTTGGCTGCCCTATGCTTGTGTAAGAGCGCAAGAGATCAAGATCGCAGAGAGAGGATGCTATGGTGCATTCCAGAAAACCCGTGATTTTCAGAGCCAGGAGTCAGATGGCTCAGGCGATCACGTGGAGAATTCGCAGGACTCTGATGACGCGACGCTTCGGGCCGCAGGCGTGGCTGATGGCGATGGTCTTGCTGGGACTGGCGATGGTGTTTCCGAGTTGTAAGGCCCAGGTATTAGCGGAAGCGCCGCAACCAGCGGGCGTGCCAGCGCAGGTTATGGCTGAGCCGGCGCAACCGCAACCGAATACGAACGCCCCCGCAGTTGTCACGCTGCAAGATGCCATCCAGCGAGCGCGGCGGTATTACGCGCAATACGGAGTCGCCGTGACGGCCGCTCGCCTGGCGAAGGAAAACCGCACCCAGGCACGTGCCGCTCTTCTGCCTTCGATCAGCTACACGCAGCAATATTTGGGCACGCAAGGGAACGGGAAAATTCCGACGGGACGATTCGTAACCAACGACGGAGTGCATGTTTACCGCGCCTGGGCGGTATTGCATCAGGACATGCCGGCGGGTTTCTTTACGTTCGCGCCCTATCGAAGTGCTGCCGCTGCGGCTGCAATGGCACAGGCGCAGGCGGAAATTGCGCGTCGGGGACTTACGGTCACCGTGACAATGCTTTATTACAACGCGATTGTTTCGCAGCGTCAGTACGCCAGTGCCCAGCAAAATCTTGACCAGGCGACCAACTTCCTGTCTACCACTGAGAAACTGGAAACAGGCGGCGAAGTTCCTCGCGCCGATGTAATTCGTGCGCGCCTTCAATACGATCAGGAGAAACGCGCGTTTCAGGAAGCGCAATTGGCCATGGATCATGCGCATCTCGCTTTGGCAGTACTGATTTCGCCAGTGCTGGATGAAAATTTCACCACCGTCGATGATCTTGACACTCCGCCAGTACTGCCTTCTCTAGGCGAGATCAATGGAATGGCCGAGCACGCGAATCCATACATACGGTCCGCCATGGCTGCTCTGAAGCAGGCGAAGATCGATGTGTCCGTGGCTCGTGCGGGCTTTTTTCCGACGTTTACTCTGGATGTAGACTACGGCATTGAGGCAAATGCTTTCGCATTGCGGAGCACGGCAGTTTCCTATCCGCAATACGGCCCTGTGCCCAATCTTGGGTATTTCGTGACTGCTGGAATGAATCTTCCCATCTGGAACTGGGGTTCCACAGAAAGCAAACTACATCAGGCGAAGTTTCGACGTCAGCAGGCGCAGGTGGAGTTGTCGCAAACGCAAAGGGAGACGCTGAGTAACCTGTACGCATACTATAGCGAAGCCAAGCTAGCCCGTTCTGAGATTCAGACGCTGCGGGAAGATGCCGATCTTGCTTCCGAGTCCCTGCGGTTGGCTGTTCTGCGCTATAAGGCGGGCGATGCGATTGAACTTGAGGTCCTGAATGCGCAAACAGCGCTTTCGACGGCGCGCAATTCGCTGGATGCCGGAGAGGCTCGTTACCGGGTGGCGCTTGCTACTCTACAGACGTTGACTGGGAAATTTTGATGGCGGGTCTGGCGGCAATGATGGGGAATTTATAGATATGCGTCTGTACAGCCTGCGGGTTCTTTCCCTGGGAATGCTAGCGTTTGTTGCGGCGGCGGCCTTCGATGGCTGCGGCAGCAGCGATACTTTGCCGCCTCCTGAGCCAATTGTGAATGTGGAAACGGTGCAGGCGAAAGTGCAGTCTATCGCCGATCTGGTGACTGCGGAAGGCGTACTGTATCCGATCCATCAGGCTTCCATTTCTCCGAAAATCACAGCTCCGGTACGCAAGTTCTATGTGCAGCGTGGCGATAAGGTTCATCGCGGAGAGTTGTTGGCGGTTCTGGAAAACAAGGACTTGACCGCGGCGCTGCTGTCGGCCGAGGGCGGCTACGATCAGGCCGAGGCCAACTACGCCGCGACAACTTCTTCAGGATTGCCGGAACAGATGCAAACCGCGAAGCTGAACGTATTGAACACGCGCACCGCGCTGGACGCGCAGCAGGAGCTCTACCAGAGCGAAACCAAGCTGTACCGGCAGGGTGCGATTGCGCGCAAGCAACTGGACGCAGCACAGGTTGCCCTTACGGCGGCACAAAGCGCGTACGAAACCGCCGAAAAACATCTCAAGAATCTGGAAGCGCTGGGGGAGGGTGAGCAGAAGAAGGCAGCACTGGGGCAGCTTGAGTTAGCGCATGGCCAATATCTGGGGGCGGCCGCGCAGGTGGGCTATACGGAAATCCGCAGCCCGATTAACGGTGTGGTTGCCGACCGTGCCGTGTATCCGGGCGACATTGCGCCGGCGGGAACGCCACTGCTGATCGTGATGGACACATCCAAGGTGGTGGTTCGGCTGCATGTCCCGCAGCAACAGGCAGTATTGCTGCGGCTGGGTCAGGCTGCGAGTTTCCAAGTGCCTGGTCTTTCCAAGGCGATACCGGCGAAAGTCACGGTTCTGAGTCCGGCGCTCGATCCGAACAGCACCACGGTCGAAGTATGGGTGGCAGCGGACAATCCGGCGGGCGAATTAAAACCAGGAACCACCGTGAATGTTTCGATCACCGCGAAGACAATTTCCAATGCCTTGGTGATCCCGGCTTCCGCGGTACTGACAGCATCGAGCGGGGAGACATCGGTGATGGTGGTGAGGTCGGACAATCGCGCCTATACGCAACCGGTGACGACGGGGATTCAGCAGGGGGCGATGGTGCAGATCGTCCGCGGTCTTCAGCTTGGAGAGCAAGTGATCGTCAGCGGACAATATGGACTGCCGGACAAGACGAAGGTAAAAGCTACACCCGCCAGCGCAAACCCCGGCCCGAAGGCGGAGGCTTAGGTCGCCATGGAAAATTTTTCCGGGAGCGGACCCGAGGAAAACGTGGAGCGAGGGACTGACCCCGAGACGGGTGTTCCCGCAGGTCCAGAAAGCGATCAGTCTGCCAAGGGTTCGGGAGCGAAAGAAGAGGAACTTCCCTGGTTTGCCACCTATTCCAAGGCATTGATCGCCGTGATCGGCGTGTTGGCTCTGGTGGGCACGTTCCTGGCGATAAACATTCCGATCGCCGTGTTTCCAACGACGAATTTTCCACGCGTAATCATTGCCATCGACAACGGTGTGATGCCGATTGACCAGATGCTGGTGACCATTACGAGGCCGATCGAGGAAGCCGTCAACAGCGTCCAGGGATTGCAAACGGTCCGTTCGATTACCAGTCGAGGGACGGCCGAGGTGGACCTGTTTTTCGACTGGAAAGTGGACATGTTTCAGACCTTGCAACATGTGTACGCAGCCATGTCGCGGGTCCAGAGTTCGCTGCCTCCGACGACGAAGATTGAAGCGACCCGGTTGCGTTTTTCGAGTTTTCCGATTCTCGGTTTCGGTCTGACTTCCAGCACCATGCCAGCGACCCGGCTTTGGGAGGTGGCGACCTACGATATCAAACCGCGCCTGAACCGGGTGAATGGTGTTTCCACGGTGCTGGTCCAGGGAGGCCAGGTACCGGAGTTCGATATCATTCCTGATCCGGCGAAGCTGTTGCGAACCTCG
>JAJYSL010000440.1 GCA_021793595.1 Acidobacteriota bacterium
ACTGACCGGCTCGGTTGGCCAGCAGACGATTCAGGGCGCCTTCTTCGCGCTCCAGGACATGCGCCAGCGGCTCGGAAAAAACTTCCTCCAGCGATACTTTAAGTTCAGCGGCAGAACATTCTGCAATAGTTGCAGTTATGCTACGAGGGGATTCCACGTGTTCCATCTCCTCTGATTTGCTATTTATTATCTTGTTAGTCTTGCAACGGTGCCACAATCATATTCGATAAAAACTCTTCCCTGTCAAGAAAAGGCCACAAATCTTCGAGCGGTTTCGAAACGAAAGTACCGTCTGGCTTTTGGAAAGAGGAAAGCCGGGGAGCCCGGGTTTCGTCCGGAATGACGTGAACATCGCACAGGACGGGTCCGGGAGTAGCAAGCACGCGCCGCACATCTTCGCGTAAATTTCTCTGGTCGGCGATGACCGCAGACTGGACGCCGTAGGCGGCGGCAATTCTGGTTAGGTTCGGCACGGTAAGACCGGTCGGTTGGTCACAGCCGATGCTGGCCTGGCCAAAATAGTTTTTCTGCGAGGCACGAATCGATGCGTAGCCATCGTTATTTAAAACAAAAAACTTAATAGGAAGGTTTAACCGCGCCACGGTTTCCAGTTCCTGAATATTGAACTGGAAACCGCCATCTCCATCCACGCAGATGGTCTGCCGGCGACCGGCGGCAAGGCACACCGCAATTGACATGGGAAGCCCAAACCCCATGCTGCCCAGGCCCGCGGTGTGGTAAATGCGCTGTCCGGTGCGAGTGGGGCAGGCCAGCAAAAATATCTCAATCCCGCTGCCGGAACTGCCCGAGACCAGCTGATCTTTGGCATCGGTTTCCGTGCCGATCACTTCGGCAAGGTGGTAAATGCTCACCTGGCTCTCCGGATTACGATGTTCTTCGGTCACCACGGGATAGCGCGTCTTCCAGTCGGCGCAGCGGCGATCCCAGGCGGAGCGGTCGTGGGGCTGGATGGCATCGCGCTGGCGCAGCATTTCTCTCAGGAACGCGCGTGCATCGGCGCACACCGGCTGCTCAATGTGCGGATGCAGTTTGGTCAGCTCTGCCGCGTCAATATCGACGACGACCTTGTGCGCCTCGCGAGCCAGTTTGTCGGGCGCATAGCCGGTGATGGCAAAGTCCAGGCGGACCCCCAGGGCCAGCAGAAAATCGCTGTTCTGCAGGGCGAAGTTCGCTCCGCGTGCGGCCACCGAGCCGGGACGGCCGACATAGAGCGGCTCATCACTAGGAACCAGATCGGCGGCGCACCAGGTGGCGGCAATGGGAATGTTCAGCAGCTTGCGCAGCTCATGAAATTCCTTTTCCGCGCGTGCCAGTCGAATGCCGTTGCCGGCAAACAACAGCGGCCTGTCGGATTGGTTCAACGCGGCGATCGTCTGACGCACCTGCTCCTTAAGCTCTGCCGTTGCGTCGGCTTCGCTGGAACCTTCCTTCGACGGGTCAAAACCGGGCAGGGCCGCCAGATCATCCAGCGGAAACGCCTGCACATCGAGCGGCACGTCAATCCACACCGGGCCAGGCCGACCGGTCTGAGCCAGGTACACAGCTTTTTCCAGGTGATAGCGAATCGTGTTTGGATCCAGGATGGTGACTGCGTATTTGGTGACAGGTCGCACAATGGAAACGATGTCCACTTCCTGCACACCCAACTGACGCATGCCCAGCGGCTTGCCTTCGGCGTCGAACATGCGATCCGGGCGTTTCACCTGCCCGGAAATAAACAAGACCGGTGTGGAGTCGAGCCAGGCTCCCACCACTCCCGTGACTGCATTGGTGCCGCCAGGGCCGGTGGTGACCATGGCAGCGCCCAGACCGTTGGTTGCCTTGGCATAGGCCTCGGCGCAAATGGCGCTCGCCTGCTCGTGAGAATTGCAGATCGGCTCCAGACCGTGGCAGCGCGACAACGACTCATTCAGGTGCATTGCACCGCCGCCGGTGACCAGAAAGATGTGTCGAATGCCCTGGTCGGCGACAAACTGAGTTAAATAATCGGATAGTTTTGGCATATTCTTTGTCGGAAGATTTTCGGGTAATTCTTTTTTGGAAGCCTCTTGCGCATACTGTTGCCTGCAGATCATTCAGGATTTGCGGGCTGCCAGGATGGCATCCACCAGCTCGCGCACAGCCCCGTTGCCGCCGTTATTTTTGGCGATGAATTTGGCGTGCGCCAGCACGGCGGGATGGGCATTGGCGGGAGCAGCGGACAGACCGGCAATCTGCTGGGCTTCCATATCGTTGACGTCGTCTCCCATGAAGCAAATTTCGGAGAGTGGAAGGTTTTGCCGCTCGGCGAACAGTCGCAGGGCGCGCGCTTTGTCGCGACAGCCCTTGGTAATATCCGTCATCTGAAATTTGTTCGCGAAACGGTCGACCAGCGGACTGTCTTCGCCGGAAATCAAGGTGAGGATCAGGCCGGCTTTACACGCCAGCGAAACTCCCATGATGTCCGCGAAGCAGAAGCGTTTCCACTCCTCGCCATTTGGACCCCACCAGACGCCGCCATCTGTCAGAACGCCATCGACATCGAGAGCGATGGCTCGGATTTGATCCATCAAACGCCGGCTCCAACCCTGCGCAGCTTCTTGATGATGGGCAGCTCGCGCTCGTAGACGCGCTTGACGCCGTCTCCCATGGACTGCTCCACCAGGCGGATGTCGCGGATGAGCCGGGTAATGCCGTTCGGCTCCAGAGAAGCGGCCTGGTCGCTGCCCCACATGGAGCGATCCAGCGTCACATGCCGTTCCACGGAGCAGGCGCCGAGCACCGCGGCGGCCACGCTGGAAGCAATTCCCGTTTCATGGCCGGAGTAGCCGATGGGCAGCTTGTAACGCTCCTTCATGGTGGGAATGGCGCGCAGGTTCAGCTCTTCGTAATACGCGGGATAGGTGCTGCAGCTATGCATCACCACCAGATCCTGTTTGCCGAGCACGTCGATGGCGTGGTCGATTTCCTGATAGGTGCTCATGCCGGTGGAAAGAATAATGGGCTTGCCTTTGGAGCGCGTGTGGCGCAACAGATGATCGTCGGTCAACGACGCGGAGGCAATCTTGAAGCAGGGCACGTCGAATTCGGCAATGACATCCACCGAATCTTCGTCCCAGCAGGAGACAAACCATGGAATGTTGACCGCCTTGCAGTAGGCATCGATTTCCGCGTAATCGTCCGCATCGAATTCGAGCGCTTCCTTCAAATCTCCATTGGTGGTGCCGAACGGGCTTTCCCGGGGACGCGCCAGTTCCTCCGCAGAATAAACGACATCGACGGTGCGCTTTTGGAACTTGACGGCATCGCATCCCGCCGCAACTGCGACACTGATGAGGCGCTTGGCGATATCCAGATTGCCATTGTGGTTGATGCCGATTTCGGCGATCACGTAGCATGGTTGACCATCGCCGACCAGCTTCTTGCCGATTTTTACCGCACCGAATTCTGGGGTCATGATTGCCAGCCTCTTTTCAGGATACATACCACGATTTTCTGTTGCGGAACAAGTGACATTGCCGCACCCTGTCCATAGATGCACGAACACCGGGTATCCGATGCGCGGAGTATACACTTTCAGTTTAAGCTGACGCACAGGCATCGCAGCGTCTAAATACTCTTGTTTCTCAGTCTCTCTGGAGGAAGCAGCCATGGGAGTCCGAACGTCCTGGCAGATTACGCCGCCGGAGCTGTGCCCGTGACCTCGACTTTACGTCCAGCTCCGTCGATTTCCTCAGAAGACATCGAATACATGCTGGGGAAAACCGCGCCTCTTTGGGAGGAAGTACGCGGTCGCCGCATCTTTCTCACTGGAGGCACAGGTTTCTTCGGATGTTGGTTGCTGGAAAGTTTTCTGGCTGCAAACCGAACTTTCCAATTAAAAGCGCAGGCTGTGGTTCTGACGCGTTCGTCGAGAAAATTCCGCGAGCGCGCACCGCATCTGGCGAACAATCCAGCAGTGAAGCTTCTAGATGGCGA
>JAJYSL010000441.1 GCA_021793595.1 Acidobacteriota bacterium
CATTCCGTCGGCCCAGCGCGTTTTGCGCGAAGGCGACATTGTGTCGATCGATTGCGGGTTGATCATCGACAAATACTATGCGGACTCGGCGATTACGTTGCCCGTCGGCAAGATAGCAGGACAGGCGCAGCAGTTGCTGGAAGTGACGGAAAAGTCCTTGCAGGCTGCGATTGCGGTCGTACGGGCCGGAGCGACGCTCGGCGATGTGGGCGCGGCGGTGCAGGAAGTGGTGGAGTCCGCGGGTTTTAGCGTTGTGAGGGATTTTGTCGGACATGGCATCGGGACGGTGATGCATGAGGAGCCGCAGATCCCGAATTACGGGCGGCGAGGCCAGGGCATCAAGCTGCGCGAAGGCATGGTGCTGGCGATCGAGCCCATGGTCAACGCGGGGCAACATTCAGTTCGCGTGCTGGAAGATGGCTGGACGGCTGTGACGGTGGACGGCAGCCTGAGCGCGCATTTTGAACACACGATTGCGGTCATGGCAGAGGGTGCCGAGGTCCTGACCGCCTAGCAGGTTGCACCATGCTGGACAAGATTTTCGGAATGCAATGGTCCCGCGTGCAAGGGGCCAGGGTTGGAGTGGCGATTGTCGAAAGAAGATGCGATTGAAGTGATGGCAACGGTGGTTGAAACGTTGCCGAATGCCATGTTCCGTGTGGAGTTGGAAAACAAGCATCAGGTGCTGGCGCATGTCTCGGGAAAGATGCGAAAAAACTTTATTCGCATTCTGCCCGGAGACAAAGTGGCGGTGGAACTTAGCCCCTACGATTTGAATCGTGGGCGCATCGTCTATCGCTACAAATAGCGCAGGCGTCATCCTGAGCGAAGCGAAGGATCTCGGTATTTTCGAGAAAAGCCAAATGCAGAGATTCTTCGCTTCGCTCAGAATGACGAATATTGTTGGAACTTGCACCCCCTCATCAAGAGTAGAGGGCTGCTTTAGAAACAGTAGAGAGAAGGAAGTAATGAAGGTTCGTGCATCTGTAAAGAAGATTTGTGACAAATGCAAGGTCATTCACCGCCGCGGAGTAGTGCGTGTGATCTGCGAAATTGCCAAGCACAAGCAGCGTCAGGGATAAGTCCCGTCCGCTGTGCGTGCCGGCGTTCGTCGGGCTAGTTAGCCGTAGAAAGGCTTGCGAAGAACCCGAACGGACTCCGCCAACAGCCGTAGATGCAAGGTTTTTTGGAATGCATCGGTCGGCATAACCGCTTCGGCATGGTTTCACCAGCCGAGGCAAGTAAGAGAAGGACATTTATGGCACGTATTGCTGGCGTCGATCTGCCGCGCAACAAACAGGCACGCATCGCGCTCACATACATTTTCGGAATTGGCGACTCTCGTGCCGCCAGGATCCTGAAGGCGGCGGACGTCGATCCGTTCAAGAAACTTCAGGAACTGGGCGAGGACGAAGTCAATCGCATCCGTCAGGTGATTGAGAATGAAGGCCAGGTCGAAGGCGACCTGCGCAAAGACGTCTCCATGCACATCAAACGGCTGATTGAAATTCAAAGCTACCGTGGACTTCGGCATCGCAGAAACCTGCCGGTCCGCGGACAGCGCACCCATACCAATGCACGCACTCGCAAGGGCCCGCGCAAGGGAACAGTGACCAGCAAGAAGAAAGCGACGGCGAAGACCTAATGGCAAAAGCACAAGCAGGCGCTGCCGGCAAGGCCGCCAAGAACAAGAAATTCAAGAAGCGCGAACGCAAGGTCGTGCCCTATGGAGTGGTGTACATTCAGGCCTCGTTCAACAACACCATCGTGACCATCACAGACGGACAGGGCAACACAATTTCCTGGAAGAGTTCCGGCTCGCTGGGCTTCCGCGGATCGCGCAAGGGTACTCCCTTTGCCGCGCAGCAGGCCGCGGTGAACGCCGCCACTCAGGCGCGCGAGCATGGCATGCGCTCGGTAGACGTGCGGGTCAGTGGACCGGGTTCGGGCCGTGAATCTGCGATCCGCGCTCTGGCCTCGGCTGGCATTGACGTGCGTACCATTCGCGACGTCACGCCGGTGCCGCACAACGGCTGCCGTCCGCCAAAGCGCCGTCGCGTATAGCATTACGCCGTCGAGTCATGCATTGGCGTGGAAATTACGCGGTGCGTACTCCAAAAGCGTGTAAACTAAAAGACTGTGGCTGTAGCGGAGATCCTGCTGTGGCACTGTCAAAACTTATTGTGGGGACCGGGACGAAGGGCACATGCCTGTAAACCGGTCGGCCTCTGAACTCAGGAGATTTTGTGGCACGTTATACCGGACCTGTCTGCCGCCTTTGCCGTCGCGAAGGCACCAAGCTTTTTCTGAAAGGCCCCAAGTGTTTTTCCGACAAGTGCGCCATTGAGAAGCGGAATTTCGCTCCTGGCCAGCACGGCCGCGACCGCAAGGCAAAAATCGTTGGCTACGGCCTGCAACTGCGCGAAAAGCAGAAGGCCAAGCGTATGTACTTTACGCTGGAAAGCCAGTTCCGCTCCTATTATGAGAAAGCAAACAGCGCGCCGGGCGTTACTGGCGAGTTGCTGCTGCAACAACTGGAGCGTCGTCTGGACAGCGTTGCCTACCGCCTGGGTTTCGCCATTTCTCGCCGTCAGGCGCGGCAAATCGTTCGCCATGGCCACGTGGAAGTGAATGGCCGCAAGGTGAATATTCCTTCGTATCAAGTCAGCGTTGGAGACGAAATCCGCGTCCGCGAAGGCAGCAAGGCCCTGCCAGTATTTGAGGTCGCGCGCGATTACAGCGGACAGGGTTCCTCTCCGCAATGGTTGACGATCGACCGCAATGCGATGAGCGGCAAGGTCCTTTCGTTGCCGAAGCGAGAAGACATTCAGTTGCCGGTGAACGAGCAACTGATCGTCGAACTGTACAGCAAGTAAGGGAACTGTATAGCAAAGCTGGCAGACTGCAACAAGCTCTCAAAGTCCGCAGTGGTGGCGCAAGCTTCAACTGCGGCAGATGCGCCGCGAAAGCGGTAAATAATTCAACCCAGGAGAACATGCGCGGCCGTTGCAGAATGCTTCGCGACGTTCGCTGCGCAAGTCAGGCGATCAAATTATGTTATGGCGTGGATTTCAAAAACCGAAACGTCTTTCCGTAGAGATGGAGACGTTGACCGAAAAATACGGCAAGTTCAGCGCGCAGCCATTTGAACGTGGCTTCGGCACAACCATTGGCAACGCTTTGCGGCGCGTGCTGTTGTCTTCCGTCGAAGGCGCAGCTGTTACCGCAGTGCACATTGAAGGCGTATTGCACGAGTTTCAGTCGATTCCCGGCGTTGTCGAAGACGCGACGGACATCATTTTGAACCTGAAGCAGGTCCCCTTCAAGCTGAATGGCGAAGGTCCGAAGGCCATTTATTTGCGCGCGGACAAGCCCGGCATTGTCACCTCCGGCATGATTGAAGCAGACAGCGACGTCGATATTCTGGATAAGGATGTGTACATCGCGACCGTCAGCGAGGGTGGCAAACTGGAGATGGAAATGCGTCTCAAGCGTGGGCGCAGCTACATCTCCGCCGACAAGAATTTCGATTCGGATCTCGGCATCGGTTTTATTCCCGTCGATTCTGTCCATTCGCCGGTCCGCAAGGTAAATTACACGGTGGAAGCAGCGCGCCTGGGACAGATCACCGACTACGACAAGCTGACGCTGGAAGTCTGGACCAATGGTTCTGTGCTTCCGGTCGATGCTGTCGGTCTGGCAGCCAAGCTGCTGAAAGACCACATGAGCATCTTCATCAACTTTGAAGAAGAGCTGGAAGCGGAAGCTGCGGCTGGCGCTCATGAGCCGCTGATTCAAAATGAAAATCTGAACCGCTCCGTGGAAGAGTTGGAGCTTTCTGTTCGCAGCTACAACTGCCTGAAGAACGCCGGTATCCAGACCATTGGAGAACTGATCCAGAAAACTGAAGCCGAAATGCTGAAGACCAAGAATTTCGGTCGCAAGTCTCTGAATGAGATCAAGGAAATGCTGGCGCAG
>JAJYSL010000055.1 GCA_021793595.1 Acidobacteriota bacterium
CTGCTTCTCCGAATCTCCGGTAAACATCATTCAAAGCCGCAGGATGGTCCATTCGCAGCGCCCCGAGATAATCCAGACAATCTTACCGTATGCTCACTCCAACCTCTCCGAATGGGTAAAAAATTCAGTTCTTTCAAGCGTTGATGGCCATATTTTCGACGCTGCCAAAAGCGTCCAGCATGGCTTCGGCAAGAGTGGGGTGGGCGTGGATGGTGAACATCATTTCTTCCACAGTCGCCTCCAGCTCCATGGCGGTGACGGCTTCGGCAATCAGCTCGGTCGCTTGCGGGCCGATGATGTGGACTCCGAGAATCTCGCCGTATTTTGCGTCGGCGACAATCTTCACAAAGCCTTCGTGGGAGTCGACGATGGACGCCTTGGAGTTGGCGGTGAATGGGAATTTGCCCACCTTCACCTGCAAGCCCTTTTCCTTGGCTGCGGCTTCGGTGAGGCCGACGCTGCCGATTTGCGGCTCGCAGTAGGTGCAGGCCGGAACCCGCTCGCGCTTCACTGGACGCGCATATTTGCCGGCGATTTTCGCTGCGACAACCATGCCGCACATTGCGCCGACGTGCGCCAGTTGCGGCAGCCCGGCCACAATGTCACCCACGGCAAAGACGCCCGGCTCCTGGGTCTGCATCCACTCATTCACAGTGATGAATCCACGATCCGGCTTGATCTTCGTTGTTTCCAGCCCAACATTGCCGGTGCGCGGTGCGCGGCCCACGGCCACCAGCACCTTCTCGACTTCCTTCACCATTTGCTTACCATCGGACGCGGTAATGGTGACCTTCACGCCGGTTTTTGTCTTCTCCAACTTCTCGAACTTGGCACCGACAAAGGACTCGATACCGCGCTTGCGGAAGACCCGCGCCAGCTCCTTGCTGACGTCCTCATCCTCATTCGGCACCAGCCGTGGCAGCGCCTCCACGATGGTGATTTCCGTGCCGAAACTCTTGAAGATCGATCCGAACTCGACACCCACGGCACCCGAGCCGATGACGACCATGGACTTGGGAATTTCTTTCAGCGACAGAATCTCCATGTTGGTCAGGACCTGGGAGTCTGCCTGCAATCCTGGGAGCATCTTGGCGTCGGAACCGGTGGCGATGACTACATTTTTCGCTTTCACCGTGGAACGCTCGCTGGCTGCGCCGTCAGCGGCTCCGGCTTGCACATCTATCGAATGCACGCCATCTTTCGCCGGTCCGGTCAGCCGTCCATGGCCTGCAAAGACGGTGACCTTGTTCTTCTTCATCAGAAAGACCAGGCCCTTGGCGTGTTTGTCGATGATGCCTTGCTTGCGCTTCTGGATGGTGTCCCAGTTCAGCTTGCCTTCACCGAGGCCTTCGATGCCGTACTCCACCGCATGCTTCAGGTGGTCATAGATCTCGGCATTGAACAGCAAGGACTTTGTGGGGACGCATCCCCAGTGCAGGCAGGTGCCGCCCAGCTTGCTCTCTTTTTCAATCAGCGCGACTTTCAGGCCATACTGCCCGGCGCGAATCGCAGCCGTGTAACCGGCTGGCCCGCCGCCGATGATGGCGACGTCATAGATGGTTTCAGCCAAGGGAATGCTCCGTTCCGTTTTCTTCGTTGCAATGTTGAAATTATTGGATGCTCGACGCCACGCGCTCGAACCAAACACCTAATTTTACGAGATGGAGAGGATTCAACGCGAATGTGGAGGAGAACGGTTGACTCGTCGCTGCGTTAGCGCATACCGTAGGTTTCGTCGGACAGCTTGATTTTTCCGGGATGCATTCCCCTTGGTTTCTGTTTCCGAGAAAGCTTCGAGTGCGGACGCACGTCGACTGGATGTTTAGGCACAGCACAAGTAAGCAAATGCTGTCGAAGCTGGATATTCAGCAATGGTGATTTACAACGTGGACATTGGGTGGGAGGGATGCGCCTTTTCGAATCAGCCAAATGAACCACTGGGGGCAGCAAACGTGCCGGAATTTTACCAGCGACAAACCATCCGGGCTGCGGAGAGATTTTGTACTCCTCGATGAGTAGAATCGCGTGCTCGAAATCTCTTTTTTTTGCGAAAGCAATTATCTCGTCGATCAATCCAGCTTCCGGGAGTATTTTTTCGCGAAGGCATTTGCGCTTATATCGATAGAGGGAAGCGACTTTGAGTATTCCTGTAGCGGGATGGTAGTGATTTGTTTTCCTCATGCCGCATCCGTCCGACGTGGGGCAATGCTCTCGACAATTTTTCGATTTGCATTCTCCGCTTCACGCAGTTCATAGGACGATTGCATATTCATCCAGAACTGCGCCGTGGTTTGTCAAACAGCCGGAAGTTAATCGAATTTCAACGTGCCACACAGGTGCACGCGAACCCCAAGCGCTTCGAACATCGAAGCTTTGACCGCGAGCGCATTGGCAGCTGTCTTCGCATCCGGCACATACGCAATGTTGACGTGGTTAGCGCGGTGTCGCGCCATGAAGGAGTCTCGCGAAATTCCCTGCAATATGGCGCTCACCATTGGCCATTGACTGGTGGTGTGCTTCCATCGGCGCTTGGTTTCTTCTTCCGGCAATTTGACGACGGTGCCGAGGCCCATGTCGATGTGCAGGGCATTGCCTTCGACAAATACGCGGCTCCATACGATGTTTCCCGGTTTGCCGACACCTTTCAACGTGCCGCCGCCCAAGGGAAAATACATAGGCGGCTGGCGCTCACTGGAGGCACCTGCATAGCCGTCTACAAAATGGTTGGCCGGCGCCGCTCCAGAAATCTGCAACACCCACACGAAATCGTCGATGCCGTCGCCCTGAAACTGTTCTCCCCAACGCACGTCATGCAGGGTTGTGGAAGGATCGAGGCCGAGCGCAGTCCAGCAACGATTCGTCACCAGGGCATCCGTCCCGGCGCATTCGTCCACCTCATTGAAATGCGGTAGCGGCCGGCCGGCATACAGTTCCTTGCCGGTGTTTTCCTGGTACACGGGGGGGCGATCGGAATTGTTCATCAGGCCTTCGGCGAGATCGGAAGCAGGAACCAGATCCTTCAATCCTTGCTGATACTGGATGCCGATGGCGTCGCAGCCAAAGTCATCCGCGATGCGGGTGGCGGCGATATACATCTTGCATTGCTCGTGGATCTGCGCGTCGGTCAACTCCGAGCTTTCATCTTTGCCGGTGACAAAGCGCAAGCCTTTTTTGTCCAGCCACTGCCGCACTGCCTTCGCCTCGTCCGGTGTGATGGTGCGCATCCGCGCCACCAGCGCGGACTGGCTCAGCCGCTCTTTGAAGACTCCAATTGGATTCAGCAGTTCGTCATCGATGATGGCGTTGTACATTCCCATGCAGCCCTCGTCGAAGACACCGAGGATGGCTTTCTTCTTTTGCAACTCGGCGGCAAGCTGTCTGCCTTTGCTCGCTGCTTCCGACGGAAGTGCCTTCGCATCCAGATCGCGCACATGCGACAGATCATGGGTGACGGTTCTGTGGTCGATCCACTCCTTCAGGCGAGTCAGAAAATATCTGTCGGTGAAATCTTTGCTCCACAGGGTGCTGAACGGCACGCCCGCCTTGACCAGCGACCCATTCAGATTCAATAGCCCTACAAGTCCCGGCCATTGTCCCGACCAGTTGGCGACGGTAAGGATGGGCCCGCGATGGCTGCGCATCCCGGGCAGCACGTGATGGCTATACTGCCAGGCGGCGGTGGCGAATACCAGGTTGGCTTCGGGATCAATCTCGGCAAAAATATCCATCCCCATACGCTGGCTGGAGATGAAACCGTGGCCGCTGCGGGAATCGACTGGGAAGGCACGCCGTACGGAAACGCCTGCGTCCCGGAAACATTGCGTCAATTTGCGCTCCAGATCCTCCTGGGCAGGCCAGCAGACCTGATTGGCTGACAGCCGCAGGTCTCCGCTGGTGATCAGGACGACGTTTTGGATGGGAGAATTTGCACTCGAATTTGGCATATAAAGATGGACCTCATTCCTTTTCGCAGTTTCGGCGCGCGAGCCTAGGCAATTGCGCGCAAATAACAGGATATTCTTTTTCTTCGGATGCGTGATTCGTTCGGGGCATATCCGGCCAGCCGCCTCAACTGGAACCCCGCTCTAGAATACTTGTTGTGCAGGTTCGCGATTTCAACTACATGTTGCCGACGGAGCAGATCGCGCAGCAGCCGCTGCAGGATCGCGCGGCTTCTCGCATGCTTGTTGTCGATCGCGCGAGTGGAAATCTCCGAGACAGTTGGTTTCGCAGTTTTCCGGACGTGTTGCAGCCCGGCGATTTGCTGGTGCTGAATGACACGCGGGTGCTGCCGGCGCGGTTATTTGCGCGTCGCGCTGGAATTCATGCGCAGCCCATCAGCTCTCGAAATCCGGCGGCGAAGGAGCATTTGCAGGGAAGTGTCGAAGTGCTGCTGACGGAGCAGCACGGGCCGCTGGAGTGGAGCGCGCTTGTGCATCCGGGCCGAAAGCTTCCGGTGGGAGAAAGGCTTTTCTTTTTTGCGCAGCATAATGACCGCGCAGGCGGAGAGCCGCTACTGACGGCGGAGATTGTCGGGCGGGGAGAGTTTGGCGAGCGACGATTGCGTTTTGATCCTGTGGACGATTTCTACGCGATTCTGGACCGGATCGGTCACATGCCGCTGCCTCCCTATATCCATCGCGCGGATGATGTCGCCGATCGCGAACGCTACCAGACTGTGTTTGCAGCCCAGCGTGGGTCGGCCGCTGCGCCCACCGCAGGGCTGCACTTTACGCCGGAGATCCTTTCCGCGATTCGTGCTCGAGGTGTGGAAATTGCAAGCCTGACGCTGCACGTGGGACTGGGAACTTTTCAGTCTGTCCGGGTTGAAAAGCTGGAGGACATTCGTCTGCACACGGAGCGGTATACGCTGCCGGAATCGACCGCGCAGGCGGTAAACCTCGCGCGACATGAGGGGCGCCGTGTGATTGCTGTGGGAACCACAACCGTTCGCACGCTGGAACATTGCGCAAGGACATCCGAGACCGGCGAGTTGCGCGCCCATTCTGGGGAGACAGACATGTTTATATCGCCGGGCTATGAGTTCCGCGTCGTGGGCGGACTGTTGACCAACTTCCATCTGCCGCAGTCAACGCTGCTGATGCTGGTGTGTGCTTTTGCAGGAACGGAAAAGGTGCTGGCAGCCTACAATCACGCGGTCGCCGCAGGATACCGCTTCTTTTCCTATGGCGACTGCATGTTCCTTGCATCAAGGTTTGGCGAAGATTCTGTAGACTCGAAAAAGATGGCTCGCCCGACCGACAAACCCGCCGTATTTCTGCTCGACACCATGGGCTTTATTTTTCGCGCATATCACGCCATGCAGCGGCAGCGCCCCATGTCGACGCGCAGCGGCATTCCGACGGCAGCCGTATATGTTTTTGTGAACATGCTGAACCGGTTGCGGAAAGATTTCAAGCCACAATATCTTGCTGCCGTGTTCGACGTCAGCACGCCCGTATTTCGTGACGAGCGGGCCAAGGACCTGAAGATTCGCAAGTTCAACGCTACGACGCAGGCGTTCGATGAAGTAGAGTACGCCGGTTATAAAGCGAATCGCGCAGAGATGCCGCCGGACCTGTCGCAGCAAATCCCATATATTCGCCGGGCGCTGGAAGCCCTTCGCATTCCCATGCTGCAGCAGGAAGGCTTTGAGGCCGACGACGTCATTGGAACTCTGACACAGCAGGCGTCGAAACTCGGTCATCCGGTCTACATCGTATCGAACGACAAGGACATGATGCAGCTGGTGAGCGACAACGTGTTTGTGCTGAACCCCGCGAAAGACAATCTTGTGCTTGACCGTGCGGGAGTTCAGGCAGCCTTGGGTGTTCCGCCCGAACAAGTGGTCGACGTAATGGCGCTCCGTGGAGATTCCATCGACAATATTCCCGGTGCGCCCGGGATCGGTGACAAAGGTTCTGTCGAGTTAATCCAGCAATTTGGTAGCGTAGAAGCCGCACTGGATCATGCCGACGAAGTAAAACGCAAAACCTATCGCGAGTCGCTGCAGAACAATCGCGACACAATCTTACTGAGTAAAGAGCTGGTGACGATTCACTGCAGCGTTCCGCTCGAGCTGGACCTGAAGCCATTGGAAACCCAATCGCCGGACCCGATCGCCAGCCGCACGCTATTTACGGAGCTGGAATTCACGACGCTGATCAAAGAGCTCGGGCTGGCGGAAGCACCGAAGCAGACTGCGGAACTGGTGTTGCATCCAACGCTGCCGGAGCTGGAACAACTGCTGGCCACAGCCCGTGCGGGGACGTTGACGATTGCCAGTGGTGTTGAGAAGGCGGTGAGCGCGGAGCCTGAATCTGAGGCAGAAGAACCTGCCGAACCGGAAATGCAGCAGAACTTGTCGCTGCTGGATGCGATTGAGTCGGCAGACAGCAAGGTTGCGTCGGCGGTGGCTCCCGCTTCAGCATTTGCGCTTGGACTGGCTGCGGACGATACCAAGGCCTACCGGGTGCCGTGGGATGGTGAGGCGGCTTCGCTGCTGCGCGCGGCGTTGGAAGACGAAACGTTGCCAAAGTCTGTTCATGACCTGAAAACACTTTTGCGTACAACGAAGTCTCACGGTGTTCATCTGGCGGGCGTTCGCGACGACGTGATGCTCTACTCCTATTTGCTGAACCCGACGCACAGCACCCATCGCCTGGAAGATGTGGCGGCGCGCTTCGACAATCAATCCTTGCGCGGCGAAGGAGAAGAAGCGCTGCCGATGGCGGCGGCCACCATCGCGCGGCTGGCACCACAACTGCGGCGTGCTGTCGAAGACTCCGACACGCTGAAAGTGTACGAAACCATCGATCTTCCACTGGCGCCCATTTTGCTGGACATGGAAGATGCTGGTGTCCGCATCGATTCCGCGTACCTGCAGCGAATTTCTGAGCGGCTGGCCGACCAGATGCACACCCTGGCGGAAGACATTTACAGCCATTGCGGGCATCGCTTCAACATCAATTCTCCCAAGCAGCTGGGAGACGTTTTGTTTAACAAGATGGCGCTGCCGAAGCCAATCAAGTACGGCAGGGGCAAAGTTGTTTCCACCGCGCAGGATGTGTTGGAGGAACTCGCCGAGCATCATGAAGCACCGCGCATGGTGTTGGAATATCGCCAGCTGGCGAAATTGAAATCGAACTACTCTGACAGTCTGCCGCTGCTGGCCGATGCGCAGCATCGCGTGCACACTACTTTCAATGCCGTTGGCACCGCGACAGGACGTTTGTCGTCTGCGAATCCGAACTTGCAAAATATTCCCATTCGGTCGGAGTTAGGTCGCGAGATTCGCGCGGCATTTATCCCGGCGGATGGAAACGTTCTGCTGTCGGCGGACTATTCGCAGATTGAGTTGCGCCTGATGGCGCATTTCTCTGAAGATCCGCTACTGCTGAAGGCGTATCGCGAAAACGTCGACATCCACACGCTGACGGCCTCTGAAGTGTTTGGTGTGCCCATCGAAGCCATGGACAAAGAGACGCGCAATCGCGCCAAGGCAGTGAATTTCGGCATTGTGTATGGCATTTCGCCTTTTGGGTTGGCGCAGCAATTGAACATTGAGCCCAGCGAAGCACGTACCTATATCGATCGCTACTTTGAACGTTATAGCGGTGTGAAGACATTTATTGACCGGACGCTGGAACAAGTACGACAGACGCAAAGTGTGCGCACGCTGTTTGGCCGGGTTCGTCCTATTCCGGACATCACCAGTCGCAATGCCAATATGCGCGGATTTTCCGAGCGCACTGCAGTAAATACGCCGCTGCAGGGGACGGCCGCGGACCTGATCAAGCTGGCCATGATTCGAGTGTCGCGCGAGCTTCGCGAACAAAAGCTGCGCACCAAAATGGTGCTGCAGGTGCATGATGAGTTGGTGCTGGACGTTCCCATGGAAGAAGTGGATGAGGTGCGAGAACGTGTTCGCCAGGCGATGGAGCAGGTGATCGAGCTGAAAGTTCCGATCGTCGCCGAAGTCGCGGTGGGCCCCAACTGGCGCGATCTGAAATAGCTGTGCTGCTCGAGTGCGTCCGCTTCAGAAAAAATCTTTCCGCAGACTCAGACACCGAGCTCGGCGCGAATTGCGTCTGCAATGCGGTTGGCGTGGTGTTGCATCACTTGCTCAGATTCCGCTTCAATCATCACTCGCGCCAGGGCTTCAGTTCCGGAATATCGAACCACCACACGGCCATTGCCGTGGAGTTCGGTGTCAGCGTCACGAATAGCAGCTACGACGGTCGGAATCGAGTCGAGGGGCTGTTTCTGCCGCACGCGGACATTCACAATCACCTGCGGAAAGACCTTCAGATCCTTTGTCAGAGCGGACAGCGGTTGGCCGGAACGCTGCAGAATATCCAACACGATCAAGGCCGTCAGCATGCCATCGCCGGTGGTGCTGCGATCCAAAAACAACATGTGGCCGGACTGTTCACCGCCCAGAATCGCTCCGTTTTTTTGCATCTCTTCCAGAACATACCTGTCGCCGACGGGCGCGCGCAGCATCTTGATATGGTTGGTTCGCAGCGCGGCTTCCAGGCCCATGTTCGACATGGTGGTTGCGACCACCAGATTGTTTGTCAGGCGGTTGCGAGCGTGCAAATCGCGCGCGGCAATCAGCAGCACCGCGTCCCCATTCACCACTTTTCCGTGTTCGTCGGCGAGCATGGCACGGTCCGCGTCTCCGTCAAACGTCATGCCTGCGTCTGCCCTGCGAGTCACAACTTCCTGCGCTACCACCTCCGCATGCAGCGCGCCGCAATGGTCATTGATGTTGCGACCGTTGGGGGAAATATGGGTCAACTGAATGTCGCCGCCAAAATGAGCCAGCAATGGCGGTGCGATTGCGCTGGCGGCGCCATTCGCGCAGTCCACAACGATCGTTTTGCCGTCCAGCCGCAAATCAGGAACCTGACTCCTCAAAAATTCAATGTAGGCCGCGGGTAAAGTGGGATCGACTTCGGGTGGGATCATTGAAGAAATCTCGGGTTCCTGCGTCTGCGAAAGTCGGGCAAAAATTTCATCTTCGATGGCAAGTTCGACCGCATCCGCCAGTTTGTAGCCATTGCCGCCAAAAATCTTGATTCCGTTGTCTTGCCAGGGATTGTGCGAAGCGGAGATCACGACACCGGCAGAAGATCCGCGAGTGCGCGCCAGATACGCAACCCCGGGTGTGGGAATGATGCCGGCGCTGGTGGCTTCCGCCCCTCCATGGCGAAGACCAAAGGTCAGCACAGCGGCAATCTCTGTGCTGGATTCGCGGGTGTCCATGCCGACCAGCACATGCGGGTTGGGGTGCTGTTTGCGTAGCGAATGCGCGACGGCCAGTCCGATTGAGTAGACGGTTTTATTGTCCAGCGGGAATTGTCCGGCAACCCCGCGAATTCCATCCGTTCCGAAAAGTTTCCTCATCGTCCTCCTTCAGTTCTCGCTGGATTTCTTGTTCGCTTCCGGCATCGCGTCCACCACGGTCGCATCCGCTTGACCCTGCGCGAACCGCAGATGCAAGGCGTCGCCTCGATGCAAACTACTCGCTGTCTTGATGAGAGCGCCACCGCCGTCGTACACCAACGCGTAGCCGCGATCCAGCACGGCGAGCGGCGACAGTGCAGCTAAGCGGTCGGCGGCGCGGCTGGATCGAGTGCGGCAGCGTTCAGAATAGGCACGCCAGGCGCGTCCCAATCCCATTTCTAAGGAACGCAGTCGCTCCATGTGGAGATTCATCTGGCGGCGTACATCCTGGCGCATCAAATTTGCCTGCGCAGTATCGAGCCGCCGACTGACAGCGGTGAAGCCCTTCTGCCAGGACGCCTCCAGCCGGAAGCGGAATTCATCGACACGTTGCTGGCGACGCGCTAAACCATGCTGCACCCCGGCAAACACTGCGGAAGCATTCAATTGTGCGAACCGTTCCCGCGCTCGCATCCGCTGATACCCGACGGCCCGCTCCAATCGCGCCGCCAACAATCCCAAATATTCCTCCACCCGGTATTGCGCGTCTGTAATCATCTCGGCGGCGGCGGAGGGCGTGGGAGCGCGCAGGTCGGCTACAAAATCGGCAATGGTAAAGTCTGTCTCGTGGCCAATGGCGGAAACCACGGGAATTGTCGATGCAGCAATTGCCCTCGCTACGCCTTCGCTGTTGAACGCCGCCAGATCCTCCGGCGATCCACCGCCACGAGCCACGATGAGCACATCCACGCAAGGGTTTTTCTGGAACCATGCGAGAGCGTCTACCATTTCACTGGCTGCCGCTTCTCCCTGGACGGCCGCCGGATACAACAGGACGTGGGCACGCGAATGGCGGCGTGCCAGCACGTGGAGAATGTCGTGAATGACAGCGCCTTTCGACGATGTAATGACGCCAATGGTGCGTGGATACAGCGGAAGTGGGCGTTTCCGTTCTGACTCAAACAGCCCTTCTTCTTTCAGCAGGGCATACAGTTGCTCAAAGGCAACCTGCAACGATCCTTTGCCGCGCGGCTCCAGGGATTCCGCGACGAGCTGCAGTTGCCCACGGTCTTCGTACACAGAGATGCCGCCGCGCACCTGGACTTCCAGACCGTCTTTGGGGGTGAACTTCAGCAATCGTGCTTTGCCGCGAAACAGGACCACTGGCAGTTGGCTCTGGTCGTCCTTCAAGGTGAAATAGACGTGGCCGGAGGCGGCCTGACGCAGGTTTGAAATTTCTCCCTCGACGCGCAAATCGCGATACTCTTTCTCGACGCGTCCGCGAATCTCGAAGACCAGCTGGTGTACTTTCCAAGGCGGCCGGACAAAATCGATTGCTTCGGGCGGCGAAGAGTTGGCTGGGAACAACAGGTCCATCTGCGGGCGCGCGGCGGCAGAAGTTCCCGGGCGTCGCGAACTGGCGAGCGGTTTTTCCCACGGCGACTTGAACGACGGACTCATGTATGGATTCTCAATGGAGCGCAAACCATGGCGACGGGATTCGGGTGTCGCAACGATGAGTCTAGCATCGCGCTGGCGCTGCACTGCATCCGGTTTTATCCTTCGCGTCCCGCGGAGCCTACCGGCTTCTAACGGCGAAGGTGATTCACAACATACAGAATCAACGAGAGCATCACGCTGATCAGCACGCAGGTCGCCAGCGGGAAATAGACGGAGGTATGTTTGCCTTTCCAGACAATGTCTCCCGGCAATCGGCCGAGCGGCAGGCCTAGCTTTTGCACGAGCAACACGCACACGCCCAGAATGACAATTAAGACGCCGGCATAGATCAGCAACCGTCCCAGTCCCTGCATCCTGTCCAGTGTAGGCCTAAGCGAGGCCGGCATGCACTCTCGTTCAATGTCGACTCGATTGCAGCAAAGCGCCCGCGGCTTCCAGTAACTGCGCTGGGGGGACAGGCTTGGTCATGATGCGGCTGGGCGTGGAGTGAGAGAGTGTCCATTTCTGGGCGGACCCTAGATTCGTGTAATGTCCTGTCAAAAGCAGGACTCGACACTCTGGGCATTTTCTTATAATTTTCGAAGCCACTTCCAGACCGCTCATTTCGGGCATCGATATATCGCACAGCAACAGTTCGGGGAGAAATTCGTCTGCACAGACGACAGCCTCAGCTCCGGAGTAGGTGGCCCGACAATCAAATCCGCGCTTCTCGAAAATCATGCGCAGGGTATCGGCTACCGTTTGTTCGTCGTCAACAACTAAGATTTTGTGCTTCATCGTACTGCCTGACTTACTCGTTAGCGGTCGATCTTCGCCTAAACTCCATCCAGCGCAGCAGCCTGTGCATGCTAGAAGCGAGGCGCAGCGCAACAGATTGCAGGGGAAAGGACGGCAGCTTGCAATCCAGTTCAACTGGGGGATTATCACGTTGCTTACTGTTGGGAGTATTGTGCAATTCCGATCGTAGGAACGTTGGTGAGCCTGCACGTCCAATTCTGTGATCTTGAGCACATTTTGATTCTGCGAAGGGAAGCGGACGCCTATCTCCCCAGCGTAAAGTCGGCAATTTCCTCAAAGCTTTTGCGGAGTTAACCCAGTCGTGATTGAATCGCAGCAGGTCTATGCGCTACTTCACGCTCATCCTCGGTTTGCTGTGCCTGGCGGAGGTCCTGCTGGACGCTTTCCAGACGATCATTCTGCCGCGACGGGCTAGCGGCCGGTTTCGTGTATCGCGGATCGTGATGACGGCAACGTGGATTCGCTGGCGCTCCATTGCCGGCAAAGTGCGTCAGAAGAATCGTCGCGAAAGCTTCCTGAGCTATTTTGGTCCGTTGTCGCTGTTGCTGTTGGTGGTGATTTGGGCTGTGGGTCTGATTTTCGGGTTCGGGCTGATCTTCCATGGGGTTGGTTCGCCCTTTTCCGATGCGCATTCTATTGGCAAATGGGAAACCGATCTGTACGTCAGTGGAACAACGCTGTTCACGCTGGGCTTGGGCGACGTGGTGCCATTGTCCGTGCCGGGACGAATTCTGGTGACGCTGGAAGGTGGCATGGGGCTGGCCTTTGTCGCCGGTGTCATCGGCTATTTGCCTGTGCTGTACGGCGCCTTCTCGCGGCGGGAAGTCAGCATTATTTTGCTTGATGCGCGCGCGGGCTCGCCACCGACGGCGCTGGAGTTGCTGCGTCGCCACGCCGGATCCACGGGCGAGCTGGCATTAGAAACTTTGCTGGTGGAGTGGGAACGCTGGAGCGCTGAGTTGCTGGAGAGTCACATTTCCTATCCACAACTGTGCTTCTTTCGCTCTCAGCATGACAACCAAAGCTGGCTCTCTGCGCTGGTCGCGATGCTGGACGCTTGCGCAGTGTTGATCGCTACTGTCGAGGGCGATGCGGCTCGACAGGCCCAGCTGACGTTTGTGATGGCGCGGCATGCCGTCCTCGACCTGGCGCATATTTTTGGACTGAAAGATGCTCCCCCCGGGCAAGATAGACTGCCTCCGACCAGCCTGGGGGACATCTGCGAACAGCTGGCCAACGCGGGTTTCAAGCTGTGTGTCGGAGATGCATCCGTGCAGCGGCTACGCGAACTGCGCGCCATGTATGAACCAGAGGCGTTTCAGCTGGGACGACTGCTGATGCAGGAGCTACCGCCGTTTTATCCGCAGCCGGGGAAACGGAGTAATTGGACCCAGATCACCGGACTGCGCTCGCAAACAGAAGTGTCTCTTCTGTCCGCCGATCAACGGAAAACTCTGGCTGTGAACAAAGCCGCGATGGACGAAAGCCATTCTTTCTAGCGTGATCCGGGGGCTGCAACCAACAACAGCTAGATGATTGGATTTAGCGAGTGGGTCGTGCCGAGACGAGCAACCAGGTAAGGACCGCCGCCTCAAGCAGCAGAAGAACCAATAGCCACCAAAGCAATACTGGTGCGGCGAACAGATAATGCGCTGTGTCCGGTTGCGTAGGCTCCGTCAGGCTGGCGGCGTAATTGCTGAAGGCTCTTTCGGCGCGATTGAGCGCCGGCAACAGAGGAAGCTTGCCGAGACTGCTGGTGCTGGCTGAAGAACCTGTTGCCTGATCCATGGCAGCGTTCAGATCCACCAAACTGGCACGAATTTCAAGCAACAATCCCTGCCGCCGGCGATCCTTTGCGCCCCATCGGTCCAGGCCTTCGGAGTCGGCCTGAATTTGCATCCTTTGCAGGCGGTAGTCTGTTTGGTATTGCTCGATTGCACTGGGATCCTGCTTGTCCCCGCCGGCCATTCCCAGCACATCCATTGCGGCGCGCGCCGCGGCCACCTTCAAGCGCTCGGCATGCTGGTATCCGGGATTGAAAATCAAATCCTGATGGATGGCTCCGCTGATCGAGTGCTGCGCTTCATGCAGCATCGTCCACGCAGTGGCGGTGATAACGAGAAACAGCACCACGGCAAGCATGCGTCGAGTTTTTTCGGATGCATTCAACAGGTTGTCCGGGGCACAACGGCGAGCTTCGCCGCGCACTTTTGATGCTGCAATCTTACGCCGTCACTGGCTCCAGCAGACGAGCCCAGCGGCGCTCTTTGCGTTCCGCGAAAGCGCGCTTGTGGTAGGCGTATCCGGCGACTAACGGCAGCGCCAACGTCGCTTCGCTATAGACCATCTGTTCGAAGGTCGTATCGACTTTGCCCCAGGAACTGGCTTCTTTCAGCGTGCTGGAAGAAAGTGCGCCATCTCGCACATCCGCCACAGTGATCTGGATGGCGTATTTGTGCATGGGCGCGTCGGCACCCAGGACGTCGGCCGCGACGACAATATCCTGCGCGAAGTTTTTCGGCACGCCCCCGCCAATCATCAGCAGTCCGGTGGTCGGGTTGGCGATCTTCAACTGGGTCAACTCGTAGAAATCCTTCACGGAGTCGATGGAAACCCTGGGCTTATCCTGGCGCGCATGTTGATGGGCGACCAGGCCGAATCCTGCCGAGCAGTCGCTGAACGCCGGACAGAAAATCGGAACATCTTTCTCATATGCTGCCAAAACGATGGAGTCCGCACCGTTTTTCGCAGGCGTTTTTCCTTCCTTCTGCAGATAGGCACCCATGGCGCGGATAAACTCACGCGAACTATGGGGGCGGAGGGGGAGGGAATCGGCGATTTTCTGCGTGGTCTCGTCGCAGATGCGCAACTCTTCCTCATCGATGAAGGTGTCGTAGATGCGGTCGATCATCAACTCGCGCAGCACGCCGTCCTGCATGCCCGACTTATATTCGTCGCCAGCAATGTAGTGGTGAAAGCCGAGCGCCTCAAAAAAATCCTGATCGACAATGTTCGCGCCCGTCGACACGATGGCATCCACCATGTTGTTACGCACCAGGTCGACGAAAATCTGCTTGAGGCCAGCACTGATCAGCGAACCCGCCAGGCACAGGATCACGCCGCATTCCTGGTCGCGGAGCATGCGTTCATAAATCTCGGCGGCACGCGCCAGATCGCGGGAAGAGTAGGCCATGGAATGCATGGCGCCGACCAGGGAGCGAACGTCATGCTGCTTGATGTCGATGTGCTGGATTGGGTGGCTAAGGAGTGTCTTCTTGTCTGCCATAATGCTCAGGATAGCAAATCCAGCGTGCTTGCTGGCGTTGCAACGCTGTGAATATTCCGGGCGATCGCTGTTCGTCGGCGGTGAAAAATTTGCCTTTCATTCGCGCCGGGTTGATGTAGCGTCAGCGTTGCGAACGCGGTTTGCGAGCGCGAATCTTGAAGCGGATGGGAGAGCCCTCAAAGCCAAAGGCTTCACGAATCTGGTTTTCAAGAAAGCGCTCGTATGAAAAATGTAGCTTTACGTCGCGGTCCGTAAACAACACAAACGTCGGGGGAGCTACTCCGGCTTGCGTCATATATAGGATGCGCATGCGTCTCGACATTGGGACCGGCGCGCGCTCAAAGTCCACCCGCTCCAGGAAGCGATTCATCTGACCGGTACCGACGCGCTTCTGGCGTTCGGCGGCCACTCGAACTACGGTGGCGAATACCTGGTCGATATTCTGCCCTTCGGCGGCGGAGACAAACACCACCGGAACATGGGACAAGAACTTCAGGTGATAGCGCAGTTGTTCCTCGAAGACTTTTTTGTCCGCGGGAGGCTTGCCGTCTGTTCGCTTGGATGTGACCAGATCCCACTTGTTGACCACGACCACCATCGACCGGCCGCTTTCATGAGCGTAGCCACCAATGGTGGCGTCGCCAGCCAACACGCCCGCGGTGGCATCGACAACTAACAGCGATACGTCGGCGGCTTCCAGATGCTTTCGCGCCATGAGTACGGAGAGCTTCTCTGCCATCTCATGCGTCTTGCCTTTGCGGCGAATTCCGGCCGTATCAATAAAGCGAAATTTCTGCCCGTCGCGCTCGACAAGTTCGTCCACGGCATCGCGCGTGGTCCCGGCGATCGGCGAAACGATGGCGCGGGCTTTGCCGGTGAGCGCGTTCAACAGCGTGCTTTTGCCTACGTTGGGCCTGCCGATGATGGCTACGTTCACTTCATCCGGAGCTTTGGCGGGAATGGAAGGAATTTCTTCTTCCTCCTCCGGCATGGGCTCTTCGATCTCGCTTTTTTCTGCTGATTCGGATTCCTCTTCCTCGTCTTCCGCAGCAAAATCGTCCACCGGTACCGCTGCAAACATCGCGTCAAGCAGGTTGCCGATTCCTATTCCATGCTCGGCGGAAACAGGCACCATCTCCTTGAAGCCGAGACGGCGATAATTTTCCGCTTGCGGAAGCAGCGCGTCGACGTCCATCTTGTTCACGGCGAGGATCAGCGGCTTTCCCAGTCGCATCAGCAAACGCGCCAGTTCCATGTCAGGAGCCGCGAGTTCCGTGCGTCCATCGACCACCATCACCACGGCGGCGGCCTCATCGAAGGCAACTTTCGCCTGACGAAAAATTTCAGCCGGAATAAATTCCTGATCGGAAGGCAATACTCCGCCGGTATCGACCAGCCGGGCATTGCGACCGCCCCAATCCACGACGCCATAGATGCGGTCGCGCGTGATTCCAGGTTCGTCGCCGACAATGGAACGGCGACTGCGGGTCAGGCGATTGAACAGCGTTGACTTGCCGACATTTGGACGGCCAACAATCGCGACCAATGGCCAACGTACGTCTGCGGCGGGATTTCTGCGGCGGCGATCGCGCGCTCCAGCTTGTGTGCTTTTTTTTATTGGAGTCATAGGGTAGGAATACGCCGTCCTGCCAAAGCGTGGGAAAATCGTCTGGCTTCTCTATTATAGGAACAAGCAGCGTTTGGAGTGCTCTTCACCCTTGCCCCTACCCTCCTCGACGGAACCTTCGACGGATCGAAAATTACCCCGGCTGGAAGAATTTTTTTCTCCCGGCGGCATTCTGTCGCGTTCCGGATTGCCCTATGAATACCGCCCCGGCCAGTTGGAAATGGCCCGCGCCATGGAGCGCGCATTCACTGAAAAGCGGCACCTGATTGTTGAGGCGGGCACCGGCACGGGCAAGACGCTAGCCTATCTGTTGCCCGCGCTGCGGCTGGGCCAGCGCGTCATTATTTCGACGGGAACACGAAATTTGCAGGAGCAGATTTTCTTCAAGGACATTCCGTTTCTTGAATCGCTGCTGGGGTCGTTACGGGTCAGCTACATGAAGGGGCGCGGCAATTACCTGTGCCGCCAAAAGCTCTACGCTCTGCGCGATCAGCCAATCTTGACTGGTATCGATATGGTCGATCAGTTCAATACCATTCGCGATTGGGAACAAACCACAGAGCACGGCGATCGCGCCGAACTCACCACAATTCCGGAAAACAGTTCGCTGTGGGGACGGCTCGACGCGCGTGGGGAAGCTTGCCTCGGATCTTCCTGCCCGAATTACGACCCGTGCTTTATTACGCAAATGCGGCGACGTGCGCTTGAGAGCGACATCGTCATTGTCAACCATCATCTTTTCTTTGCTGACCTGGCGATTCGCAGGCAGGCGCAAAATGCTCCCGATGCGGGCGTGCTTCCAGAGGCTGCAGCCGTCGTGTTCGATGAAGCGCACGAGCTGGAGGAGATTGCGTCCAGCTATTTCGGCGTCAGCATCAGCAATGTGCGGTTTGAGGAGTTGGCTCGTGACGTAGAGATTCTGCTGCGCGCCAAGCAGGCTTTGTCGGCTTCCCTGACGGTGGCTGCGGAACTGGTGCGCGAGCGCGGGCGCATGTTCTTCGGCGCGCTTCCTGAGCCAAAAGGTGCGGATGGTCGCATGCCATTTACCGATCGCGAAGAATTTCTGGAGCAGTCCGGCGACGTCTATCTCGGTCTGCTGAATGCGCTGGAGCGCCTGACGGGCGAGTTGGAGCGCCTGCGCGGAGTGGACGAGGCGAGCGGCTTGAAAAAGCGCACAGCCGAGCTGGCAAACCAATTGACATTCTTGTTGGAGTCGACGGACCGGGGATACGTTTTCTGGATTGAACGGCGCAGTTCAGCCGGATTGCGCCAGTCGGGAACCAACACCTGGTTGCAGGCCACGCCGATTGAAATCGCATCGTTGCTGGCCAGCGATTTGTTTGAGTCGGTACCATCGGTGGTGCTGACTTCAGCCACGCTCACCGTGCAAGGCAACTTCGACCATATTCAGCGCCGGCTGGGACTCACCAGTGCGAGGCAGCTTGTGGTGCCATCCCATTTCCGCTATGCCGAGCAGGCGCTGCTATATTTGCCGCCGGAAATGCCCGATCCGCGCGAGCCTGGCTATACCCAGGCCGCCGTAAACAAAATCTGCGAGGTCCTGGAGATCACACGTGGGCGCGCCTTCTGCCTGTTTACCAGCTATAGCCAGATGCGCCAAGTGCATGAGCAGCTGATCGCCCGTGTTGGATTCCCATTGCTGCTGCAGGGCACCGCGCCGCGAAACGCGCTGCTGGAGGAGTTTCGCATTACCCCCAATGCCGTGCTCCTTGGTACGTCTTCCTTCTGGCAGGGGGTCGATGTGCAGGGAGAACAACTGAGCTGCGTCATTATCGACAAGCTTCCGTTCGCAGTTCCCAGTGACCCCGTGGTGGCCGCGCGGATGAAGGCCATCGAAGCCGATGGCGACAATCCTTTTGCCGAATATCAGATCCCTTCCGCCGTGATCGCGCTGAAACAGGGCTTTGGCCGCCTGATTCGTTCCTTGAACGACCGTGGCGTGCTGGTGCTGTTGGACCCGCGCCTGCAACGCCAGCGCTATGGCCGCGTGTTTATGGAGAGTCTGCCGCCGTATCGCGTGACGCAGCGGCTGGAAGATGTGCGCGAGTTTTTCGAGTAGTTGCTTGCGCCTCGGCGAAATTCCTTGACAACGCATCTGGTCGCCGCCGAGTATTGGGCATTCCCTCAATTCCCATCGAATGAGGCTTTCCGCCCATGCGTTCTTTTTCAGCGCTCCTCGCGACTGCTTGTCTGACAGCGGTTTCGTTTGCTGGATTCGCGCAGACGACGAGGTCTCCGCTGGCCCCGTATATCTCAGTGTCCGATCCGGTAATTGCCCTCACGCATGTTGAAGTGATCGATGGGACAGGTGCGCCACCGGCGCTGGATCAGACGATTGTGCTCGGCCACGGCAACATTGCTTCTGTCGGCCCGAGCGCCAGAGCACAGATTCCCGCTGGGGCGAAGGTCCTCGACCTGCACGGCGACACAGTCTATCCCGGCTTGGTGGGCATGCATGAGCATCTGTTTTATTCCGTGCCGGGAAACAGCCGTCTGCATCAATATGCCGCCAGCGAATCTTTAGATACGGCTCCTCGGTTGTATCTCGCGGCAGGAATCACCACGGCGCGTACGACCGGCAGCATCGAACCGTACACCGATCTCAATATCCAGGACACCATCGACAAGGAAGAAATGCCCGGGCCCGATCTTGACCTGACCGGTCCATTCCTCCAGGGTCCGGGCGGGTCCTTCATCCAGATGCACGTTCTGTCCGGCGCCAATGACGCGACCAGGACGGTCGATTACTGGGCAAAGGAAGGCATCACATCGTTTAAGGCGTACCAGAACATTACCCCAGACGAATTGAAGGCTGCCATAGCCGCCGTGCACGCGCATGGCCTCAAGATTACCGGCCATCTTTGTTCCATCGGGTTTACCGAGGCTGCCGATATGGGCATCGACAATCTGGAGCATGGCATTGCCGTGGACACCGAATTTTACTCCGGGAAAAAGCACGGGGTTTGCCCCGATGCGCGCGCTGCCGATCAGGAAATGGCGGACAAACTCGATATGAACAGCGCGCCGGTGCGGGCCATGATTCGTACGTTGGTAGCGCATCATGTTGCGGTCACGTCGACGTTGTCGGTTCTGGAGGGTTTTGTTCCGAATCGGCCGCCCATGATATTCCTACAGCGTGAACGAGAACCGATGATGCCGGAAGCCTGGACCAGTGTGCTTGAGGCGCGCGCGTCGATTGCCGAGCACGCTGACAAGTCCTTTTGGCCGGCACTGCTGAAAAAAGAAATGCAGTTTGAGCGCGAATTCGTTGCCGCCGGTGGCCTGCTAATGGCTGGCTGCGACCCCACCGGATATGGCGCCATCCTGCCCGGCTTTGGAGATCAGCGCAACTTGGAGTTGCTGGTTGAGGCCGGCTTCGCCCCCGAACAGGCCATCCAGATTTACACGCAAAATGGCGCGAAATACCTGGGGAGCCAGGATCGCATCGGCACCATCGCCACAGGCAAGCAAGCCGACCTGATTGTCGTGACCGGCGATCCGGCAAAAGACATCACCGCCGTGGAGCATGTCAATATTGTTTTCAAGAAAGGCATTGGCTACGATCCGGCAATGCTGATTGAATCCACCCGAGGCATGGTCGGTATTCGGTGACGGCGCTCACATTCAACTCGCCCGACTCTGCTGCTACCATTGGGCAGAGCGGGTGCATTCCAGGCACTGCGAACTATCCTCATGTCGCGCAATCTTTATATCCTGTCGGCGGTGCTGATCCTTTTCTCGCTTGCTTCCTTCGCTATGTCTTGGACCCATGGCTCCAACGAGCCCGGTCTTCCCGGCGTGGCGCAGATGTGGCGCACGATGGCCTTGGGCCTCTTCGTGCTGGGCGTGCTCTCGGGTCTGATCGGCACGCTCACAAATCTGTTTGAGCAGGCCAGCCGCCGCTACGAAGAACGCGAACGCCGCGAGGGCAAGCGGTCCTAAAATCGATCGGACCTTGCCGGCCAATCAGCGATCTCGTCGCAAGCCGCTGACACGCGACGCGGCCTTTCTGCCGGATTCATGCGCGCTCGATACAATAGAAGAGACTGGCAAATTCTTCGCGCCGCTAGAGGAAAAGTATGTACGAAGTTACTGTGGAAGCGGGATTTTCCGCAGGCCATTACCTGCGCAATTACCGCGGCAAGTGCGAAAATCCGCACGGGCACAATTACAAGGTACGCATCACCCTGTGCGGGCGCGAGCTGGATGTCGCCGGCTTGCTGCTGGATTTCAAACAGTTGAAGCAGGTCATGCGTCCGGTTATCGACCGGCTCGATCACCAGATGATCAACGACATTGCTCCGTTTATCGAACTGAACCCTTCTGCGGAGAACCTTGCCCACTATTTTTTCGACGAAACCAATGTGCAACTGCGCGAAATGACCGACGGCCGCGTCACCGTCAAGGATTGCACCATCTACGAAACCGACACCACCACCGCAACCTATTACGAGTGACCCTGTGGTCTTGATTGAACTTTATGTTTCCGTTCAAGGTGAGTCGAGCTTTGCAGGCCTGCCGTGCATCTTCGTGCGTCTGGCTGGCTGCAATCTCCGCTGCTCCTGGTGCGATTCGGAATACACCTTCAGCGGCGGCGAGAAATTTACACTCGACCGGGTGGAAGAGAAAATCGCCGCGCTGGCGCCGGTCAAGCTGGTGGAATTTACCGGCGGCGAGCCTATGCTGCAGGAGCGAGAGTTGCTGCCGATGATGGATCGCCTGCTGGACAAGGGCTACACGCTGTTGATCGAAACCAGCGGCGAACGTCCGCTGGCGAAGGTGCCCAAGGCTGTCCACAAGATCATGGATGTGAAATGTCCTGCGTCGGGTGAAAACGGACGTTTCCATCTCGCCAATCTAGAAGCGCTGACTTTGCGGGATGAAGTGAAGTTTGTCATCTCCAACCGGACCGATTATGAATTTGCCCGCGACTTTATTGGACGGCACGACCTGGCAGCGCGTTGCGGACATGTTCTGCTGTCGCCCGCGTTCACCAAAACGCCCACGC
>JAJYSL010000442.1 GCA_021793595.1 Acidobacteriota bacterium
CGTTGCACTGCCGATATCGGTAGTCCGAGTCTGGCCAGAGATGACCACGGCCCGACGTTTTGGTGGTGGGACCAAGGCAAGAGCCGCGCGCGGCTTACGTGGCAGGTGACGATGTGGCCCATCGCGGTGGTGTACGTGGCGCTGGACCCAAATGCCACCTACGTTGTGCGTTCCACGGGCTACGGCCAAACCCTTCTGCGGATAAATGGAGAACGAGTGCAACCGACAGTAATCGGCACCAAGATGGGAGAATTTACTGAGTTTCCCGTTGCATCCAAGTATGTCCAGGACCGGAAGCTGGTACTTACGTGGGACATACCGACCAACGAAGAGAACCTCAACTGGCGCCAGCAGTCTCGCCTAGCCGAAGTTTGGCTACTGAAACAATGATTTCGCGGATGTTCAGGAACATTGGAAATGCGGTCTGTCAACTGGATGTCTACAGGCGGTTCCCTTCTTTTGTAAAATCAACCCAGGTTCGTATAATGGAGCGCTATGAAACGTAAGAGCAAGAGTTCCGTTACCGCCCGCGCGGATCGTCCCATCCGCACCCAGGCTTACATTCATATCCATCGCATGATCGTTACCGGAGAGTTGGCGGCTGACAGCGTGGTATCCGAGCTGGCGATTGCGCGGAAGCTTGGCAGCAGCCGCACCCCGATTCGTGAGGCGATTGGACAGCTGGTTGCGGAGGGCCTGCTCGAGCAAACTCCAAGCCGCGGCACTGCTGTAGTGCAACTGAAGCGCCATGACATTATTGAGCTGTATGAGCTACGCGAAGTCCTCGAGTGTTATGCGGCGACAAAGGCTGCCCGCATGAAACCATACCCCTCTGAGTTAGAGCAATGGCAGGCCCATGCGGATGGAATTCTGCACCTGAAGGAGGAGTTGGAAAAATCCGGCAAGGCGATCCTCGATGCGGAGCAAATGCAGCGGTTCATGGCCTGCGACCTTAGCTTTCATGCCATGTTGATGCATCTCGCGGCCAATGCCCGCATGTTGAAAGTTGTCAACGATAGCCGACTGCTAATTCGCATCTTCGCCATGGGCAGACATGCGTTTGACGTAGCCCAGCTCGATCTACTGTACCGCCAGCATGCGCAAATCATTCGTGCTGTTGCCGATCAAAACCCAGAATTAGCTACCAAATTGATTGCCGAGCACATCCGAACCAGCGAGCAGGAGCGACTGGCCGCGTTCGATGCCTGGGAACGGGATGCAGCCATGCGCAAGAATATGCCAACGTTCTTTTAATCGCAGGCG
Organism: Acidobacteriota bacterium; assembly: GCA_021793595.1. The sequence goes on from JAJYSL010000442.1 coordinate 1,264, forward strand.
AGCTTCGCTTCGATTGCGGGTCTCACACCAGATGTATCGGAAGTTCCGCATTTATGAGACAGCAACCCAGCCAGAGAGGTGGATGAGGTAATGTCGCTGCAAACCGATCGCCGGCAAGTGCATGGCTCCGTCTCTCGTCGCGGATTTCTACAGGGTGCTTCTGCGTTGGCAATGGCCAATTTCTCCATCAGTCCCGCATTGGGTTTACAGAGCAGTGGAAACGGACAAAAAATGTTTGCTTATGTAGGTACAAGCACAAGCGCGGGTGATGCGAGCGGTAATGGGAAGGGCATCTATCTTTTTGAGATGGACACGCGAACCGGCGAACTTTCACTCGTCAAGCTTGCGGCAGAGACTGACAATCCTTCGTGGCTCGCGTTGCACCCGTCGGGCCAATATCTCTACAGCGGGCACGAAAATGCCGCGTTTGAAGGCAAGAGCGGTTCCGTAAGCGCTTACAGTGTCGATCGATCGAATGGCGATCTTGGCTTATTGAACACGGTGAGTTCGCAAGGAGCGGGACCAGCTCATCTGAGTGTCGAGGCTACCGGCAAATTTGTCTTTGTCGCCAACTATGCAGGTGGGACCATCGCTGTACTTCCTATTTTGTCCGGTGGAATGTTGGGGCCGGCCGTCTTCACGCATCAGGACAAGGGTTCGGTGGGGAGTAAAACGCCAACCAATGCGCCACCGGGAAGTTTTGCGTTTAGCGGACATGACGCTCCTCATGCGCACATGATCCATGCGGACCCTTCCAATCGTTTTGTCTTGCAGACGGATTTGGGCCAGGATCGCATCTACGTCTATCGGCTGGATCACGCTAGCGGCAAGCTGACTCCGGCGGAGAGTTCTCCGTTTGTATCATTGCCATCCGGAGATGGACCGCGTCATTTCGCCTTTCATCCGAAGGGCTCCTGGGTCTATTCGCTCCAGGAAGAAGCTTCTACTGTGGTATTTTTTCATTTTGATCCGACGACAGGATTGCTGACGTCGGAGCAAACACTTTCTGCACTTCCGGCGGGCTTTGCAGGAACTAGTTTTGGCTCGGAAATCAAGGTGTCTCGAGACGGGCGATTTCTTTACGCAGCCAACCGGCTGCACAATACGATTGCTGTGTTTTCCATTGCAAGCAGCGGCAGGCTCAACCACATTGGGGAAAGCTCGACTCTGGGCGATTATCCAAGGCAATTCAACATCGACCCAAGTGGAAAATTCCTGTACGTTTGCAACCAGCGAAGCGATCAGATTACGTCGTTCCGCATCGATGAGACGACGGGTCTTCTAACGTCTACAGGCCACTACATACCTTTTGGCAGCTCAGCTTGCATACTGTTTACGGCATGATTTTCTTCCTTGCCCAACGGCACAGTTCCAAGCCCTGGATCCAGACAACTCGCAGCAGACGGAGGAAGCGTTGGCAGCGGAGTTTTGCTTCTTCGGTGGGCTGGGAAGCAACGCCTGTTTGTGCGGAATGACCAAAAAATGAAATCTACCTCTGTGTTGGAAAGCTTTCAGGATCCATCGCGCAAAAATTCCGAACTGTTGCGGGGCGCGCCTCCAGCGCTATCGGACATCTATCGCTGGGTGGTAGTGGTGCTGCTTTGGCTGGTTTGTTTTTTCAGCTATGCCGACCGGCAGGCGTTCTTTTCGATCTTTCCCTTGCTGCAAAAACAGATGAAGCTGACCACAGTGCAACTGGGCCTGCTGGGGTCCTCCTTCGCGGTGGTGTATGGAATTGGCGGGCCGTTTGCCGGCTATCTGGTCGACCGGATTCGCCGCAAGACTGCGATCCTGGGTGGGCTGGAGTTGTGGAGCGTGATTTGCGTGCTGTCGGCGCTGTCGCGGGACTTTTTTCAGCTGCTGATATTTCGCGCGGCGGAAGGAATCGGAGAATGCATTTATTATCCCGCTGCCCTGTCGATGATCAGCGACTACCACGGCAAGCGTACTCGTTCGCGGGCCATGGGAATTTTGCAGACCAGCGTCTACGCTGGAACCGTGGGCGGCGGATATTGGGCCGGAGCCATTGCGCAACAGCATGGCTGGCGGATCTCTATTTTTACTTTTGGCGCCGTGGGTTGCCTGCTGGGCCTGGCATTGATTCCTATCCTACGAGAGCCGGCGCGAGGCAGCGCGGATCTCGAATTCAACGAGGCCCAAGGAACAGTACCATCGCATCCGACCAAACCTCTGTCTTTGCGTGCCGTTGCTTCCCTTCTTAAGATCCGGTCCCTGCTGACGCTGACCGGCGTGTTTGCATGCGCCAACTTCGTGGCCATGGTACTACTGGCATGGATGCCGATGTATCTTTACTCCCGCTTCCATCTCAGTCTGTCCATGGCTGCCTTGGATGCGGCAGTCTACCCGCAGGTGGCCAGCATGGGAGGTTCTGTATTCGGCGGTTATCTGGCGGACAGACTGGCACAACAAACCCGTCGTGGACGGATCACGGTACAATGTGCCGGGGTTCTGGCCGGGGTTCCTTTCGTGCTGCTCTGCGGACTCGGCAGTTCCCTGATGCTGGTAATTGTCGCGCTAATATTCTGGGGATTTTTCAAGGGTATGTACGATTCGAACATCTTTGCGTCCGCCTTTGACGTGGTTCCACTGGAGAGCAGAGGAACGGTCAGCGGGTTGATGAATTGTATAGGCTGGTTGCTGGGTGGCGGACTTGCGC
>JAJYSL010000443.1 GCA_021793595.1 Acidobacteriota bacterium
AAAGTTGATCGAGGATGTGTACGCGGCCAACCCACGAACCATTGGCGTTTTAGTTTCCAGCTTCCCCTACACCATCAACTGGGCGCAGGAACATGTTCCCGCCATTCTCCACATGGCCCATAACAGCGAAGAGGAAGGCCCCGCGATCGCGAATGCGCTGTTCGGCAAATATAACCCAGGCGGACGGCTGGTCGTTACCTGGCCGAAATCCATCGAGCAATTGCCGCCGCTCATGGACTACAACATCCGCGATGGCCGCACCTATATGTACTTCAAAGGGGAGCCTCTCTATCCCTTCGGCTACGGCCTCAGTTACACAAACTTCGAATACTCCAACCTGGATGTCACTTCCCCGGCGATTAAAAGTGATGGGCAAGTGACGGTGAGCGTGGATGTGAAAAACGAAGGGGCGCGCGCTGGCGATGAAGTGGTGCAGATGTATGTCAGCTACCCGGATTCCAAGGTTTTGCGTCCACGGAAACAGCTGATCGGATTCCAACGCATCCACCTGGAGCCGGGTGCGAGCCAAACGATTCGCCTTCCGCTCAAAGCCAAGGGGCTGACCTATTGGAACGACGCTGCAGGGCATTTTGTTGTGGAACCGGGAACTGTCAAGGTGCTGATCGGCAGTTCCTCTGCCGACATCCGCCTGCAAAAATCTCTCGTTGTCACCCACGCACAACCTTGAGCCATCGATTCTGTCGGAGGAAAACACCGTGCTGCATCGACGCACCAGATTTCTCAACACCCGCTCCACTCTGCTGATTTCATGTCTTCTGTTGTCGGCCACGCTACTGGCGGCGCAGTCGCGCATCCGGGTCGCCAAAACCCAGGGCGGGGCGACGGTCAAAACAGCGACAGATACGCTGCACTTGACCGTGTGCGGCGCCACTTCCATCCATGTCGTTGGCGCACCCAACACTGAGGACCATGGCAATGTTTTGGCCGGAACGCCCAAAGAGCCGTGGATGGTCAACTCCTGCACGCCGGCAAAGTTCACCCTGGACATCCCATCGGGCCCCGCCGCAATGCATGACGACAAACGATTGTGGAATCCAGTGGTCGCCACTTTGGACACGGGAAGCGTGCGTGTGCTCATTTCGCTCGAAACCGGCAGCCTCGAATTCAAGGACGAGCAAGGCAATCGGTTGCTGCAGGAATTTCAAGACCGGCCGCGCACCTATCGCCCGGTGACTCGCAATGGCGAGGACTTGTTCAGCGTCGAGGACCGATTCTATCCAGCGGTTCGAGAGGCACTCTACGGATTAGGGCAGCACCAGAATGGTGTGTTCAACTACCGCGGCACGGTGGTCGAGTTGGCGCAGGCCAACACGGATGTTGATATTCCGCTTCTGGTTTCAACCAATGGATATGGGATTTTCTGGAACTCAGCGGCGATTTCTTATTACGACAATCGATTCCCTTCTGAAATGCGTTTCAGCTCTAACGCGTCGCACGCGATTGATTATTACTTTCTCTACGGACCCGACATAGACCAGATTGTCCATCAATATCGCACCATGACGGGCCACGCGCCAATGTTCCCGGAATGGGCCTACGGCTTCTTTCAGTCGAAAGACCGGTATCAAAGCTCTGCCGAACTTCTGAAGGTTGCAAATGAATATCGCAGCCAGCATGTTCCTCTCGACGCGATTGTGCAGGACTGGTTCTGGTGGGTGAAACAAGGCGATCCGGAATTCCGCCCGGATGCCTACCCGAATGTTCCGGAAATGTTGCAGAAGCTGCACGACGAACACGTCCACGCCATGCTGAGTGTCTGGGCCGTTTTCAATCCGCAGTCGAAAAACTTTCAAGAGATGAAGCAGCGTGGACTCGTGATTCCTGGGACCACCGATTACGATGCAACAAACCCAGCTGCGGGAACGTTCTATTGGAATCACCTCATCGGCAAGCTATTTGCGCAGGGCTGGGATGCGTTCTGGCTCGATAGTTCTGAACCGGAAATTGCCTATCCACACGGCGGCGAAAGCGACGCCTCATTGGAAGATAGAAAACTTTTCATCGGCAATGGCGCTCTCTATACGAACGTCTTTCCGTTGATGCATACCGGCAACGTGTATCAGCATTGGCGCGAGACGACGGACAAGAAACGGGTCTTCATCCTGACACGTTCTGGGTTCGCAGGACAACAGAGAAATGCAGCCACAACCTGGTCCGGGGATGTGTTCAGCACCTTCTGGGCATTCTCTCGCCAGGTACCGGCAGGCTTGAACTTCGCGCTCTCCGGCATGCCCTACTGGACGACGGACATCGCCGGCTATGGTCCGCCGTTGGCGCGTGACACGCACGACCCGGCCTACCAGGAGCTGTACGCGCGCTGGTTCGAATATGGCGTCTTCTGTCCAATTTTCCGCACCCACGGCCACCGCGCCAACAATCAGAACGAAATATTTTCCTACGGTCCGGTCACGCCCATCCTCATCCGATATGACAAGTTGCGCTATCGCCTGCTGCCATACATTTACTCGCTTGCCTGGCAGGTGACGGATCACGATTCGACCATCATGCGGCCGCTTGTGATGGATTGGCGAACGGATCGAAAAACGTGGAACATCGGCGATGAGTATATGTTTGGACCCGATCTGCTCGTCAGTCCAGTCACGCAAGAAGGAGCGACCAGCCGATCACTCTACCTGCCAGCCTCTCCTGCCTGGTATGACTTCTGGACGGGAAAAAAAGCGAATGGAGGTCAGCGCATTGAAGCCAGCGCTCCACTCGACCGTATCCCGGTCTACGTTAGAGCAGGATCAATTCTTCCCCTGGGACCCGATGTTGAGTGGGCAACAGAGAAACCGGCCGCTCCGATCGAGCTGCGAGTCTATCGCGGCGCAAATGGCGGCTTCCAGTTATATGAAGACGCGGGAAACACTTATGCCTACGAAAAGGGCGAGCACGCGGTCATCCCTATCCACTGGGATGAGGCTGCGAACACTCTGACGATTGGCGCCCGTAAAGGATCCTATCCGCAGATGGCGCAGCAGCGGACGTTTGATGTCGTATTCGTGGGTGCGAATCATGGTTCCGGTATGGAGGAGGCAGCGATCCCGGACAAACGTGTTCAATACCGTGGCAGCGAGTTAACCGTGACACCGTAGGATGTGATCACAGCCGCTAAACATGGCGGGGGCAAAACGCTGCTTTTATTTCGCGGGCAAGGTGAAGGAGGTTGTCTTTACGATCCCCTTGCCTTCGACAATGGTGTAAATGGCATCTGCCGACACACTCTTCAGAACGTCCTTATGTCCGCTAGGCCAAGTGATTTCGACCTTCGTCATCACCGCGTCTTCACCCAGTCCAAAATGCAGGCGGGTATCGTTCGACGAGAGATAGCTGCCACCACCGTGGACTTCATCGATCTGCGTCATCTTCGCGGTCACAACGGTCACGCGTGCGCCTATCGCCGCGCGATTGCTTTTCGTCCCGATCAGGCGAAACAAGACCCGATGATTGGAATTTTTCGATTCATTCAAAAAAACGGACGGTGGTGCGCCGATGTTATAGACCACTACATCGACATTGCCATCATTATTGATGTCGCCGAACGCCGTTCCACGTCTTGATTTCAACGGTCCATCGTTCAACCCGGCGATATCCGCGATTTCCTTGAAGGAACTGCCGTCGATATTCCGATACAGCTGGATCGGCTCGCGATATTTCAACTCATCCGGCAGCGTATCGACCAACGGACTCACGTTTCCCGTCGCCACAAAAATGTCCGGCCACCCATCGTTATCGAAGTCCGCAAATCCGCTACCCCAACGCACGGGAGAATACTTGAGCTGGTAAATTTTCGCGTTCCACGTTGTATCGACAAACCCCTCCGCGCCCTGGTTGTGATAGAGCGTCATCGGCTGATATCCATACCGAGTCACGACCAGGTCGAATTTGCCATCGCGATCATAGTCGCCGAAGTCTCCC
>JAJYSL010000056.1 GCA_021793595.1 Acidobacteriota bacterium
GATACGTGTCAGCGGCTTGATGCTGTTTGTTCCGTTCTTCTCTTCCGCTGCGATTCCTCGCACCGTCAAGGCAGTTTTTACAGTCATAGTGGCTGCGCTGCTAACGCCCATCGCTGCCAGTCATCCGGGCACCGCGCCGGTGCTGGGTTTGGTATCGATGCTGGGGGAGTTGAGCACAGGATTGTTGTTCGGCCTGTCTCTCACGCTCCTGATGGAGATGCTGAATTTCTCAGGGCAATTGCTGGGATTGCAGTTCAGCTTTTCGCTCGTGAATGTGCTCGATCCCAACTCCTCCGTCGAAACGCCGCTGATGAGCCAGTTGCTGAATACGGTTGGGCTCTTGGTGCTACTTGCCGCTGGTCTCGATCGCACCTTGCTCTCCGCGCTGATGCATACCTTTGAGGCGGTGCCGGTGGGCACGGCATGGTTACATACGCGCTCTAGCCTAGAGCTAGTTGAGATGACCAGTGGAGTATTTCTGGCGGCGGTGCAATTGTCTGCGCCCGTGATGGCAGCGACCATGCTGGTCGACGTGGTGGTGGCGCTGGTCGGTCGAATGTCGCCGCAGTTGCCGGTGTTGTTCGTGGGCATTCCGCTCAAGACCTTAATTGGATATACGATCCTGATCGGTTCGCTGGCGGTTTGGCCGCGCTTCATCGAGGCGCGCTTCGACGGATTGGTGAATCAGGGCATGCAACTCGTTCTGGCAGCGCATCGCGCGTAGGGGCAACATGGCAGGCGATAACGGCGACAAAACAGAGAAAGCATCCCCGCGGCAGAAACAGAAAGCGCGCGAGCGCGGCGACATGGTTCACAGCCGGGAGCTAACCAGCGCCATTGGAATGGGAGCCGGCGTCCTCGCTATTGGAATGGTGACCGAGCGATTCGCAATGGGATGGCGGGCGGCGTATGTTCACGTTCTGGATCTGGGCAGCCGCCAGGATTTGAGTCTGCAAAATGGCGCCGTCGTGAACGACATGGTGCGCGCCAGCGCATATCAGACGGCCTTTCCTGTGTTGGTGGTGATGGCCACGATCCTGGGGGTCGGCTTGATGGTCGGCATGGCGCAGTCGGGAGGTTTGCAGTTTCATGGTGAATCCCTGCAGCCCAAATTTGATCGCCTGTCGCCCGCAACGAATTTGAAAAACCTGTTCTCGCTGCGCGCATCGACGCGGCTGCTCAAATCCTTAGTTCCCGCAACACTGGTCATGATTTTGGGGTGGGACATTTTGCAGCACACTGTCCTTGCATTGCCGGTGCTGTCGCTGGTGGAAATGCCGCTGTTGTTTGAAAGCCAGTATCGCCTGTTGCTGGCGACCAGCGGCATCCTTCTCTGCTGGTCGGCGGTGGACTACGTGGTGGAGTGGCGCAGTTGGGAGCAGCGCTTGCGCATGAGCAAAGAAGATATGCGCAAGGAATATAAGGAGATGGAAGGCAATCCGCAGATTCGCAGTCGCATTCGATCCATCCAGCGACAGATGCGCCGCCGCAAACTTCAGGCCGATGTTGCAAAAGCCACCGTCGTCATCACCAATCCGACCCATTACGCCGTAGCGCTGGAATTCAATTTCGAGACGCTTCAGGCCCCCAAGGTGCTGGCCAAGGGCAGAAATCTGATGGCGGCGCGGATCAAGGACGAGGCGCGCTGGGCCGGAGTTCCCATTGTCGAAAACCCTCCGCTGGCCCGTTCGCTGTTTCGTTCGGTTGAGCCGGGACAATCCATTCCGCACGATCTGTATGCGGCCGTTGCCGCCATCCTCGCCTTCCTGTATCGCCAGCAAGTGGAAGAAAAGATGCGCGCTGGCGCGCGTGAGCCGCGACCGGCGCAGCCTTCGCCGCGCCAGGGCCAGGCCTACGAGCCGCCACGGCTACGGCTGGGACAAGGAATAGAAAAATCCAACGAAAACCAGACCGACTTTGGCATGACGGATGCACAAGCTTCAGCAAAAGACACAACCATGCACAATGCAACCGATCACGATCCGTCCGCAGACAGCTCTTCCACGAAGGGACCGGCTGTTGAAGGACCAGGAGCAGGCGAGTGAGCACGCAAGTCATAGCACAGAACCCGGCTCTGGATTCGCAGCCGAAAGGCAGCAGTCTACTGCGCTGGCTCACGCCGGAAATGAGCCGTCGCGCCCACGAAATGCTGTTGCCGGCGACCGCCATCAGCATGGTGCTGGTGATGCTGGTTCCACTGCCGGCCTTCGCGCTCGACTTGCTGCTGACGATTTCAATCACCGCTTCGTTCCTGGTCTTTCTGTCGGCCGTGCAATTGCGCCGGGCCGTTGAATTCTCCGTTTTTCCCACGCTGTTGTTGTTGTTGACGCTATTTCGGTTGTCGCTGAATCTGGCGTCCAGCCGCCGCATCCTGTTGCATGGATTTGAGGGTACCGGCGCCGCCGGACAAGTGATTGAGGCTTTCGGGCAGTTTGTTGTGGGTGGCAATTACATTGTCGGATTTGTCGTTTTTCTGGCGTTGATTGCGATTCAGTTTCTGGTGGTGAGTCACGGCGCGGTGCGAACCGCCGAAGTGACGGCGCGATTTACTCTCGATGCGTTGCCGGGTAAGCAGATGGCCATCGACGCCGATCTGAATGCCGGGGTGATCAATGAAGCGACCGCCCGCAAACGGCGAGAGGCGATTGCGCGCGAAGCCGAATTCTACGGCGCCATGGACGGCGCCGCGCGATTCAACCAGAGAGATTCGATGGCGACCATTCTCATCACCGCCATCAACATAATTGCCGGCCTGTTGATTGGAGTGTTTCAGCAAAATATCGCAGTCGGTGAAGCGTTGCGCACCTACACCGTACTCACCGTCGGCGACGGTCTGGTCACGACGATTCCGTCATTATTGGTTTCGGTTGCCGGCGGTATCGTGTTGACGCGCGCGGCATCGTCGTCGAACTCGCTCGGCACAGAGATTGGCGCGCAAATCTTTCAACGCCCCAGCAGCTTGTGGATTGCTTCCGGCCTTTTGACAATCATGGCCTTGATTCCGGGCTTGCCGAAGCTGCCGTTTCTGCTGATGGCGGCTGGTCTTGGATACATGGCCTATCGCATGCCCGCACCTGCGGCGGTTGCCGAGAACGAAGATGCGGCGCCAGGAAAAGATGCAAAAGCCGCGACCGGCGCGCAGGGGGATAACCTAGTCGCCCTGCTGCCGATTGATGATCTCAGCCTTGAAATTGGATTTCAGTTGATTCCTCTGGTGGACGAAAAGCAGGGAGGTCAGATGCTGGCCCGGGTGCGCGCGTTGCGCAAACATTTGGCGAAGGAGTTGGGCTTCATTATTCCGCCGGTACATATCACCGACAACCTGCGCCTGAAGCCGCGGGAATACATGATCTCGCTGCGAAATGCGGAGATGGCGCGCTGGCAGACGGAAGGCAATCAACTGCTGGCGGTCAATGCCGATCCCAAGGCGCGCGCGTTGCCTGGAACTGAAACGCGAGAGCCCGCATTCGGCGTGCCTGCGCGGTGGATTCAGCCATCGCTGTCGGAACAGGCTATGGCCGCCGGATATTCCGTGGTCGATCCCACCACGGTGATTGCCACGCATTTGGGTGAAGTGATTCGTCGCGAAGCCCATCGCCTGCTGGGCCGTGCGGAGACCAAGCGCCTGCTCGACAGTCTGCAGGAGACCCATCCCAAGCTGATCGAAGAGCTGGTGCCGAAATTGATGACGCTGGGAGAAGTGCAGCGTGTCTTGCAGCAGTTGTTGCGGGAGCAGGTTTCGATCCGCGATCTGGGGTCGCTGTTGGAAGTGATGGTGGAGGCTGCGGCTACCAACAAGAATACGGTGCATTTGGTGGAGACGATTCGCCAGTCGATGGGTCGCGCCCTGATGCAACCGATGCTCGATAACGAAGGCCAGATGCGCGTCTTCGTGCTCGATCCATCGCTGGAAGAGGAAGTGCTGGCCACGGTCGAAGGCGAAAGCACACAACGCTTGCTGGGGGATGGAAGCCAGCCGTCGCGCAATGCAACCACATTCCTGCGCCGCATCGTCGAGTCGTGGAAGCAATTGACGGGCGGGGCGTCGAACTCGGGCAGTCCGGTGCTGCTTTGTTCCAGCCCTGCCCGGTACTACTTGCGGCGCTGGCTGGAGCCGTTTATGCCCCGGGTCTCTGTGGTTGCACCCTCTGAGCTCCCGGTGGATATACGGGTGCGGTCGTTAGGAACTTTGAGTTAGACAGGTGGAGTCGGCGCGTTTTTTGCCGGCATGCAGAAAGAGTGAGCACAATGCCCGTACCGAAATTTCCACGCGCAGCCGATCGCGAACCGAGTACCCTCATCCCGCTGCTGACCGGTGAGACGCAGCCGGAGGACATGGACGCCGAGGAGCCGAGTGCCGATCCGTCCTTCCATCCCATGAATCCGGCGGAGCGCGAACAAATTCTAATCGAGCATCTTCCAGTCGTGCGATACATCGCCCGCCGCATTCATGAGCATCTTCCGGCGCATGTTGAAATGGATGACCTGGTAAGCGCCGGCATGGTTGGTCTGGCGGACGCATTCAACAAATTCGATGCGGGCAAGAAGGTGCAGTTCCGCAGCTATGCTCAATTTCGCATCCGCGGCGCCATTCTCGATAGTCTGCGGACGCTCGACTGGAGCCCGCGCGAGCTGCGCCGCAGGGCGCGAGCCATCGAAACCGCCATGCACACGCTGACCGGACGGCTGGGCAGAACGCCGATGGAAAACGAAGTGGCTAGTGAGATGGACATGTCGCTGGACGAGTATCAACGCCTATTGACTGACCTGAGAGGTCTGGAAATTGGCAGCCTCGACGTGGCTCATTCCGAGGATTCCTCGGACGATGAAGTGGCGTATGTGCCCAGCTCCCCGGAAGAAGGGCCGTTGTTTCACTGTCTGAAGGGGGAGATGCGCGCCCGGCTGGCCGATGCGATCACGGCGTTGCCGGAACGGGAGCGTCTGGTATTGACCCTCTACTACTACGAAGAAATGACGATGAAGGAGATCGGACTCACGCTGGATGTGGTCGAGTCCCGGGTATCTCAAATCCATACCTCCGCGGTGCTGCATCTGCGGTCCCTGTTGGCGGACGTCCCCGCAACTGCCGCTCAAGAGCGGAATCGGAAACCGGACGGAAGTCGTTCACGGACGCATCGGACGGGAAGTGCGCCTGCGGGAACGGGTCCCTTTGGTGCCCGCGTACGGGACGGGCACCCGATCATGCGACAGCCTAAGGAGGAAGAGGGCAAATGGATAAGCCGTTAGCACAGGAAGAAATCGACGCGTTGTTCGCCGCGGCTCGTACCCGGGCCAGCAGCGTCAAGGAGCAACCGTCGAACGCGCCCTTTCAACCCTTCACCTTCTCGCGGGTGGGCCAGATCAACGGTGAACAGATGCGCGCTATCAGCCTGCTCAATGACAATTTCGCGCGTAATCTGACCCACAACCTGGGCGCATTTTTACGCTGTCATTTTCAGGTGGCGCTGGCTTCAGCGGAACAGCTGCCGTATTCGGAATTTATCGAGCGCATTCCGGAGATATGTTTTGTGGCTTCGGTTCGGCTGGAGCCGCTGGGAGCCATCTGCGGCCTCGAACTGGACCTGGCGTTGGCGCTTCCCATGATCGATCTGTTGCTGGGTGGAGAAGGCAAAGCGGCCGCGGTACGCGAACTTACGGATATAGAAGAATCGATTCTCGCCAGTGTCGTCGAAGCCTGCTGCCGAGAACTGACTTCCGCCTGGCAACCGGTGGGATTGACCTTCAATTTCGAAAAACGGCAACAGCAGACGCAAATTTCTCGCCTGATGTCGCCCACGGAAAAAACCCTCTCCATCAGCTTTGAAATTCGTATGCCGCATGTTCAGGGCAACCTGAACCTGGTTTTTCCGGCCGTGGTCTCGAACACCATTCTGCGGCGATTGATCACGGATTGGGGACGCCAGAGTCGCCGCCGCTCTCCGGAAATTCTGGCACGCATGGGAGAACGGGTACAACACATCCGGCTGCGGGGAGCATTGCAACTGCCGTCGGTCGGTATCCCGGCCACGGAGCTGGACGATTTGCAGGTGGGCTCCATTGTTCGGCTGAATTTGCCGGCTACACAAGTGTCTGAATTGCGCATCGCGGGGATTCCGCTGTTCCATGCGGTTCCGGTTCGGGCCGACCAGCACCGAGGCGCACAAATCACAGCGAGGAACAATCCCTTGTTAAATCGAGCGGTGGAATGATGGCACGTCGGCGGCGCAGGCGTGGTTCGCCCCCGGCGAAAGTGGTTCTATTCCCAGGAAAGTGAGATGGCACAGCATGGCAAGCAATCGGCGAGTCTTCGACCTATGGTTCGAAATCATGCGCGCGGAACTAGAGGAGCTGGTCCACGTTCCCGTGACATCGCGCGCCATTCCGGAAATTCCGTCGGCCGCCCGCGCCTTTCGCAGCCAGCTGCTGTTCGAAGGTCCCGTATACGGAGTCATGTATGTGACCGCTTCGGCATCGAACTTGGTGCAATTGTCGCAAATGGTGGCCGGAGAACCGGTCGATCCGCACGCGCCTTGGACAGAAGAAGGGTTGGAAGCTTGGCAGATCTGGCTGACTGCGGCTAGCGGCAAGCTGGCGACGCGGCTGTCAGAGGAGATCGGGGATGTTTCGAAGAATGCCTGCACGATTCTGCTGCAGAATACGATCGCGGTGGATGGGATGCATTCAGCCTCAGGCGCCGATACGGCGTCCGGGGCTGCGATTCAGGAGTGGTTGCTACAGGCGGCTGAAGTCGAGTTCGCCCTCTCGGTCAGCGCACAGGTAATGTTTCCCGGTGACGACGTACCGAACGTTGGCGTGGATGAGCCTGAGCTCGAGACGACCTCTCCCGAGCCGGTTGAGACGGTGCCGTGGGCAAGCCCGTCTCCCGAGCCAAAGGCCGAGTCGCCGTTGCCGGAGGTGGCCGCCGTACCGCTCGAAGATCCTCGGGCGGCGCCGCCCGTCGAAAACCAGTCGCGCGTCGATCCGCCACCGGCTCTGCACAGGGGCGAAAAGACCCCGGCGCAAGACGCCAATCCTTGTGCCGAGCCGCACACGAAACAGCGACTCGACCTGTTGCTCGATATCGAACTGGAAGCGACGCTGCGTTTTGGCGCGCTGGAGTTGCCGCTGCGCGAAGTGCTGGAACTGGGGCCCGGCGACGTGCTGCCGCTGGATCGGCATGTTCGCGAGCCGGTTGAATTGGTGGTGGGCGACCGCATTGTTGCCAAAGGCGAAGTTGTGCTGGTGGGTGGAAATTTCGCACTCCATGTGACCGAAGTTGCCGAGCCTCGCCGCCGCCTCGAGACCATCCGCTGTTTGTTTTAGAACTTCTTCGTCCGGTCTGCGAGACGTGGTTTTCGCCATGCGCCTGCAAGACATAGCCATTCTGAAATGTGACCTTGAAGAACACGAAGGGGAATCGAAATGACGATGTGGACAGACCAGCTCGGCGCAAATCGAAAAGCGGCGCCCCCCCAGCTTCCGGTGACCTGGGCAGAGGCTGCACGAAGAGCGGACGCGTGGCCGTCGACCTGGGGCAAGACCCCGGCCCATTTGCCGCTGATGAATACCTGTATGAACGTCGACTGCAAAACCAGCTGGCTTCGGCTGTGGAGGCGGCGGAACGTTCCCCGGTTTGAGGGACAGTGGGCCTGCAGCGCGGACTGCATGCGTTTGCTGATTCAGGAAGCCGTGGAGCGCGAGCTTGGCGACGGCGCTCCGCTCGAACCCCAGAAGCACAAGCATCGCATTCCACTTGGATTGCTGATGTTATCCCTGGGATGGATTACGCAGGAGCAATTACGCCGAGCCCTCGATGCGCAGCGTGCGGCGGGCGGCAAGGCCCGCATTGGCAAGTGGCTGATGCAACAATGCAATTTGTCAGAAGAACAGGTGACGCGCGCCCTCAGTATGCAGTGGGGTTGCCCAGTCTTGTCTCTCTCCGGTCATCAGCCGGAAACGGTTTCAACCCTGATTCCTCGGGTCTTGTTGGATACCTATGGGATGGTGCCGCTGCGCAATGGTTCCAACCGCCTCGCCTATCTGGCGTTTGAGGATCGCGTGGATTCCTCGGTGGCGCTTGCGGTGGAACGGATGAGCGGCATCCACATCGAGGCCGGTGTGGTGACCGCGTCTCAATTTCTGCGCGTTCATGAGCGCATGATGCAGGCTCCGTTTCCCAAGGCGCAACTGCTGGAAGCGAAGTCCTCAAGCGCGGTGGTAAAGGAAATTGCCGCCGTGATTGAACGCGTGCGGCCGCACCAGGCCAAGCTGGTGCGGATGCATCGCTACTTCTGGCTGCGGGTATGGCACAATCCCGCCCCGTCGGCGTCAGCCTCCCACCCACATACCGGTTCGACGAGCCTGCTGCCCAGAATTCACCAAGTAGAAGACGTCTTGATTCGATTGCAGCCTGAAGACTAGAGCATTGAAATGAGGCTTTTCTAATCTTTCCACCTCGCATTCCGGCACGCTCAATGCATGGAAATACAGCATTGGAGAAATCAGGCAACTGTGGACAGCGGATACTATGCAGCTTTTACCGGATTGCTGGCGCGGCAACAGGCACTCGACACTGTCGCGAACAATCTTGCCAACACCAATACCACCGGGTTTCGTGCCGAGCGGGAGTTTTTCAGCGACGCGTTGACGGGTCCGAACGCAATCGGCTCCCAGCTGAACACGGCGGTAAACGACTATGGCGTACTCGGGGGCAATCAGATCGATCTATCCCAGGGCCAGATGACCACCACGGGAAATCCGCTGGATCTGGCACTTGAAGGCCAGGGCTTTTTCGCCGTATTGGATCAGCAGGGCACGATCCAATACACGCGCGATGGATCGTTCACGCGCTCGAATAAAGGTGTGCTGACCACCCGTCAGGGCGAACCGGTTCTCAACGCCAACGGAAAGCCCATCACCATTCCCAGCGGTCCGGTAACGATTGCCGGCGACGGCACGGTTTCGGTAAATGGCGGAGTGGCAGGCCAGATCGGTATTTTCACATTTCCCAGTGGAACACCGCTGGTGCCGGAAGGCGTCAGTCGCTACCAGGCGCCCCCGAAGACGGCCAAGCTGACCACTGCGGCTGTGGTGCACCAGGGAAAGCTGGAAGGCTCCAACCAGAACGTGGTGCAGGCAACGCTGCAGTTGATCCTTATGCAGCGGCAGGCGGAAATGATGATGAAAGCGCTGTCTGTGTTCAGCAACAGTCTTGACCAGCAAGCCAGCCAGTTGCCGCGGGTTTGATTCACGCCAACGCTGCCGGAATCTCGCAGGTTGCGACGATAGAAAGAAGAACGGCCAGAACAAAAGATTCAGTCAGGAGAATCCATCATGATTCGCGCACTATACACAGCCGCCAGCGGGATGAGCGCCGAGCAGCTCAATCTGGATACGATCGCCAACAATCTGTCGAACTCGGGAACTGTGGGCTTTCGCAGCAAGCGGCTTCAGTTTCAGGACATGATCTATCAAAACCTGATTACTCCGGGAGCAGCACAAAGCGCGCAGACCGTTTCCGCCGGCCTGCAAGTCGGCCTGGGAACCCGCTCCACCGAAAGTGAAACGATCCTGACCCAGGGCGGCCTGAACCAGACCAACAATCCGCTCGATCTCGCCATCCAGGGCAATGGATTTTTCCAGGTCCAGCTTCCGGACGGGACCATTGCCTATTCGCGTGCCGGCAACTTCCAGCTCAACAACCAGGGGCAAATGGTGGATGTCAACGGGAACATGCTGCTGCCCGCAGTCACGATCCCCTCGAATGCCACCTCCGTAACGATCACGCAGTATGGCGTGGTGAATGCGACCCTTCCGGGGCAGGCCAATCCTTCGCAACTCGGTCAAATTCAGTTGGCGACATTTACCAATCCAGGCGGACTGAACAATGTCGGTTCCAACCTGTTTCAGGCGACGCTGTCTTCGGGCCAGGCGGTGCTGGGCAATCCGGGAGATGCTACTGGTCTGGGAACCCTGCAACAGGGATATCTGGAAAATTCCAACGTCGACGTGGTGCAGGAATTTGTCGCCATGATCATGGCGCAGCGGGCGTATGAAAGCAATGCCAAGGTAGCCACGGCCGCGGACAACATGTATCAGCAGGTGAACAACCTGGTTAGGTAACGGCGGTCGCGATGGATGAAACGCAGGTTCACAGAGATTCGGTGAAAAGTTTCATGATGTGGAGAAGACCCATTCTCGGTGTAGTGGTTGCGATGATGAGTGGATGCGGCTTCGCCCAAAGAGCTTGTTCCGCGCGCACTCCGCAGCAGGCATTGCCGTCCGGATGGACCGCCGCGGCCCATGAGTCGGCCTCATCCTCGTCCGCCAGCTTCTATCGACTGGTGCGCATCGTTGTCGATCCGGAATTGCATCGTCGCTGGGCGCTGATTGCAAATTGCACGCATCCGGAACGGCCCTTGGACATTGTTGCCCTGTCTACCGGACACGCGGCCCATCCAACACTGACTACGGAACCCATTCCTTCGGCGCCGCGCATCCCCGGGGTAACTCAACCGGGGATCCAGACAGAAGTTGTGCGTCACCCAGCGATATCTTCGGCGCCAAGTGCCCCGGCTCCGACCGCTGTAATGGTTCCGAAGACATTCACGCCCGATCCATCGACAATAGCGCCGGTGATTCACGCCGGCGACCTTGTGCGACTTTGGAGTTCGGACTCAAACCTGCGACTGGAGATGGCCGTTGTCTCGCTGGAATATGGACGCGTGGGGCAGGTCGTCCACCTACGACGGCTTGGTCAGACCACACTGCTGGCAGGAGTCGTAGTTGGCAAGGACTCTGCGGAGCTAATCCCATGAACACACGTCTGTTGTCCTGGGCGGTTTCGTCGGCAGCGAGATTTCTGCTGCTCGGAATCCTTGTCTTCCCGGTCGCATGGGGAAAAGATAAGAGAAAATCCCTGATCAAGCCGAATCCTGCCAGCGAGGACCTGGCGCAGTACATCGCGCAGGTGCGCAAGATGTATCCCGGGCAGATGAGCGACGGTTCCACATGGAGCGCGACCGGAAAATTGACTTCGCTATCGACCGATGTCAAGGCGCTGAACCCGCATGATTTGATCTCGATCGTGATTTCGGAAAACCTATCAGCCTCTACCGCCGGGACAGTGAAGAATTCGCGCGCTTCCACTGCCACCTCGCAATTGAAAGCATTGCTGGGAACCTTCTCGGCGTCTAGCGCGGCGAACAATGCGCTCTCTCAAAGTGCGGGCTCCAGTCTGAATGCCCAGGGGCAAAGCGTCACCGACTCCAGCTTGAACACCATCATCGGCGGAGAAGTGATGGATGT
This sequence comes from Acidobacteriota bacterium, assembly GCA_021793595.1. The sequence continues at coordinate 11,308 of JAJYSL010000056.1, forward strand.
GTTGCCGAACGGCATTTTAGTGATCGAAGCCGCCCGTCAGTTGGAGTTCAACCAGCAAACGGAAACGATTATTATGCGCGGTCTGGTGCGTCCGGAAGACGTCAGTCCGAGCAATCAGGTGCTTTCGACCGCCATCTCCGGTCTGCAGGTCCAGGTGGTGGGCAAGGGCATCATCAACGACTCCACCTATCGTGCCAACCCCCTGGTACGCCTGGTGCAACGCATTTTGATTCCTTGAGATGGAAAGCTGCGAACTATGAGTTCCCGCCGTCGCCCAATGAAGACCCGCCAGGTCTGCCGCTACCGGCTGAGCATCCCTCTATTGGGTTTTCTTTTCTTGTTCGAAGTTCATTGTGGCTTCGGGCAAGTGCCGGCGAGGACTTCCGCGACGGCCAGTCCCTTAACTGCGAGCCTGGAATCGTCGCCTCAGCCTCTCGCTACTGCAAAATCTTCGGCGACACCTCCAGCCGCCGCTCCGGCAAATGCGCCCGCCACTCAGGTGGCACTGGTGAAAGCAATCAGCTCGGTGCAGGGAATTCGCGACAATCAACTGATCGGCTACGGCATTGTTGTCGGCCTGCAAAATTCCGGTGACAGCCAGATGACCTATTTTCCTTTGCAGACGTTGCTCTCCACCCTGCAGCGTCTTGGCATCGTGGTGCCGTATCCGCTGACGACCATCATGGTGAAGAACATGGCGGGCGTATTTGTCGAGGCCAGCTTGCCGCCGTTTGCCCAGCCGGGTTCGAAAATTGACGTCACTGTGTCGTCCACAGGAGATGCGCGCAGTTTGACCGGAGGCATGCTCCTGATGTCGCCGCTCTACGGCGCGGATGGCGAAATCTACGCGGAAGCGCAGGGGCCGCTGGTCGTCGGCGGATATTCGATCGCTCAGAACGGCAATTCGAAACAGATGAATTTTCCGACCACCGCGCGTGTTCCCAATGGAGCGACGGTGGAGCGCGCCATCCCCATGGACCTGCTGCACCGCAAGACGCTGACGCTGCTGTTGAATGATGCGGATTTCGAAACGGCGACCCGTGTGGCGGCCACCATCAATCATTCTCTGGGCAGCCCGCGCGCACACGCCATCGACAGCCGCCGCATTGATTTGATGGTGGCCCCGGGACAGGATGTGCCGGAGTTGCTGGCCCGCGTTCAATCGCTCCCCGTAGAAGTATTTCCTCCCGCCCGCGTGGTGGTGAATGAGCGCACCGGGACCGTTGTGATTGGCGGGAATGTACGGCTGCAACCCGTTTCCATCCTGCATGGCGGGCTGCAGATTGACGTGGAATCGCATTTTGATGTGTCGCAGCCCAATCCATTTGGGAGCGGGACAACACAGGTGGTGCAGCAGACGCAGGTGCAAGCGAACAATCTTCCGGTAAATCGGATTGAGTTGAAGGAGGGTGCCACAGTGGACGATTTAGTACGAAGCCTGCAGTCGATCGGCGCGACCGCGACGGACGTGATTTCCATTTTGCAAGCCATGAAACAGGCGGGATCGCTCGAAGGCGATCTGGAGGTCATGTAGGCATGAACATTTCAAACTCCCCCCTGACACCGATTCCTCAGTCGACGTCGCATGCAGTCGCAAGCCCGCAACTCGTGAAAGCTGCCAATGCCTTTGAAGCCAATTTCTTAGGAGAACTCCTCAAGCCAATGCGTGAAGATCCGCTGTTCGGCACTGGCAGCGGCCTTGGCGGAGATAGTCTTGGCAGCGACGGTCCGAGCAGCGGCAGCATGGGAACCATCGGCAGTCTGGCTTCGGAGGCACTGGCGCAGGCCATCGTCAGACAGGGCGGGCTGGGGATTGCGAAGATGGTTCTGGCCCGGCTAGCGCCCGTGGACCAGGCTGCATCGCAAGCGGCGACAGCCCTGACCGGTCCAAAATGTGGCGGTTGCGCGCCGGAGTTGGCGATGACGCCGGCGGCCGCAACTTCGATCGAGGCCAGCAGTGTGGCGAGGCTTGGGGAGGGAAACCTATCCTCTGCGACGGTACATGAGCCCGCAAAAAGTTCGGTAGACAAATTGGGACGTAAAGGGGCTTTCGTGGAAGCGCGGGACGGTTCCATGTCGGGCGAAATCCTTCGCCCCTTAGGCTTGCTGAAGAAATAATCGATTCGCGAGTGGAGAGAATTTCTAGGGAGACTCGGTTGGGGATTGGAAACGGATTCTCTCCAGTTTTTAAGGGCCGAAACGCTAAAGTCCGCAGCGGATCTGCCGATTTGTTCAGTTGTGGAGGAATATGCAATGAACCTGTCCGGAATTCTCAATGGTCTTCCCGACCTACTTCGTTCGCAGCAGGCCGGCAATACGGCCCAGGCCACTTCGAGTGCGAACACTTCGTCCTCGCAGGTGATGGCGCCGAACGGCGGCAAAACGGATCAGGCGGATCTCAGCAGCACGGGTCTGGCGGCGGCGCAATCCGCATCCTCCGATGTGCGCATGGGAAAGGTGCAAAGCGTGCGCTCCGCGATGGATGCGGGGACGTATCAGGTGTCTGCCGGCGAGGTCGCCGACAAGGTGATGCAGAGCCTTCTGGGCTGATGTGCAGCCGGGCGACAGCTTAGGTGACGGAGGCGTGAACGCTGGCCCCAGAGGAGGAAGCGAGCCATCATGGAACGGTTGCAGCAGTTGATTGAAGATGCGGTGTCCGCACTGACCGCGCTCGATGCCTATGCCCTGGAAAAGATTCGGTCGGAGATACAGTGTCTCCCGGTCGCACAGCTCTCTGCGGCGGAAATGGCGCGAATTGAGGCTTCCCATCGTCTGCTGGCTGCCTTGTTGCAAGAGACAGCGCGCAACTTACGGCTATTTCGGGCCAGTTCGGTCTGCGGACAGCAGGATTCTGAGGCGGGCGTTTATGCGCTTCCGCCATTCTAGATGTCCCTGCGGCTTACGAGATTTGTAACGGAGCGCATGGAGCGCGGGTTGATTCAGGCAACGGTTGAAACCGCATTGCGAAAGGGCATAGACGATGGCGACATTGAATTCCGCATTGCAGCTGATGTCCGGAGCTCTTGCCGCAGACCAGTCTGCCCTCGACGTGACGGCGAACAATGTGGCCAACGCAAACACTCCCGGCTACACCCGCGAAGTCCCAATCTTCCAGGCCAACGATTCGGTAATCATCAACAGTATCTCCTACGGTCAGGGCGTCCAGATGACGGCGCCCCAATCCCAGCGCAGCCTGGTGCTCGATGCCGCCCTCCAGCAGCAAACCCAGGCCCAACAGGCCAGCAACAGCGAGGCGACGGCGCTGACCCAGGTGGAAGACATCTTCAACCAGGTGACCACGTCGACCAGCAGTTCCGGCGTGAACAGTCTGGGTGACCAGGTCAACAATTTCTTCAATTCGCTCAGCCAGCTTGCCGCGACTCCGTCCAGCGTTACCCTGCGCGAAAGCGTGCTGACGGCGGCTGGCCAGATGACCTCGTCCTTCAACAGCGCAGCTTCGCAACTGAACCAGCAGACGGTTTCCTTGAACACGCAGGTGCAAGGCGTAGTGGACCAGATCAACCCGCTGCTTACGTCGATCGCGCAGTTGAATCAGCAAATCTCCAGTTCCAGCCCGACTGGCGATGCCGGCTCACTGGAGAATCAACGCCAATACGATCTGCAGCAGTTGTCGCAATACGTGGGTGTCAACGTTATTGCCAATGAAGATAACAGCCTGACGTTGACGACCACCGGAGGGGCACTCTTGCTCTCGAAGAACCAGGCCTTCCAGCTAAACACCGGCAATGTTGGCGGTAATGTGGATGTTTTTACCAGTGCTCCCGGGGGAGCGACCGACATTACTGGGGCGCAGGCGAGCGGCGGAGGGCAGCTTGCCGGACTGCTCACGACCAGAGACAAGGACATTCCCTCGGTGCTGGGTCAGATCAACACGTTGGCCTCCGCCGTGGCCACCCAAATCAACTCCATTCAAACCAGCGGTACAGATTTGAATGGCATCGCCGGCCAACCCTTGTTCACCCTGTCCGCGCTCGATCCGGCCGCCACCGTTTCGGTGGCTCTGACGGACCCTTCGCGGATTGCGGCGTCCGCAACCGGCAATGGCTCCGGCGACAACACCAACCTGGAAGCCATGATCAATGTTCGGAATCTGAGCAACGTCGGTGGCCAGACGCCTGCCAACTTTTATGCGTCTTTCATCTCTGTGCTGGGCAGCAAGGTCTCCGGTCTGAATACTCAAACCCAGGCGCAGCAGGCATCGCTCGCTCAGGTGAAGTCCCAGGTGAGCGCCTTGTCCGGAGTTTCGTTGAATGAGGAAGCGGCCAACCTGCAGACCTACGAGCAGGCCTATCAATCCGCGTCCCAGGTGTTCAACATCGTCAATACTTTAATTACGAGCGCGTTGAATCTTGGGGTACAGACGGCGGTCCTATAGCGCGGCGCATGAGTCCCTTCACGAGGAAACCATGAGAATCAATCCACAATACATTCAAGGGCTGGTGAGTGCTGCCAATCAAAACTCGGCCAACCAGCAGAAATACAGCACAGAAATTGCCACCGGCGTGAGTGTGAATAACCTTTCGGACAATCCCTCCGCCGCGTCACAGGATTTCCTGTTGCGTTCAGAAATCAGCAGCAACGACAATTTTGTGCAAACCGCGAGTGGAGTGAGCGGAGCGCTGCAGGTTACGGACACAGCCCTGGGCGGCGTGGTTACGCAGATTACCCAGGCTATTTCGTTGGCGACGGAAGGGAATAACGGCACTCTGAATGCCGGTGATCTCAGCTCCATTGCGAACCAGCTGACGGGGGTGCGATCGGAAATCCTTTCATTGGCCAACACCAGCTATCAAGGTCAATTTGTGTTCGCGGGCAGCCAGACTTCCACCCAGCCGTTTTCTCTGGATACCAGCACCACGCCGGCGACGGTGGTCTATTCTGGGGATTCGCTGCAGACCACGATTCAGAGTCCATCCGGCCAAAGCTTTCCATTGAATGTTCCCGGCAACCATATTTTCGGTTCCGGCAGCACCGGAATCCTGTCGACGTTGAACAACCTGATCGCCAGCTTCTCTGCCGGCAATGCCGACATCCCCGACACCACCGCCCTCAACACGGATCTGCAAGGCATCTCGCAACAGCGGGTGATTATCGATAACTCCATCTCCGGGCTGCAGTCTGCCAGCACCTACACTCAAAACCAGACCACGCAATTGCAGTCGGTGCAAAACAGCCTAATCCAGGCCGACACCGCCCAGGTCGCCACCCAACTCAGCACATCGGAAACGCAGGGAACGGCCTTGCTCGATACCATTGCAGGTCTGGAGCAATTGCCAACGTTATTCACGATATTGAAGTAGTCGTCGGTTCCAACGCACGGCGCCGCGCGATTTTCAACTTGCATCCGCGCTTCTCAAAAGCAAACAGCGCCGTGCTTCAGCGAATCCCTTTGGAAGACGAGATGGTGGAGAAGGGCACACTGGAGTGGGATGGGCTCAATAAAAATCCCCGTGCCTGCCGCTGGGCTTGCTCAGCCGTAATCGATGGGAGAGCAGGATTTTGCTTCGATAATTTGTGCTCCATCCTCCCATCCTGTTGTCGCGTGGGCAGCACGATGATGTCGACTCGCCGATTTCTGCTGCGGCCCGCCGCGGTCAGATTGCTGGCGACCGGGTGATATTGTGCGTATCCTGCCGCTGCCAGTCGATCAGGCACAATGTGGTCCTCTTCAATAAACAAGCGAGTCAGCACGGTGGCCCTCGCCGTTGATAGTTCCCAGTTATCGGAATATTGAGCGTTGTGAATCGGCACGTTGTCTGTGTGACCCTCAATTCGCACATCGTAAGGGGTTGTCGCGATGGCCTGGCCAATCTTATTCAGCGCCGGCACGGAAGAGGCGATGGGTACCGCAGAGCCGCTCTGAAAGAAGCCGGCAGAACTTAGGGAAATGAGCAAACCGGTTCGACCCAGATTTACTGTCACCATTCCATTGGCAATCTGAGGCGCAAGGACGAAATCCATTCTGTCTTTTAAATCGCGCAGATCCTCCATCGCCTCCAGATCGCCTTCCGATGGGACCGAGTGCGGAGGAGGCACAACGACGCTGCTCAAATCTGTCTGTAGGCTGGTCGAAGGGAAAACACCCATGGTCTGGAATGCCGTGCGGATCGAGGCCTCCGCTTGCTGGGCTTTCCTATGGTCCTGTCGCGAGCTGGCAAACATCACCACGAAAAAGGCGAATAGCAAGGTGACAAAGTCGGCATAGGAGACCATCCAACGTTCATGATTGACATGCCCGGTTTTTCTTTTCCGGCTCATACCTTGACGCTTTCCGGTTGCGCGGCTTGAGCCGGTTGAACCGTTTGCTCTTCCAGAAAGGTCCTCAGTTTCAACTCCACCATGCGGGGATTCATTCCCTCCAGAATGGCAATCACACCCTCCAGCATCAATTCTTTTTGGATGTGCTCTTCGCGGTAGCGAATCTTGAGCTTTCCGGCAGAGGGCAGACAAACGATGTTGGCCAATCCAAGACCGTAAATGGTGGCGACAAACGCCACTGCAATTCCGCGTCCCACCTCTGCTATGTTGTCCAGGTGCTGCATGACTTGAATCAGGCCGAGAATTGCGCCAATGATCCCGATGGTGGGAGAAAATCCTCCAGCCGACTCGAACACCTGCGGAATCCGGTCCTCCGATTCGCTGCGATTGTCGAGATACAACTGCATGATCTTTCGCAATTCGGCGGGGTCGGTGCCATCGACGGCCAGCATCAACGCCTGCTTGAGAAATGGGTCATTGACGGATTCCAGATCGTGATCGAGGGAAACGATGCCGCTACGGCGCGCCTTGTTGGCAAAAATCACAAGCTGGCGAACCGCAGCTTCTCCGTCGGGTCGCTTGCTGAAAAAAACCCTGGCCAGATTTTTCAGTGCCGAGACTATCGTCGCGAGCGGGAACTGTACCATCACCGCGCCGAGCGTACCGCCGAACACAATCATGGCAGCGGTCGGCTGCAGGATCTGGCCAATCTTTCCGCCTTCAAGCATCATGCCTGCGATGATGCCACCCAGTGCGATCAGAATGCCGCTGAAACTACTCTTGTCCATCGTCTTGCTCCGCCTCGCTGAAAGATGGTTTGATCGGACCTAGTCCGTATCGCGCCCTCGCCGTCGCCAACTTTCATCCTGATCGACATGCGTGTTGGATTGAGGAAGAACTGCGGCCACGGCCTGTGCCGTCGACGCCGACATAGCAGAAGCAGGTTCAGTGGGATCGACCGCGACCATCCCACTTGCAAACGCGTTCCGCAACAGACGCGAGCGAAAGGCGACCACCCGTTCAATCAATTCGTCGGTCGATTCGGTCACGACGATTTTGTCTCCGGTGACCAACGTGATGACTGTGTCAGGGCTGGCTTCCGCATACCGAATCAGGTCGCTGTTCACAACCATGTGTTCTCCGTTGAGTCGTGTCAGTTCAATCATGTGTGCGTTCCTTCAGTAATGCCCATCAATTGGCTTATCGGCGCAGAGCGGGAAAAGGTGATCCATGGGTCAGGATTCCGCCTCTATTGGCCGCGACTCGCGGAGTTTGATGAATTCCGTCATTTTTTTTCGCCGGAAAACATAAAGTGCGCGAAGGTGAGGTCGATGAAAGGGGTGAGCACGAGGTTCCTGACCATGGAAGCCCTCGAAGCCGCCTCACTTGAATAGAAGCTTGAGTCGGTGGATCGGGCAGGGGCGGGAGGCTCGCACGTAAAACCATCTCAACAGGAGCCAATCGTATGTCATTAGGTGTCTTAAATAATATCTCCGCCATTTACGCAGAAAATAACCTGAACCAGACCAATGCCAGTCTTCAGAACACGCTGACGCAGCTTTCCTCTGGTTCGCGCATTAACTCTGGCGCCGACGATGCAGCCGGCCTTTCACTCGCCGACGGTCTTGGCGCAAATTCGGCCGCACTCACGCAGTCTGCAACCAATGCCAGCAGTGGCGTCGGTCTGCTGCAAGTCGCGGACGGCGCTCTGTCGCAGGTGACGAATCTGTTGAATCGCGCTGTCACTCTGGCAACGGAAGCCTCCAACGGTACGCTCAACAGCTCGCAGGATGCTGCTGCCAACCAGGAGTATCAGTCGATTCTGGCTGAAGTCAACAATATTGGTTCCACGTCCAGCTATAACGGCGTCGCAGTCTTCGGATCCAGCACCGCGATTTTCACCGGAGATGCCTCGGCCATCGGGTCCAGCGTCGACACACTGAACATTAAATCGCTGTCCTCCTCCAGCGTTGGCGATGTGGGCGGAATTATTGGCTCGGCAACCACGGCGAATGTTGAAACCGGTTCCGGCATTGCCTCGGGAACGGCAACCACGGCAGCTGGCACACTGGCCATCCAGGTGGGTACTGGTTCCACGAATACGCTTACCATTGCGAGTGGTTCGACCATCGCCGATATCGCCTCGACCATCAACAGTGCAAATATCAGCGGCGTTTCCGCCACCGTTCAATCGGCAGGTGGATTTGACAGCCTGGTGGTCTCTTCTACCGGCGGGGCGTTCACTACCTTTACCCTCTCTGCTGCTGGCGTTGCCCCAACCTTCACAGCCAGCGGCGGCGCAGCGGCCAACGGTATCTCCTACACCGCCGGAACTGGGCAGAACCTGAGCACAACAAGTCTCACCAACTCCACCAATGCGCAAACAGCGCTGACGGCAATCAGCAGCGCGATTTCCGATGTGGCCGCCCAACGCGGTTACCTGGGATCGCAGATCAATACGCTGAATTCTGCGGCGAATGTTGAAAGTACGGAGCAGACCAACGTGGTTTCGGCGCAGAACAGCATCATGGCCACCGACTACGGCCAAGCCACTTCCGACCTGTCGAAGTACCAGATCCTGAGCCAGACCGGCATCAGCGCCCTGGCCCAGGCCCAGACCGTGCAGCAGGAAGTCTTGAAACTGTTGCAATAGTCCCTCCTCCGCCCGCGTCGAAGGCAGCTTCCCAGCTGTTTTCGGCGCGGCATTTCTCAGCAAAGCTTTAGAAACAGCCTTATAAATGGCTGAATGCTTGCCTTCTTCCTCTGCAAGCAGAGACTACTGTCGAGGTTACGATGGGTACTCCGGTTGGAATTTCTTTTGGTTCGCCGACCAGCGGTCAGGGCTTCGATGTTGCCACCACCGTCAGTCAAATCACGGCGAACATGAAGTCCGTGGAAACCCCCTGGAATAACCAGTTGACGAAACTGAAAAGCGAAGACACCGCCTATACCGCACTCGGCACAGACCTTTCCAATCTGACAACCAGCCTGCAGGCGCTGACCGACTTTCAAGGCGTGTTGGCCTCGATGCAGGGGTCGAGTTCGAATACCAGCGTATTGCAGCTCACCTCCGCCAGCAACACCGCCATTGCCGGCAGTCATACCGTGGTGGTAAGCACCCTGGCGCAGACCAACTCCTATTACTCGAACGATTTTGCCAACTCTTCCGACTTGATTACCGGCAGCCTGACCTTGACCCTGAACGGCACCCCGAAAACGATCAACACGGATTCCGGCGGGGATACGCTGACACAGTTGGCCGCCAATATCAATAGTGCCGGCGCGGGTATCACGGCCAATGTGATTACGGATTCCGGTGGGCAACGCCTGTCGCTGACCAGCACGATCAGCGGGGCTGTAGGGGGATTCACGGTTGCTTCCGCGCTGACCGATGCAACCACGCCATCGACCACCATCGGCTTTACCCAGGCGCAGCCTGGGTTAGATGCCAGCTTCACCGTGGACGGCATCAGTGAAACCAGCAGTTCCAACACTGTTTCCAACGCCATTCCCGGCGTCACATTCCAGTTGCTCGCAGCGGCACCATCGAGTCCGGTGCAGGTTGAAATCACCAATAACAACACCGCAGTGGAGACGGCGGTCAATACATTCGTCACGAATTACAACCAGGCCATTTCCGACATTAATACCCAGGAAGGAAACGATTCTTCCGGCAATCCGCAGCCGCTCTATGGCAGCCCAAACCTGGCGATGCTGCAAACTCAACTCCAGTCAGCGCTAACTTTTATGACCTCAGGCACGCTTACTGCCACCGCGGGCTCGGGCAGTCCAGCGAGTTGGCAATTGCAAGCGCCCTCCGCCAACGACACATATACGGTCGCGGCTGGAGCCTTTGGCACCGGGGCAGGAGGCACGGGAAATAGCACCGCGATCACGACACCGTCGACGCTGACGCAAATCGCAGCCGCCCTCAATGTG
>JAJYSL010000444.1 GCA_021793595.1 Acidobacteriota bacterium
CTTGTCCACGCAGGCTAGCATCGCTAAGCCGGGAAGTTCGCCATGTCTGGGATAAAAGAAAAGAGCCTGGCGCTCTATCACTGGTTCGATCGCCGCTTGGCGCTGGCCAAGCCCATGACCGAAGCCGCGGAACACCCCATTCCCAGGAGCAGCGCCAGCTGGTGGTATGTCTTTGGCAGTGCCGCGGCTGTCATTCTTGCGCTGCAGGTGGTCACCGGCATTTTGCTGGCCCTGGTCTATACACCCACCGCGCGCGATGCGTGGAACAGCCTGAACTTCATGAATCATGGCCTGACCCTGGGCTGGTTCCTGCGCGCCCTGCATGGCTGGGGATCGGATTTCATGATCGCCATCGTGCTGATCCACATGGCGCAGGTGTTCACCTTTGGTGCCTATAAATTTCCGCGCGAACTTACCTGGATTGTGGGCGTGTTTCTGTTGCTGTTGACCCTGGGCATGGCCTTTACCGGCCAAGTGCTGCGCTTCGATCAGGACGCCTACTGGGGGCTCGGTATCGGCGCTTCCATTCTGGGCCGCGTACCCTGGATCGGAGGTGATTTGGTTCATCTGATGCTCGGAGGTCCCATCATCGGGGCTACCACTGTGTCCCGGTTTTTTGCGCTGCACGTATTCGTCATTCCTGGAATTTTGATCGCTCTCGTTGGCGTCCATGTGTGGATGGTCCTGCACCTTGGCATCAACGAGTGGCCGATGCCCGGCCGTCTGGTCCGCAAGGCCACCTATGTTCAGGAGTATGAAGCGGAGATACACAAGGATGGTATTCCCTTCGTTCCCGACGCGGCCTGGAAAGACGCGATGTTTGCCGCCGCCATCATTCTGGCCATCGCGGCATGTGCGCTCTTCTTCGGGCCCATCGGACCCGGCGGACCGCCGGACCCAACCATTATCCAAACCGTTCCCAAGCCGGACGTTCCGTTTCTGTGGATCTTCGCGATGTTCGCGCTGCTGCCGCCGAAGCTGGAAACACCCATCCTTCTCATCGCTCCGGTACTGGCCATTCTGGCCATGCTTGGTCTGCCGTTGTACGCGGGCGAAGGCGAAAAACATTGGTCGCGCCGTCCCGTGGCCGTGCTGATGCTGATGGTCATTGCAGTTTCCATCGCCATCTTTACTAGGCTGGGGCAAACGGAACCCTGGAGCCCGAAGATGAATGCGTGGAGCGGCGACGCCATTCCGACCCGATTTCTCAAAGGGCGAACTCCGTTGGAGCAGGAAGGAGCAGTGGTCTTTCAGCAGATGCAATGCCGCAATTGCCATTCACTGAACGGCATTGGTGGCGAGCGAGGACCGGATTTGAGCCGCGTGGCTATTCGCCTGACGGAGAGCCAGTTGATTCGCCAGGTGCTGCAGGGGGGCGGCAACATGCCTGCCTATGGCGACTCCCTAAGCCCGCAGCAGACCACCGCACTGGTGCGTTTTCTGGAAACACTGAATGGCAATGAGCGACCGGCGCAAAACGATGTCTTGCGATTGACTCAGGGCGAATCTGCGCCGCCTTCGGTACCGTCTCCGATCCCTCTCAATCGACGTCAGTAAGCTGAGTTCTTATGTCTGCAGCTACGCAAGACATCTTCGCCGCCTGGTCGCCGCCCTTCTGGCTGACGCTCGTCACGCTTGCTGTGTCAGCGATGTACGTTCGCGGCTGGATTGCCATTCGCAGAACTCGGCCCCAGTACTTCACCGGATCTCGCCTGTTCTTTTTCCTTAGCGGCATGGCGATCTTATGGCTGGCGATCGCTTCGCCCATCGATGGCTTTGCGGACACCCTGCTCAGTGCTCACATGGTCCAGCATTTCCTGCTGATGTCGGCAGTACCGCCGCTGGTCTTGCTGGGCGCGCCCGTTGTCCCCTTATTGCGCGGTCTACCACGACCGCTTCTGAAGACTTCAATTGGTCCGCTGATCGCATGGCGGCCGCTGCGCCAGTTTGGCCATTTTCTTGTCTCTCCCATGGTCGCATGGCTTACTTTCAACCTGGTCTTTCTCGCCTGGCATTTGCCCGCCGCCTACGATCTGGCCCTGCGCGATGAGAATATCCACGACTTCGAACATCTTTGTTTTCTGGGAACGGCCATCCTCTTCTGGTGGGTGATCATTCGTCCCTGGCCCAGCCGCTTTCGATCCAACAGCTGGATGGTTCTGCTCTATTTGTTATCGGCGGACATCGTCAACACGGCACTCTCCGCCTTTCTCACCTTCTGCAACCGACCTATTTATCAGTTCTACGTCAACCAGCCCAATCCCTTTCATATCTCCGCCATTTCGGATCAGGTAGCCGGAGGAGTCATCATGTGGGTGCTTAACTCTACCGTATTTCTGGTGCCCGCCATGTGGATCACCGTGCGCCTTGCCGGCTTCGCGCCCTCATCGCCGACCCACCGACCGCGCGTCTCTGCCAGCACCCTTCCCGTATAGCGTTCTTGCTTGTACTGCGCCTCACGAACAATGTCCACACCGGAATTTACCGCGCAGCGTGCGGCACCGCAGTCTCCAGGCAATAAAAATTGCCCGAGGGAGACGCGGTCACGCCGCTCAGCCGCCGGTTATAGATCATCACCGAATCGAGATACCACAACGGTAGCGTCGGCAGATCTTCGGCAAGAATCTGCTGCACCCGCACATACGTGGCGCGACGCTTTGCCTGGTTGCTTACCGTGGCCGCCTCTTTCAGCAGTCGGTCGATTTCCGGATTGAAATAATGGCCGCGATTGGCGCCGTGCGGAGGGAAGCTGGAGGAAGCAAACGCATAACGGTAAATATCGGGGTCCTCGTTGCCGCCGATCCAACGCAGACCGTACATGCCGAACGAGCCATGCGAGATGTCGGCATAAAACGTGGCGAACTCAAAGCTGCGAATATCGAGCGCAATTCCCACCGCGCGCAATTGTTGTTGCAATGCCATGGCGAGCACGCGTGTGCCTTCGTCATTGGAGGTCTTCATCTCCAGATGAAAGCGGATGCCGCCTGGTCCGGGCTTGTAGCCCGCCGCATCCAGTAACTCGCGAGCCTTTTGCGGATCGTAGTTGTACTGCGGAACGTCGCCGGTATAGGCCCAGTGACCGGGCGGCAGCAGACTGTCCGCCAGCCGCGCCTGACCATGGAGGAGAGTCGCAATAATCAGCGGGCGGTTCATCGCATACGCAATGGCCTGCCGCACGCGCACATTTTGGAGATAGGGATCGTGCAAATTAAATGTGAGGTATTGCACCTCCGTTCCGGGCATGGTTGAGATAGCCAGCTTGGAATCATGGCGCATCGACCAGACCATGTCCGGCGACAGCGCATTCGACTCCACGTCTGCCGAACCTTTCCGCAACTCCAGCGCGCGCGTCATCGCGTCTGGAACCACCTCAAACTGCAGCCGCACAATCTTCGGAACCCCCTGCCAGCTCAGCGGGTTGCGTTTCAGCACGACTTCCTTATCCAACTCCTGGCTGACAAATTCAAACGGTCCGGTGCCGATGGGATGCTGCTGGAAATTATTTCCGCTGCCGTAAGGAACAATGCCCAGCGCGCCGTCGGACAGGTTCCACAGCAAGGCTGCATCGGGTTGCTGCATGCGGATCACGACCGTTGCTGCATCCGGCGTATCGATCTCCGCAATATTGCGGTAGGCCTGATATTTCGCGGTCAAGATGCTGTGGTTTTGCATGGAATCCAGCGTCCATTTCACGTCGCGCGAGGTGAGTGGCTGGCCGTTTTGAAATTTCACTCCGCTGCGCAGATGAAAAATATATGTCAGCGGATTGGGCATCTCCCACGATGTTGCCAGATCCGGCTGAAGATTGAATTGCTTGTCTTTCCTCAGCAGGGAATCGAAGATCAACTCATCGATGCGCTCAGCCTGCGCATCGGTGCCAATCCGCGGATCGAGATTTGTCGGACTGCTTTCAATCAGATCGG
>JAJYSL010000445.1 GCA_021793595.1 Acidobacteriota bacterium
CCACACTTCCCGGGGGGGGCGGCCGAAGGGATCTTTGCCGGTCCAATACTCGACAAGATAGCGGGTGGCATAGGGAGAGGCCCAGTTGATCCGGAGGGTATCGATTTTCTCGTAATTGCGAAGATCGATGACCGTCCACTGGGGATGCATCGCGTCCGACTCACCGGTGAACCGGCTGGCGAGATAAGGATCGCTTTTCCAATAAGTCGAAGTGTCGCCGTCGGTCAGACGAGAATAGCCGGAGCCGCTGTCACCTCCGCGGTGGGGCAGGCTGTAGCCATAGGAGTAGCGGATGAAGCCTGAAGGAATCGACGAGCCCGTGAAGTAGCCTTGCTTCTGGCCGGCATCGCTCCAGGTGCCTTGTGGGTTCCAATGCCAGGCTTCCACTTGGAGATCAGTGTTCTGGCGATAGGTGACAGGCTGCCATCCTGCGGTGAGAACTTGTTTGACAGTCGCAGGATTGTTCAGAGTTTCGTCGATGGCATTCGTGGGAATGCGATCGATGCCTGCCCCCAGCGTTTGGCTGGGCACGAAGTGATTGGTGGCGTGATCCGGGCTGATATCGACATAAATGGTTTGGGCGCGCGTGACTCCGGATGGAATCGCGGCTGCAAAAACTGCCAATAAACACGTGACTCTCAGGATCGGCTTCATCGCTCCTGCTAGAACTGGCGGATATTGAGATCGCAACGAAAGAGCATTTGAAGCAGGCTTCAATCGTTTGAACACAGAACATATGTCTTTTCCTTCCGCATTGCAAGATATTTCTTTCGCTGTTGCATTTTAAAGATCGAATTGCGATTTCTTCTACCATCGATCGAGCGAGACGATCAGAACCAAACCAAACCCGAAAGCATGGTTGCGGCGCGGTGGAATGGCTGAGGAAGCGGTGCTGAATAACGCCTACCTTCTGCGGTACCATACTTTCGGTGACCGTGAAACGATTCTCCTCGATACGATTCCACGCTGGACGTTCCTGGATCCTGGTTGTATGTTCGCTGGGATTTCCCATGCTGACGGCGTGTAAATCCTCGCATCCTGCGCGGTCTGGCTCGAGCCCTCGACAGGCTGGTTCCGCAGCTCAAATCGGCCGCTCTTCTATTAAGACTCAGGCTCTCAATGTCGTACTCATTACCCTGGATACGGTACGGCCGGACCACTTACATTGTTATGGCGATAACAAGACGGAAACACCCGTGATCGATAGGCTGGCCAAGGATGGCGTTCTATTTGAGAACGCGGTCGCGCAAACTCCCCTGACGGGACCTTCTCACGCCAGCATCTTTACCGGTGAAAATCCCAATGTCCACCATGTTCGCGATACAGGAGGATTTGCATTGCAACCCTCCTCAACCACGCTGGCAACGACGCTGCAGCGATCGGGGTGGGATACGGCTGGATTTATCAGCGCTGCTGTCCTTGATCGGCAGTTCGGATTCAGCCAGGGCTTTGCAACCTATGACGATCGAATTCCTGAGTCCATCGACAAAAGTACTGGCGAATTGACGGCGGCCCGCCCGGCCAATGTCACCGTGGATCACGCCGTCGAATGGCTGAATCATCAGTCCGGCCACCCGTTTTTTGTGTGGCTGCATCTGTACGATGCCCACGGGCCCTACAAACCACCGCGGCAATTTCTTCGACAATATCCGAACGCTCCGTATGACGCGGAGATTGCGTTTGAAGATCAACAACTCGGTCGATTTCTGGAGGTTGTCAGAAAAAAATCGCCGAGCGGAAAAACGCTGATCTTGCTGCTTTCTGACCATGGCGAGGGCCTAGGGCAACATGGGGAAGATAGCCACGGAACCTTCCTGTACGACTCCACCGTGCGCATCGCGTGGATTATGGACGGCCCCGGAATTCCAGCCGGTGTCCGCGTCCAGCAGCAGGCGCGCGAAATTGACGCGCTGCCAACGGTGCTGGATCTGCTGGGTGGAAATGCTTCATCGGCCATCCAGGGGACGAGCATGGTGCCGGCCTTCTCCGGGAAAACGGTCCCGACAACGTACTCCTATGAGGAAACGCTATATCCCAAGATCAACATGGGTTGGTCAGAGCTGCGGGGTATCCATACTCCCCATTGGATGTATATTCGCGCCCCGATGCCGGAGTTGTACGATCTGGATCGGGACCCCGGCGAGCTGAATAACATTATTGCCACACATCCGAAGGAGTATCGCGAGCTGGATGCCGAGTTGAAACGGCTAAGCGGGCTGGGAAAGAGCGACACGGAAACAGTTGTCACTGCACCTATGGACCAGAAAACGATCGACCAATTGCGATCGCTGGGATATGTCGGAGGTTCCTCGGGGAGCCGTGTTGAACTAAATGGCAAGGGTGCCGACCCAAAAAGTCGCATTGCAGTACTCCGGCTGTACGAACGGGTTACGGGCCCGGAAGGCGCGCACATGCCTCCGGCGCGCAAAATTGCTTTGCTACAGCAGGCCATCGGGCAAGATCCGAGCAATCCATATCTGTATTCCACATTGGCCTTGCAGTACCGAGAGATTGGGCAGAATGATCGTGCCATTGATACGTGCCTTGCAGCGCTGCATCATGGCATCCGGAACGGAGCTGTTGATTCGCTGCTTGGAACCCTCTACCTGCAACAGGGTCGTACGAAAGAAGCCATGCAATTTCTACAAGAGGGCGTCAATATCGACCCGCTCAATCTGGAGAGACAGACGAACCTTGCCAGCGCCTATCGCCAGGACGGTCAGCTTGCCCAGGCAGAGAAGATCTTTCGCTATGTCAATGGAATCGAGCCGAACGCGCCTGCGTACAATGGCCTGGGCATCATCGCCCAAACTCGTCATGATTTAGCGGCTGCGCGGGCGGATTTCAGACAGGCATTGAACCTGGACCCATACAACCTGGAAGCTCAATACGATCTAGGCCTGATTTGCGCGCAAGCTCACGAGAATGACTGCACGGTGACCGCAATGCAAGCGTTTCTCGCAAAGGCCGGTCCCGAATACGAGAATGAGATTCCTCAAGCCGAATACGACCTGGGGATGGCGTGCGCCGAAAGCAAAAATATTCCTTGCGTGCGGACTGCGCTGCAATCGTTTCTGGCGAAAACGCCTTCGCAGTACCAGTCCATGGTTCCGTTGGCAGCGTACTTTCTGGGTGTCGCCTGTGCCCGCTTACACGACCTGCCGTGCGCTCGAAACGCTTTCGAGACATTTCTTGCCAGGGCGACTCCGGCCCATCAAAGCATCATGCCTCTCGCGCAGTACAACCTTGGAATGGCCTGCAAGCAGTTGGAAGATGCCCCGTGTGCCCGAACTGCGTTTCGAGCTTTCCTCGCCGACGTTCCCGCTGAGTATCGAGGCTTAGTACCCCAGGTACAAATGGATCTGATTGCGTTACATTAATCCTGCTTAACGACTGCGGACAAGGCGTACGCAACGGCCGCTGCGGGTCCACCTGATTAGGTATCCCTCCAAAGCAGAACAAGATGGGATCAAGCTGTCGCCCTTTCACAGTGCAATTCGAAAGCTGGACAATGATCCACCCAGAGGCATGCCGACCGCGCCTGAAACAACTTCGGCCAGCGGGCCATCCACCCCAATCGCGCTCCTATGATAATGACCAGCGAAGACGTACTTCACTCCTGCCTGTTCTAGTAAGTGGAGGTATTTCCGGCGCGCAGGCTGGGGAATATTGAAGTAGGGCGTGTTAACGCTATCTGAGTGCTTCGACCCGCGCGCAATGTATGTTTGCCGAGCGTCGGAAGCCACATCCGTCACGCCTGTAAGAGGATAATTTAACCATTTGCCCGCCGAGCCACTTTGTTTGGCGGGAGTTTTAGATTATGCGCGACGGCGTTTGGCTGCGTTTCCGCCCACTGCCGCAATGCAGTGTCCACCCGCGTCTGGCCATCCGACAGCCGATCA
>JAJYSL010000446.1 GCA_021793595.1 Acidobacteriota bacterium
TCCGATCTTGCGGTGCGCCAAGGGCACGCCATGGGAATCATGGCCGCCTACCATGAGATTGATGGCATTCCGGTCACCGATGATCCCTACCTGCTAAAAACAATTCTGCGCCAGGAGTGGGGCTTCCAGGGGTTTGTGCTTTCCGACCTCGGTGCCATCCGGCGCTTATATTCTGTGCATGATGTAGCTGCAACGCCGCAGGACGCAGCCTGCATGGCCATTCGCTCCGGCGTGGACATGCAGTTTTATGACTTCGACCACGATGTCTTTCAGAAGGCGCTGATCGATTGCGTCCATGAGGGCTCCCTGTCCGAGGCGGACCTGAACCAGGCAGTTCGATCGGTACTTCGCGTCAAGTTCGCGCTTGGACTGTTCGACCACCCCTATGTCGATCCCTCTCTACGGGGCAAGGTGTATCGCTCGCCGGCGCACCTGGCAGTTTCCTTGCAGTCGGCCCTCGAATCCATGACGCTGCTCAAGAATGACGGCAACCTGCTGCCCCTGTCGAAATCCATCCAGCGTATTGCCGTCATCGGACCCAACGCCGATGTGGCCCGGTACGGCGACTATGAGGTGGAATCGAATGGCAAGCACATCAGTATGCTTCAGGGCATCCGCGCGATCGTTCCCCAATCCACGGTCACCTTCAATGTTGGAAATGACATTCCGTCCGCCGTGGCCATTGCAAAAAATGCCGATGTCGTCATCCTGGGCCTGGGAGAAAACCAGAAAATCTCCGGGGAAGGTCACGACCGTTCCAGCCTGGATCTGCCGGGCAATCAGGAACAACTGCTGGAAGCTGTGGCAGCAACCGGTAAGCCTGTGGTGCTGGTGCTGGAAAACGGGCGGCCACTGACCATCGACTGGGCCAAAGCACACGTTCCAGCCATTTTGGAGGCATGGTATCCCGGCGAGTTCGGGGGCACCGCCATTGCGAGAACGCTGTTCGGCAGCAACAACCCTGGCGGGCACCTTACCATCACCTTTCCAACCAGTACGGGAACGCTGCCCGACTTCTACAATTCCGATCCTTCGCGCGTGGAAAAGTATATCGACAATGACGGCAAACCTTTGTTCCCGTTTGGATTTGGCCTCAGCTACACGACTTTCCGCTTCGATCACCTTGCGGTGAAGCCTCCCGCGCCGGGCAGTCATGGCGATGTTCACATAACTGTGGATGTTACAAATACGGGCAGCAGGGAAGGCGATGAGGTTGCCCAGTTATATATGCGGGAAGACGTGACCAGCGTGGAAACACCGCGACGCTCGCTGGAAGGTTTCTCCCGAATCCATCTCAATCCAAACGAAACAAAAACAGTTACATTCAATGTCCCGCAGGAACAGCTCGCGGTTTGGAATGTCGAAAAGAAATGGGCCATTGAACCGGGAACCTTCACCGTATGGGTCGGAGGGTCTTCTCTGGCCTCTCTGACAACTAAGTTTCTGCTGCAGCAATAATTAAAAATTCGGGTCACACTAGAGGCTTTGCTGGTCGAGTCCCTTTACAAGGTTTCTATTTGAACGCGGGCGCCATCCCGCAGTTCGTCTTCCGTTAGATTTGCCAGAGCATCGTACAGGTGGATCTGAAACGTACCCGGGCCGTGCGCTTTTTCCGCGGCAATTTGTCCCGCCAATCCGTACGCGGCAAGGGCTGCCGTAGCCGCGATGACAGAATCTTTTTCAACGGCGGTGCAGGCGGCCACCACGGAAGTCGCCATGCAGCCCGTGCCCGTAACAGTGCTCATCATGCCATGCCCATTGGCCACGCGCACCCGTCGCACGCCGTCCGCCACCACATCGACAGGCCCGGTGACGGCCGCCACGCAGCCGAACTTCCCTGCAAATTGCGAGGCGATCTCCGCCATATCGCCCATTGCCCCGATCGACTCGACACCGCGAATGCTGGCATCCACACCCGCGAGCGCCGCGACTTCCGCCGCATTGCCGCGCACGATGGTAATAGATAGCTCCTCCAGCAGGCGATGAGCGCTCTTCGTGCGCAGCTGGGTTGCGCCGGCTCCCACAGGATCGAGAACGATGGGAATTGCAAGCTGATTGGCGCGACGGCCTGCCACCACCATCGCGTCCACCTGTTCCGGCCAAAGAGTGCCGAGATTCAGCACCAGAGCGCTGGCGGCCGCCACCATCTCCTCCACCTCTTCCTTCGCCTGCGCCATCACGGGCAACGCACCCATGCACAGGGTAATGTTCGCCGTCGCATTCATCACTACAAAATTTGTGATGTGGTGAATCAGCGGACGTCGGCTCCGCACCTTTGCGATCACTTCGGCCGCCGTCTGTGTTGTGTCGTCCATTTGCACCCCCGAACTAACAGTATCCATGCATAACCCGAATGCGAGTGCCACACAAAGCGGCTGCCATGCGCGATCGATTGTGCCACGCGCAGAATTGACGTGATGTAGCGCACATACAAAAGTGCAGCTGCCTAGGGATAGTAGTGTTTTCAGATCAATTGGAAAAAACCTCCTGCGTAGTCGGGTGGAAGGGGCATGCTCTCATGAGCGTTTTTAAAGATTCAGGACATCTTTTCCGCTTGGTTGCGCTTTATGCAGCCGGCACATTGATATTTCTGGGAATACGCGCTTTCTACGTCCCCCATAGCTTTGGACAATATGGGCACTACCGCGGAGCAGCCATCACCGAGATTGCAGCGCATCCGCTCCACTTTGCCGGACACCAGGCTTGCGAGACTTGTCATACCGACGTCCAGACGATGAAGCAGAGCGGCATGCATGCGCATGTCAACTGCGAAGCGTGTCATGGGCCGCTGGTAAAACATGCCGACGACCCTGCTTCTGTCCAGCCCGCCAAGCTGGACACGGCGGTTTTATGTGTTCGCTGTCACGCGGCGAGCGCTGCCAAGCCCAAAAATTTTCCGCAGGTGGCGGCATTGGAGCACTCCAATGGCGTCCCTTGCGAAACCTGCCATCAGCCGCATAGTCCGGCCATCGGCGCAGGAGGTACGAAATGAACATCACCCGGCGTAAATTGCTGATCTTGTTGCCTGCGGCAGCGGTGGCATGGGAGTCCGTGCTGGCCGGGACACCCGAGTCCTCCCCCAACTATAAGATGACCGAGCATTGGTGGGGCATGCTGATCGACAGTTCCAAATGCATTGGCTGCGGCAACTGCGTGCGCGCCTGCCAGGCCGAGAACGATGTCCCGGATGGCTTCTTCCGCACTTGGGTGGAACGCTACCACGTGACGGACTGGAACCTGGAAAACCCTGAAGTCATCTCGCCGGACGGCGGCAAAGAAGGCTTCCCCGCGGTCAAGGAAGACCCGGACGGGAAATATTTCTTTGTTCCCAAAATGTGCAACCATTGTGCGGATTCGCCTTGCACCCAGGTCTGCCCCGTGGGTGCGACCTTTATCGCCCCGGATGGCGTGGTGCTGGTGGACCAGACCTACTGCATGGGTTGCGCCTATTGCGTGCAGGCCTGTCCTTATGGCTGCCGTTACATTCATCCCCAGAAGAAAGTTGCGGACAAGTGTACGCTCTGCTACCACCGGATCACCAAAGGACTTACCACCGCGTGCTGCGAGGCCTGCCCAACCGGGGCGCGCCAACTGGCGGACCTGAAAAACCCCAAAGATCCGATTCACGAATTTCTAAGAACCCACCATGTGCAGATATTAAAGCCGCAGATGGCCACGGGCGCCAAGGTTTTCTATAACGATTTGGATGGTTCGGTGCGATAAGTCGCTTTGTTAGGCGGTTAGACGCAGAAAGAGATTGGAGAACTCGATGACCGGCGTGGAAGGCTACATGTATCCCAACGAAATCACTCTCTATTGGAGCGTGCTGATCGTTTTGTACCCGTATATCACAGGCCTGGTGGCTGGGGCATTCATTCTGGCCTCCCTGG
>JAJYSL010000057.1 GCA_021793595.1 Acidobacteriota bacterium
AACGACTTCCCTTCCCATTTCCGCGCATCCCCCCGTACACTTCCCAACCTAATATTAGGAGGACTCGTTGCATGGTCTTCGATCACATCCTGTGGATGTTCGTCTGTCTACGCCTGCTGGGCAGCGAGCCTGTGAACCCGTCTCCTGGCATGACGTTGTTCGCGTATGCGGCAGAGTTGGAAATTCAATATTGCCGGCTCCGCAGTTCCACAGGCGCAGCGAGCAGTCTCCAGGCTCGCGAACTTACTCGCAAAGTTATCGGCATCCTCGGACTACCGGAAGCTGCCGAACCCTTGCCACCCAGCTTGTTGCCGTTGCTGTTGCGTGATGCGGCAGATCGTCTCAACACTTGACTCCATCCCAACAAATTCCATTTCTATGGGCGGCACCAAGCTGCCCGTCTTCCACTACCACCGAACTCTTCACCCCATTTCCCAGGAGGAAATTTCCCATGACCGATACCCAACTTGTTCGTGCAGGGCAAGGACAAATCGCGTCAACTGGTCGCGCCTAAGAGTGTGGGAGATTATTTAGAGCGCATCCGTGCCATCTCCAAAGCCACGGAACCGGACGACAGAGTATTTACCAACATCACCGGCAAGCCCGCAAAGACGCTCTACAGCAGCCTGATTGCCGATCTTTTGAAGGAAGCGAATTTGCGCGAAGGAACGCAAGGCGTTCCGCGCTCCACCTATTGCTTCCGGCACACCTATGCCACGCTCCGCTTGCAGGAAGGCGTGGACGTATATTTTCTGGCCGAGCAGATGGGAACTTCCGTCCACATGATTGAAAGCCACTATGGGCATGTGAACACCATCAAGCACGCCAACCGCGTGTTGCAGGGGATGGCGGGATGGGAACTGCCGCACCCGGAACTGGACGTTACCAGGGCCAAAGCGTCAAAAGCGGCAGAGACGCATGACAAAGGCAAAAGAGGTCAGCGCCACAGGTCGCGCTGACCCTGAATCTCCCGAAGCCGTCTTTGGCCGGAGCCGTGTGTGGCGGAGGCTGGCGTAGGGAGTTCGATACTCAAATTCATCTCTTCCGATATTGGTTCTGATTTGCCGCTGCCCCGCCGGGGCGTTCTTAGCGGCAAATCTTCGCGCACGAGCCGCCGCTGGCGGCTGTCCTTAGTGCGCTTTGTGTGGTTCCTGCCTGTTCCCCGGCACATTGCTTCACGCTAATGCGTAACAGCCAATACGGAAACACGCGGCACACGGATTTGATTCTCGCGCTTGCGTGTTTGGGCAATATCGTAAGAAGACTGCATACGCATCAGCGTGTCCATCTTTACTCCAAAGGCTTTTTCGATGCGGAGCGCCATATCCCCGGATAGGTCGGCCTTGCCATTGAGCAGACTGGACAATGTAGGCCGCGAGACGCGCAACGCTTGTGCCGCCGCCGTGACCGTCAAGCCTGCGGCCTCGATAATCTCCGTCCGAATGAAATCTCCGGGGTGGGGCGGATTCTTCATAGGCATGGTCTCTTCTCCTTTGAACCTAGTGGTAGTCCTCTAAATCCATGTCGTAAATCTCGCGTTCGGCTGTGTCGATACGAAAGGTCAACCGCCGATTGGCCGTAACGCTCAGGCTCCATGTGCCCTTGCGGTCGCCGGTCAGAGTATGCACTTTCCATGATGGCAACGCCCGCAATTCTTCCGGGTCTTCCATGTCATCCAGAAAGGCAAGCATCTTGCGGAGCTTGTCTACCGTATCGGGCGGAACGCCTTTGGCGGCGTCGTCCGCATAGAGCTTCTTCAAACCCTTATGGATGAAGTTGCGTATCCTCACCTGAATCACTGTAGCCTGTAGCCTAACACTTGTCAATCCATGTCCATGCTTTGTCGGGAAGGATGCCGTGCCCTTCCCGCGCTGCAACCGCCCATAGTACCGGGCGTTTTCCGCTTCCCATCCATGCGGTGCCGTTCCCTCCCCGCAACGCCCCTCCCTAAAACCATGCGGAAGTAGAACGAAATTTCTTCTTTTATCAAGTGCCCCCCTTCATGCGGCTTTATGACAGAGCCGGTCGGAACCCGTCAAGGGTGTTCGCTGACGCTCCATAAACGGGCTTGAGTACGCCCGCCCTTGACCGAACCCGCCTCGCCTCTGCCCGCCCCGCAAGACATGAAGGGGGGCACTCAACAAAAGAAATTTGGTTGAGTGCCAGAGGCGAAATGCCCTCCTTCAGAATCTCGCCCCACGCGGGCAGCACAGGAGAGCAAACGTCATGGCACAGCGCAACCATCGCAATGAAGCCAGCAGGCCCAGCATCTACCAGACCGTACCGACCGCATTCTTTCCAGCCTCAAGGCTGGCGTGATTCCGTGAGAGAAGCCGTGGAAGTCGCCACGCTTCACAGGTGGGCCATTCGCGCGCAACTTCTACATCGGCAAACCCTACCGGGGTATCAATGTTCTGTTGCTTTCAAGCAGGCGCAGGCATTGAAAGGTATCCATCGAAGATAGCAAATTGTTTATTGTTTCGGAGCAGCTAAGCCATTCCTCTAGTCGCTTGGAATGAGATGCTTCACGACGTTTCCTTCCGCGTCAAGAAAATCCAGGCTTGCAGTTCCATCCGCAGCGACCTGCATCACGATTCGCTTTCTGCCGTTAGCATCCGCCAATGAGACAACCGCAGCGTCATTCTTCCCGCGCCCCACCCAGACTCTGCGGTTCCTCGCATGGTTCTTAGGGTCGTTTATCGCTAGGCCCACAATCTGGTTCTCCTCGTCCTGAACGCCAGCAAGCTGAACCAACTGCTGACTTTCGCCATATGGATCGAACGAAAGGCTGGCACCTGAATTTATGACCTCTCCTTTTCCATTGCGGTGGCCGCCAAAGATCAAGCCGCCGTTCTCCGATCCTTCGTCGTTGTAGAAGAGCATCCCCGCCTCTGGCCGATCAACCTTCGGGAACTCCTTGCCCTTGACAATTATTCCGGGCATCTGGTCATGATCGGAGATCACCATGCGCAAGGTCCCGTCCGGCTCGACGACATTGATGCGGTGAACCGTCATCTCATCGAAGGCTTCGTTACGATGAGACTTGGCAGCCATCAGCAACACAACGGCAAATATGGTGCTCAAAACAGTGGAGTAGGCAATCAAAAACTTTTGGACAGATGGCTTCATGAAAGACCTCCGTACAGTACTACGTATTTTGAAAAGCAAGAGTTCAGTGGGCATTCTCATGCATGATAATGTCCTTTATCAGTTGTATGGGGAGCAGGGAAATGGCCATCCATCACAGTCAGATTCGCGAAGTCATCAATCGGAATATCGTGATCAGTCTTGCTCTCGATCAAGGCTTCAACGCTTTTCTGCCCGTCTATGACGGTGGCGTGGACTTCATTCTCTACCGCGAGAGCGACCGGGAACTGCGCAAGGTGCAGCTCAAGAGCCGCTGGACGATTGATCAGAAGTACATGAACCGAGAAATCTGGGTGGCGTTTCCGATTGCCGATGATTGGTATCTGATGCCGCACGACGAGATGTATAAGGCCGGCGTAGCCGATGGCATCACCGAAACTGCATCCTGGAAGAAGGGTAGTTACTCGCGACCAAGGCTCTCGGCAGCCTCGATCAGCCAGTGTGCGCCGTACAAATTCGCGCGGATTGCGGAAGTAGCCGCCAAAGCAGCGGATGAGGAAACCGAATGAACGATCTGGTTGTCTCGACTGCCACCTTCCCCGTACCTGCCTTGGTCGCCGCAACCGGTGACCGCGCCAGCGTGCGCTTTCTCGAGTTCTTCGCCGCGCAGATCCGTAACCCGCACACCCGGCGGGCCTACGCGCGGGCGGTGCGCGAGTTTCTGGCATGGTGTGAGAGCGTAGGCGTCACTTCCCTGCCCGATGTTCAGCCGCTGCATGTGGCGAGTTGGATCGAGCTTGAAGGACGCCAGGTCTCCGCTCCCAGCGTCAAGCAGCGGCTCGCGGCTCTGCGGCACCTGTTTGATTGGCTGGTCACCGGCCAGGTTGTGCCCATCAATCCCGCCGCTTCGGTGCGCGGTCCGCGCCACATCGTCCGATCGGGAAAGACGGCAGTACTGGAGCCGGCAGAAGCGCGCCGGCTACTCGACAGCATCGACGCCGCGACGCCGGCAGGACTGCGCGATCGCGCTCTCATCTCGCTCATGGTTTATAGCTTCGCCAGGATCGGCGCCGCCCTCAGCATGAAAGTAGAAGACGTGTTCACACAGAAGCGTCGCCTATGGGTGAGGCTGCACGAGAAAGGCGGCAAAGACCATGCCATGCCCTGTCATCACAATCTTGAACAGGCCCTGGCCGCCTACATCGATGGCGCAGGCCTGGCCGCCGATCCAAGGGCGCCGTTGTTCCGCACCATCGGCCGGGGTACTGGCGAGCTCACCCACACTTCCCTGCCCCAGGCTAATGCCCATGCGATGATTCGCCGGCGTGCCGCGGCGGCCGGCATCGAAACGAAGATCGGCAACCACAGCTTCCGGGCCACCGGCATAACCGCATATCTGAAGAACGGCGGCACGCTGGAGAAGGCCGCGTCCATGGCCAACCATGCTTCTACGCGCACGACGCAACTCTACGACCGCCGGCGCGACGAGATGTCGCTCGACGAGGTTGAGCGGATTTTGATTTAAGTATGAGAACAGAGATGTACCGCTCTACCGGAGCCAATTCCTGGGTGCTTCCGGAAACAGGTCCGGCCGAAACAACTGCACACGGCACTTTATTACGGGCACCCGGGCATTCCCGCTGCGAATGGCACTACTATACGAAGGAGAGAATGAATCATGGCCGCGAATGAACTTGAAAACCTCCTGCACCTTCTTCAAGATGTCATCGCGCCAGACCTGCGCGAGCTGAATGTGCGTCTCGCTGCGCTGGAAAAACAAAATCACACAAGATACAAATCGCTCGAAAAGAAGACCGAAACGCAGTACAACGTGCTGCGCGACCAGTCCAGCTCACTCCGCGATCAACAGGATTCCAATTTCAAGGCCCTCGTAGCTGCCCTCGTAGAATCGCCGCAAAGGAAGATCTAGACACTTACAAATTGATCGCCGCATTGACGGAGCATTTGGTTCAGGGATGACGCAGGGCGGCAATCAGCCGCACGAACCACCGGCACAGGAAAAATGAATAGGTAGCCGGTATGTTCTCGCATCCATCTCGGATATCAGATTCCTGCTGCATCTCTCGTAAGCGCCGCGCCTCTTCGCGCCGCTGGGTTTGCAGGCGTTCCCATTCAACCGTGCCGGGCTGCATACCTTCACCGAACTTCATCGGCCGCCGCACCCTGCCATCGTGTTTGACGGATTTCATGGGACTGGCTTACGCGCTTTTGCGGGATGGACATTCGTCGTTTCTTCGCCTACCCTGAGGAGGCCATGTTTCAGGTCTCAGATTCGGCCAGTCATCCCTTCGTCATCGCCTGCAAGGGCTGCCAGCGCCATATTCCGGCGCCCGTTGAAACGCTCCCTTCAACCTGGATTATTCACACCTGCCCGAAGTGTGGCGAGACGCGCCGGTATTTGCCGGGCGAGATATTTCAAGGTCGCGTGTCTTTCGATCTGCTGCGGAAGCCGGTCCGCTCCGTGGGATGGTGATTATGGGTGAAATGAAACGGGCGATCGCTTACGAGGAACAGGAACTGAGGAAGCAAGATAGATTCGCGTCCACGATCATCATCGCGTCGTCGATCATCGCGGCTGTCCGACTGGCGAGGGATGACATCAGCACACCGACTCCACGGCTGTTGAGCACGATTGCGAACAGCGTGAGTTTGGCCCGAATGATTCTGAAAAGAGTCTTGGAGCAGTGATTAACGGGGGGTACGATTGGACAACTTATGTGCGGACGCTACGTAAGACGCTCAGATAAGCAGAGAATTGTGGACTACTTCCACACAGGCGCGACTGTCTTCGACCTTCCGCCGTCGTACAACATTGCTCCAACTACATTCCAGCCCGTCATTCGTCTGGATCGTGACACCGGTGAGCGTGAGATCGCAATGATGCGGTGGGGACTGATCCCTTCCTGGTGCAAGGATGTCACCGTCGATGCGAACATCCTCACTTTAGGAACTGGTTGAAATTCGGCTGATTGCGGCGTCGTTTCTGGTGATTTTCATTTCTTCCCGTTTGAAATCTGTTTGAAGTGCGGTTCTGGCCGGTGTTTATAGGGGTTTGAGAGCCTCAGGAAATCATCCCCGGGGCTTGCAAGGGTGGTTCAGGAACACTGCTCCATGAGCCTTGCCGGTGGTTGAGCCATGAGTCGCGGCAGCCCGATCAGGTTGTGTGCCGCGCAACTGAAGACGAACAGCCAGTCCACTTTCTCCATGCCTCGCAACTTGACCTGGCGCAGCGGGCCGGTTTGCTTCAGCCATCCGAATCCCTTTTCGACCAGCCATCGCCGGCTCAGGCGGATGGCATAGCCGGGCTGGCGTGTGGTTCTGCGATCCAGATTGCTGCGCCGCCCCTTGCCGTTCTTCGTAACATGCGGCGTCACGTTCAACTCCCGCACCGTGCTGACGAAATCCTTCGTGTCGTAAGCCTTGTCCGCGCCGACGGTGATGCGGCGTGAGCGGCCCTCTTGCTTTTCGGCAAGCATCAACAGCGCCGCATCGCGCTCGGCATAACCGTCGGCGCGCGTCACCATCGCCGCGGCAATCAGACCGTTGCGGTTCTCCACCAGCGCATGGCCCAGATAGCTCAACTTCGACTCCTTGCCGTAACTCTTCTTGTACAGCCGCGCATCGGCATCGGTGGTCGATTCATGGGTCGTATTCGATCGCTTCTGCCCATGGAAGTTTGTGCCGTCGCCGTCGTCGGAACCGTCTTTCGATCGAAAGCTCTTCTACGAGGCCCACGCCTGAATCAGCGTGCCATCCACCGTGAAGTGTTCGTCGCTCATAAAGCGTCTGGCATGCTTGTTCACTTCCGCAAAGAACTGCTGCGCCACATCGCTGGTCAGCAGCCGGTCGCGATTCTTGGAAAACACCGCATGGTTCCACATCGCATCGTCCATGCCCAGACCCACAAACCTGCGAAACAAAAGGTTGTAGTCGATCTGCTCCACCAGCAGCCGCTCCGAACCCACCGAGTGAAACACCTGCAGCAACAGGGCCCGCAGAATGTACTCCGGCGCAATCGATGGACGGCCCGAGTCGGCGTACAGCGCATCGAACTCCGGGCTCAACCTCCGCAACACCGTGTCCGTCAGCTTGCGCACCGCCCGCAAAGGATGATCCTGTGGCACTCGCTGCTCCAACGAAACATAGCTGAACATCCCATCCTGAACCCGCTCGTCTCCACGCATACCTGTTAGACGATTCACTTCTGCACTGCGACGCCAAAACAAGTGCCTATTTCAACATGTTCCTAAGCGACTGGCTGGGGACTAAGCGCATGGAGCTGAACGTTACCAGTTCGTCGACGTCCATCGACGAGCAGTGTCTGAGCCTGCCCTACGGCGATGAACTCAACTGCACCGGTAGCGACATCGATCTGTTGCACTTCACCGGGAAAGAACCGGATACCGAATCAGGTAACGACTACTTCGGGGCCAGATACTGGATCTATACTGCCGATTCCCTCGCCGAATGTGCGGCCTTGATCACCGGCGGCTCTGCCCGCGATACTAGCGTCTTTGACCTCGATACCGGTCGGGAACACCGCGTGGAATACACCGCTACTGTCTTGCCATAGTCCTTGTATTTTCACTACCCTACGGCAAGACGATCGCGTTCGCATCTACTTGCTTACAAACCGTCATTTAACGGTATATCCTGCAGTAGAAGGAGTTCGGTATGGCAACGACAGCGCACGTACCGCTTGAAGTCTATCTACACTCTTCCTACGAACCGGATGCCGAATTTGTAGACGGAGAGATTGAGGAAAGGCCAATGGGCGAGTACGACCATGCAGCTTGGCAACAAGCAATCTGTTATTGGTTTCAGCAGCACGCGAAGGATTGGACCATTCGCGTCAAGCCAGAACTTCGGGTGCAGGTTGCGCCCACGCGCTTCCTGGTTCCTGATGTAATGATCCTGGATCGCAACCAGCCAATTGAGCAAATTATCACCCGTCCTCCGGTGGCCGTATTTGAGGTCTTGTCGCCGGAAGATACGGTGCGTCGATTGATGCGCAAGCTGAATGATTACCACGCGATGGGCATTCCTGAGATTTGGGTCGTCAATCCAGAAACGAAAATATTCTTGCGCTTTGAGGATGGTCAGCTCATGCGGCGAGACAGATTCTCGTTTTCTTCTAAGGGAATTGACTTTGCGATGGTTCAAATTGAAGAGATCCTCGACTGACTCTTGGCACACGGTTTTCTCTTGCAGCGCCGGTCTCTGGCCGGCTATTCCGCCTGAGGTGTCCAAGTGAGTAAAAAGAGAAAGGCTGTCGAACCGCGCACTGCTGAGAATGTCAGCGTAAAAATAGGCCACAGTGCACCGCGGGAGCGGGGCGCTGTGGCGGAGCAAAAGTAGGCCACCGCCGGAGATTGGTTTTGTGGATGGGGTTGCTGCGGCAGCCGGATCCATGGGACACCGGAGGGATGTACAGGGTGGAGATATACGGGCGTGTACGACCTGCGGTTTTGGTGGAGGGGCGGAGTCAACGGGCGGTCGCACGGGAGTTCGGCATCTCGCGGGCCATGGAGCTTTGGCTGTCCACTCCTGAAGGTACGCGCTGGGAATCAAAAATCTACCTCCACCGGCTCATGGATCATTAGACGCCACTTCATATTATTCTCGGCGGCTTCAGCAGAGGTTTCCAGAATCGGCCTGAGGGCCGGATCTTAACGTTTCTTGAGATCGTGCTCGGCGTCGACAATGTCATCTTTATTTCGACTTTGTCGAGCAGTCTTCCCACGTCTCAGCAAGCCTCTGCTCGGCGGATTGGCCTGCTGGCCGCGATGGGAACGCGCATCCTGCTTTTGCTGTTGATCGTCTGGATCATCCGGCTAACGGCTCCTTTTTCATCCGAGGAGATTATTGGTTCTCTGAATGCGGATTGCGTCAAATAGACACCGCTGGTCGCGGCAACAGATACACCTGGCTCTACGAAGAGTCGAGGCTCTGATCAAATGAAACCAAGCATGGGTATTGGAATAATTCTTATCATCATAGGGATTGTGGGCCTTGCGTTGGGAGGGTTTTCGTTCACGCACGAGAAGAAGGTCGTGGATATGGGGCCTGTCCAGATTAGGCATCAGCAAACAAAAACGGTGGCGATTCCTCCAATTCTGAGCACGGTCGCATTAATCGGAGGAATCGCTTTAGTGGTCGTGGGTGCCAGAAGCAAAAGTTAAGTTGAAAGTAACTTTGCAATTTGGCAGTTGGAAACGGAGTTACACCTTCTTCGTAGGTTTTTGCTCTTGCCCAACGCTTCTTCTAAGCCGCACTAATCTTCGCCCGAGCCGCTGCGTTCATCTTCTTTCGCTTTCCGCTACCAAGAACCACGCCGGTCCGCCCATTGCACGGCACCGCTCCGCGTCTTCAGTTCATGTCGGCAGGGCAAGTCGCACCAATCCACTTTCCCTTGTAGGAAGCATGTCCGTTCATGGTTTGGCCGTTACCGGTCAAAGTAACTTCCATCGACCCCGTGCCGTCCTGAGAATCCACGACGTGAATTGTCCCGTGAGCTTCCGCGAGCATGCCTGAGTTCTCCCCAATCCGACACCCCGTTGCCTGCACGTCCATATCAGTGCCCGTGGAATTCAGAGCCGTCCAGGTGCAGTTATCCTGAGATCCGTTCGCCCATGGATTGCTGCTCAAGTTATTTGGCTTTACACACGATTTGTAGGTAATGGGCCGTCCGTTGTTCATTATGGCTGCCATTTCAGGCGGAACGTTAACCCACGTGACTGTCTCTGTCATTTCCCAGAGGCCGGTCTTCACATTAAGCGGGACAAGCACCGGTGTCACGGTTTTTTGACGCTCAACTGTCCGTGAGTTTGCCCTGGTCTGCGTCTGTGCCAGGAACATCGTGGCTGAAAAGCAAATAGCACCCAAAATAATTAGTCTTCGCATTTCATCCTCCTTCAGAATGTTGAATTTCACTCATGGTCTCTACTGCGCGATGACTTCAAATTTGCGCCGCGACGGCAGCGGCTAAATCTTTCGCCTGTGGCTCGTTCGCAGGATCGATTGAGATGTAGTAGCGGACTTTGCCTTTCAGCACGTGAATCGCGTGGCTACCATCGAGGTATGCGGAGTCTCCGATCGCCGGCTTCGACTTCGGCGGAAACCACATGGACAACTTATCGAAGGTCCGCTTGGCCTCGGCAGGGGATGCATCCACATAAACAATGAAAGTGACGTCCATTTCCGGGGAATCCTTTGAGTTGTACTCGCACTTCGTGCCCCAAGGCTGTTTGCCAAATGCCGGCGGCCATTTGCCCACATCGGGCGCCCCGAAGGAATGCCCAAGGACTTGCTCGATCTGCGACGCAGGAAGCATGGAACAGGCATCGGCCGGTGGCGCTGCGTTCGCCGCTTGCGCCGCACCCAGCGCAATCATAAAAATCGCAGCGAAAATCGCCGCTATCGCAGGTTTCGAATTCATATCTTGTCCTCCTCAGGTCGTCCTCGGAATTGCTGAGCCTTTTTATTGGCGCCAACTACTTTGACAACGCAAGCTCCACGCGCCGGTTCAATGCGCGGCCAGCGCTCGTGGAGTTATCTGCCACTGGCCGAGTCGCTCCGAACCCCTGTGGCATCAGGCGATCTTTTTGCACCCCGTGCGTCGTGAGCCAGGAAGCCACGGACTCGGCCCTTGCTTTTGACAACGGAATGTTGAGCGAATCGGAACCTTGGTTGTCCGTATGGCCGGCGACAATCCAGTTCGAGGACGGGTGGGCCTTGATGAGCCCGAGGACAGCTTGTAGTGCCGGCATACTGTCAGCACGGAGTTTGGACGACCCGGTGTCGAAGTGAATTCCGTAGACATTCACCGTGCCGGATTGGGCGATGGATTGCTCCAGCGCCGCCGTTGTCTCCTGATGCCGATGCACTTGAATGTCAGCCTCGCCCGCCTGCCCTGCGGGCAAGTCGACTTGGGCTGAGCTCTCATCGTAGCCGGGAGCATTCGCCGTTGCGATCACTAAACCTGCGGGCAATCCGCTGAATTGGCATTTTCCAGTGCCGTCCGAAACTTTCGACGTCAGAGCGGCGGTGACAGTCGCGCCCGAAATTGGTGTGTGTGTATCCGCATCCACGACTTTGGCTGTAAGCGAGACCTGATATTTAAATGCGTGCGGGTTTACAAGGATGCGCACGAAATCGACAGCGTAGCCATCCGGCACATGCGTTGTCGGATCGTCGATCAGTAGCTTCACCGTCCCGGACTTGAGCAGCGGCCAGTATTCCGGCAACAGCTTCAACGTAAGAAGCTTTCCGATGGGACCGCTCTGGTCCAGTGCATTGATTGCGTATTCGAAATTCGGAATGCGCGTGCCATTCAGGCTCACCTGGAAGTGCGAGCGCATGGGCGCTGGCTGAAAATCGTCTAGGAAAATCTGAAATAGAGCCTCGCTGATTTTCGACGGCAACGGTCCAACCAGCAGCACGATCGGCGTAGCCGCCGTTAGAGTGCGTTCTTCGGTACACCGAGCTGAGATTTGAGGCGGAACCTGACCGCGTTTCGCAAGCTGCAGTTCCTCCGAGCAATCGCCGATCGCGCCACTGTATCCATCGCCCGGGCCTGGAATAACCGCGGAACCAAGCATGATGCGGTCTGTGCCCGCCGGGGCGTTTGGAGGAATGTGGTGAATGTCGGGCCAAGGGTGCGGCTGCGTGGATTGTCCCGAAAAAGGATCTAAAAACTTCGTTTGTTTGGTATTCCAGTCGTAATACTTCCAGCCAAAACTTAGATTGTTGATGTCGCCGGTGCGCACCACTAGCTCGGCTTCCGGCCCATTGACCGTTCGCTCATACTCCAGCGCCCAGTCGTGCGTTTGCTCTCCTGTCGCCGCCACTGCCACCATGGGGACCGGCTTCGACGGCGGTGTGGGTTGGGTGGGGTGCGCGGGAACAACCATCGACCCATTTGGCGCGGCGGATTCTGGGCTGGATGCCACAACACCTGAATCCGAGCTGTTGGACGAACTCGAAAGGGGGCTATCGCTGGGAGTAGCTGCGTTCGCTCCCTGCCTGGCTCCGCTTTGCCCCAGTGCATTTGCCGCTGCAGCCAGCTGGCTCAGGTTCTTGTTGAAGTCCTCGGTCGACTGTTGCTCTCCAGTTTTGCCCCTGCTTCCATTTCCGGCAGAGTTTGAAAGGTTCCGTTCGATAGCGCTCCTCGCCTCGAGTTCAGGCGTTCGTTGGCGCGTTCTATGACCCGCGAACCAGATTCCCGCGATCAACGCAGCGGTCAAAATGGCTACCATTCCGCCGACGACAGCGAAAACTGGAACTCCCGAACGACCCCTTGAACGGTTCAAGGGCAAGGATTGCGACGAGGGTGCGGTCGCGTTGCTGGAGGTCTCAGTCGAAACCTTCTCCGTGGGAGTGGCAAGGGCCGCAGTGGACGAGGAATGGCGGCTCCCATCCCGGGCCGCGGCGTGCGCGTCAGAAACCTTTCGAGGCGATAGGTCGGCGCCCCCGCTGGACAGAACGGTTGCCGCTGCGGGTTCGCCTACAGGCATGCCACACCGGGCGCAAAATTTCGTTCCAGCGATCGCTCCGCCACACTTCGTGCAGAAACGCTGCCCTCCGCCTGAATCGACTGGGGCGCGCTCACTGTATCGCGCGCCGCAGTTCCTGCAGAACGTATCGCCATCGACAACCGGCACTCCGCATTGACAGCAGATTTTCATTTCTTGACCATGGCCTCTTCGTAATGCACCTTCTCGAGCAGGCTGCCGTCCTTGTTATGCATCTCATCGTCGAGAATCAGTTTCACAGGGCAGCCTTGCCCCGTGACCCAGACGTCGCCTTTCTCGAATCCCCCCGGTCCCATTGTGGGTCCAAGAATCTGCCGTTCCGTGGCCTCGAAACGGCCGGTGTCAATCGAATAATGGATCGAGTCGTACCCATTGACCTGGCCGCGGTCTGACTCGCGCTTCATAGCGGAATTATGATTGACGAGCGCGATCGCGCTGGACATTCCGGCAATCCCCATTAAGCCCGACCACGCACCCTGCCAACTCTGCGCGTCCGAATGCACCCCATGAACAGGATGGGACCCGCTGGCGTTCGTGAAGCTTCCGTCAATAGTTTGTGGAGTAACATCGGCCTCCTCATCGAGATGAACTTGTTCTGAGGTTTCCTTCTTGTAGGAGTAGTGGAAGGAGTCCGCCGGATTCTGTATCCGATCCATGACACACTGTAGATCAATGCCGGGCCCTGTACCGCTCTGCCCCGATGAGGAGACGGTTTGCGCCGTCCGGGCGGAGGTGTCCGCGATTTTATTCGGAGCGGTTTTGGAATTTGGATTGGCATTGCATGCCACAATGTCCGCCAGGGCGAGAAGGGCTGCTGCCAGCGCGATCTGTGACGAGCATGGCCGTGCCGTCGAGAATCTTTCTTTTTGTCCCATCGTTGCATCCCCTTTCCGTGTCATCGCCGGCTATTGTTTGAGAGTCCTGCTGATCTCGTAATGTCGTTTCTGGATGCTGCTGTCGATTGAGACTCCTTCATCGAAAACAACCTTCACCGCGCATCCGTCGTGACCCATCCAGATCGTGCCCTTTTCAAAACTGCCGGGACCGAAGAGTGTCGTATACGCCCGCTGGTCCGCAGTGTTGGCGCTGGCGGTGTCAATGGCGTATTTGCTGGCGCTATAACCGTTCACGTTGTCTGCGCCCCGGCTGATTACGGCGGATGTGCCGTCGATGCCGGCAAGATGTCCAGTAAGCGCCGTGATGCGGCTCGACAGACTGAGCACCGCGCTCCCCCACTCGGTATCGTCGGATCGCTTCGCATGGACCGCGGTCGCGCTGCCTGGCTCTTTGACAATTCCATCGATGGATAAAGGAGTGACGTCCGCTTCATAGTCGTGCCAGGTGGACGGGTCCTCATACTTGTAGGAATAATGGAAGGACTCCGTCGGCTTCTCGACGCGGTCCAGAATGCAGCCCACATGCAGGTGGGCATCCGCGCCACTGCGAGCCTGCGTGCCAGATTGCGAGTGGGAGCGGCATCCGCAGGTAGTCAGCAGCACCAGCGCTGCGGTAGCGGCCAGACCGCGCCTCAAGTTGAGGCTTGCATCAGCAGGACATCTCATGTGGTACTCCTCCTCGTTGGGTTCGCACTCTAATTCGGCTTCGGCTCGCATCCTTTGATCGCTGGTATAAGCGTCGTCTTCTTATCCTGAAAAACGACGATGCCCTTCTTTGGCGGAATCGAACCGCTGATCGAACCGAGCATGTCTTTATCCATATCAGCCACCGTCATAAAGGTTTGGAAGTACTGCTGGCAGGGAAACATGGCCAGCATTCCCGCACCCGCATAGCCCACAGACGTTACCCAACTCACAGAAGCGGCGCGCCGAACCTTGAAGAGATCCTCGGTGCTGGGAGGCTTCAAATCACTCTTGACGTACACCCCTAATTGCCCCTGGAGACTGTCCGCCAGCGCCGCACCCTGTGCACTCAACGCCCCGGGCTCACGCGCGTCCAACGCATAGAGAAAGCTCACCGTGCTCAACGACAGCGCAAACTTCGGCGCGTTGATCGCCACTACCGCGCCGTGCGCGGCCTTTGCCGATGAATTCGTGCTAGAGATATCCGTCTGTGCGTGCAAGCCCTCGTTCAGGGGCGTGGTGCCATCGATTCCGCCCTGTCCGCTGTAAATGACATGGAAATGCCCCTTCGCTGCCGCCTTTTCCCCAAAGCCTGGAGTGAAAATCAAATTTCCGTAGACTTGAAACAGCAGAGGAATGTCGTCGGCGCTATCCACCAGCCCGGAGTGCATCGCCGGCAGGCGCAGGCGTGATTCGCCGATGCTCTGGCCCGGCGCGGTCGTTTGCACCATCCAATCGACGTCCAGCGTGCCGTCGGTATCAACCTTATAGGTGGCCTGCTGTAGCTTCCCACTGTGAATCACAGCCAGAAAGTTATAGCCGAATTTCGTGATCTGGCCATTCCCGCTGACGCTGGCCTGCATTCCGTCTTTCTTTTTGTAAGCCAGGAATTGGTAAGTCGTCCCTGTGCCGCTCGTTTTGTATTTCCATTCATCATCGCCGCTGACGGGCTGTTCCGGCGCCAGGCCCCCCGCCCATAGCCCACTCGGCTGCGCCGCATCGCCCAGCGTCTGCCTGAAGACCTGGAACGTGCCTTCGTTGATGAAGTCCGTCAGCGCCGCCGAACTCACCGCAGCTGCAATCCCCGAGGAAGCATGGAAGCCGGACATCTGGCCGGTTGAAAGTCTCATCACTTTCTTCACGTTGAGTACCCCCAGGTGCTTGAAAAAAAGCACATCTCCCGCGACCACACTCTGCACGCACTTATCCCCGCCATTCAGAACCAAAGCATGGGCGTCGTGGCTGACGCCAAGAATATTTTTTGGATCGATGCCAATTGTTTTGCTCGTGTAGCGGCTCGCTTTATCGGTGTTGCCGCCGATGCTGAGATTTCCAACCGCAGTATTTTGCCATGTGGCTGTAACCGTCACGGCCGTTGAAGCGGTGGAACCGGCAGCTCCCATCGAGCAGGATGACGGCAGCGATGTGCTTGCCGGGAACTGAGCACCCGATGCTCCCGATGGCACGTTTACGGATGCTGGGACTTTCACGGAGCCGCTGCTGCTCTTGAGCGCGACTGTAGCCCCTCCTTTTCTGAGTTGGTCCACGAATTGCGCCGGAGCTCCTTTCTGAGCGACATTCTTGAAATAGTGGACATCCTGCGGAGCTGGGTGCTGCAGCGTGATATTGCCCTGCGCCGGCACTCCCCAGTTCACGACGGATGGTTGCAGCGAAAAGGACGCAATGCCATTCGGCAGAACCGTAAGCTTGACCTCTGTGGACGCGCTGCCGTACGTCGCCGATATGGTCTCTACCTGCTTAACGGGTATGGCTCGTGTGATCACTTTGAACGAAGCCTCTGTCTGGCCCGCAGGCACCGATAGACTGGCCGCTGTCAACGGCGCAATAGTGATGTCTGGCGTGGTATTTGCGGTGACGTTTGTGACCTTGATCGTTGCGCCGCCCTGCGGAGCTGCCTGGCTCAGACTGACTTTCGCAATTTCCCAATCTCCCCCAATCACCGTCAGCTGCGGAAAACTCAGCGTGATTTGCGTGGGGACGTTGCCACCCTCTCCGCCGGTGCCTGGCGCGCCCGCTGCATTCGCGGAAGGCACGAGCTGGACAGAAATCACCGCCAGCGCGCTGCACCGCAACATGCGCCGCAATCTGTGCTCACTATTTGCTTGTCGCACCGTTCGTCCTCCCGGGCCAAGTCTGCATCGCCGCGTCCGTTCTTCAACGCAGCTTGTTCACCTGCTTGGCAGCGATATCGCCGATCCACGGGATGTGGTACTCGCGTTCGCTGTACGCCTGAAACATCACAT
Organism: Acidobacteriota bacterium; assembly: GCA_021793595.1. The sequence continues at coordinate 16,486 of JAJYSL010000057.1, forward strand.
ACAGCCAGTAGACAAATATGCCCAGTCCTGCCAGCAGCCGCAGTGGAACATCGATGGTCAGAACCCAATAGCCCATCGTGCTTACCAGAATTCCCACCCCAATGCTCCATACGATCGAGAAGGCGATGCATGCAACGCAGAAGAGCACCGACTGCATAGCATGAAAGCGGATAAACTTGTCGTTCTTATAAGGAACCAGCACGAGGAAAATAATTCCTGTAATGAACCCCAGGGCATACGAAAGAGCCGCCGCGAGATTGGTCGAGAGTGCCGTGCCGACGGAGGGACTGGCAGTGATTCCGCTCGCAGTTGCATCCGCCGCCACCTGCGCCCCAGCCGGCCCCCCGCAAGCTCCGCAGAAAGCGCTATCATCCGCCATCGTCGCGCCGCAATGAGTGCACTGTCTCATAGACAATCTCCTCTCCTCTGTTCAAAGTCAGACAAACTGATCGCAACGACTGCCTTGGGCGCAATCTGGAGTGCCGGACGCCTATATAGGAAAAGCGTGTACTCCACGTTCCCTTCAGAAATCGCCTTCGTCGTTTGAACCGGCCGCCACCCCGGTACTTCAAAATCAAGTGCGACAATTCGGCTTCCCGGCCGCAGATGGCTCGCCAGCCGCGATTGCAGGTGACCGTTGATCGCGCTGAGCAGATATAGCGTTACGACTGTCGCCGGACGCAGATCGGCCTGGAAGACGTCGGTGCATTGAAATTTCACACGGCTTCCTAACTCCAGGTCATCCACCCGCTGCTGGGAGTAACGCCACAAATCCAGGTCCCTTTCGATTCCGACCGCCCTGCAGCCGAACTCCTGCGCCGCAAGAATCGGAATTCTACCGTCACCGGAACCCAGGTCATAGACCATGTCATCCGACTGCGACCCGGCGAGTTCGAGCATTTGGCGGGCAATCCCCCAGGGTGTCGGGACAAACTCCGATGCACTGCGTAATGCCGCGAGAGATTCCTCCAACTGCTCAATCGGTCTGATTCTGCGTCGCGGGAAAATCCAGTTCATGGCGCCTCACGTCAACCCTGGTTACGTCTCTCCGCCGGAATATTTGACTTCTTGCAAACGGGTCACTGCGCGGAATCCGATATTTGGAAAGTCCAAACGCTGTCGAACATGAATCCGGCGCCTTGCCCGCGCGCCACATCCCCACCCGAAACTTTCTGGTTCCGCGAAACCGGACGCAGCACAACCGCGTACTCACCCGGCAAAAGCGCCGATTGCGGTGACACCTGGTATTTGCCCGGATTGCTTTTCTGTAGATTGACCGCGACGCGGTCCTCTACAAACGACGAATAGATATCCCAATCCGCCGCATCATGTGAACCCGCATCCTGTTTCCCCCGCGTTGCCCCCACCAGCCGGCACGTGTTTTGCGCGGGCGTGAGCTTCACAATCAACGGAGCGAACTCGTCTGGGTTCACACCAGGTGCATTTGCGAAGTTCACAGCGAAGGTTGGCGTGCTCGTCTGCAGCACATTCGCAGACGCTGGGCCCGACACTCCCCACACGTAAGTCACCGTCGGCTGACGCCGCGCGAGCATCTCATTAAAAATCCCGCCGCCCTGAGTCAAAGCCAAACCTGCGACGCCATTGTTTACGTGTGACGCTGCGTTCCAGGTGACATCGGTGACCCCCGCCTGCATTCCCTGCGTCACCGCGGAATCTCCTGCCAGACTGGCTAGTGATTGCGGATTGGTTTTCGTTTCCGCGAGCTGTGTTTTCTCCCGGGGCAATGGCTGCGACGCGGATCCTTGCACCAGGGCAATCGTCGGCATCTGCCAGTGCGGCTTTGCAGGCTGCTGCGCCCGGGCATACCCGCCGCCAACTCCAGGAACGCCGGTTACCAGACCGAAGAGCACCATCATTCTCATTGTCCCGGTTTGCATTTCCGTTCATTCCTCCATGTAGAAAACGTTCTTCATTCCGAAAATCGCAATCATCCCAGCCCATCGAAAGCTGATCCCTTCGGTCGAGTCATTGTCCCTGGCATGCTCGAGCCTCCTTGACAGCGGCCTTGGCGCGGTCCTATGCCAGGCTTTGGGACTCCCGCTAAAACATGCCAATCGATAGCGCGGGAAGGCTTAGCAGGTCAAAGGAATCGCAGCTGAATTGAATCTGAACTTCTAAGCCGATGAGGATGAGCGGATTACGAATAGAAATGAATGGCTGAAGGCCGCCAAAAACAGCCAACAAGGCTGACGATCAGACTCGTTGCAGCTGGGGAAGGGCAAATTTCAGTGGGTACCGGAATTCGCCTGGGCGCTCAGCGCCTTGACATGAGCCAGGAATCCGCGTTGGCAGGCGGCTGCCTCATCCTTGAGCCGTGTGAAGTCAGTGCGGTCACGAACAGCCGCCAGGACGGGGTCCGACTCCAACTCCGGAACGGCACAGTAGCCGCTCCGAACCGACCACCTGAGGGCGCGCATGGCGCGGTCAGGCTCGCCGGCAAAGCTAAGCATGGCTCCGATCTCATACGCCTCTTCCGAATCGGCCTGCTTATAAGCGAAAGCCTCTTCCTTTGCGGCAGTCGCGTCCAAAACGCGGGAGGGTTGATTCTCCAGCCGATCCAGAACGATTTCTGAGTCCGTGTATCCGGTTTCGACAGCCACCTTCGCCAGAGCAAGGGCCTCCGCGTAGTTCTTTTGTCGAAGGGCGAATTGCATCCTCTCCCTGACGCTCCACCCCGAGCTTCCGTCCAGGTCAACATAGGTATGGGCGCGGGCATAGTCTCCCTGGTACAGGAAGACCTTCGAGCAAGACCGCAGGATGGGATTGCCCGGATCACTGGCCAGCGCCGCCTGACATTCTTTCGCGGCTTCATCGAGAAGCCCCGCATACCGATAAATGTAGGACAGCTCAAAATGAGTCGCCCAGGAATCAGGACGCCATCGCAGAAGCTTCTGCGCCAGATCGTAAGCTCCTTGCAAGTCACCGTTTTCTGTCCGTATGGTGATCCAATTCGCGGTTCCACGAGGATCAATCGATGCCGCGTGTGCGCTCGCCTCCTCCGATTTCTGGTACTCTGCCTTACCGCCATTGGAATAGGATGCGTCAATGTAATATCGCCACGCCAGGTCCACCCAGGCGGGGGGATAGTTGGGATCTTCCTTCACTGATTGTTCCAAGTCCGTGATCGCTTCCTTGTTCGGCTGCGGATCGCGCGGTATCGCCACGCTTCGCAAATAGAGATCATAGGCGTGCTGGTTGTGCGGAGAAGGTATTTTGCCGACGGTTTCGCCGCTTCCCAGCGTGTCAAACACACCCTTCTGCAGGCTCCAAACAAAGTCGTCATGGAGATGGATCAATTCATTCGGGTCGGCGGAGAGCGTGTCACGCCAAACGACGCGATCGTCCGCCACTCGGTCCATTTCCGCCGTAATCGCCAGCCGCCCGCTTTCAGTGGCAAAATACCCGGAGATTACATACGCAACCTTCATGTCGTGCCCGACCGCCTGTGGGTCTTCCGGGTGCTCGCCATATTTTGCGGTTGACGTGAATGGTCGAACCGAAATGGAGCGAGCGTAGGTAAGGTCGGTGACGATGTCAGACGCTAACGCATATCGCAAATAATCGAAAGATGGGCCAGCACCCCAGTTCGCGAAGGGAACGACGGCCACTGAGGTTGCCGGCATCGTGTCGAAAATATCCATTCGCGCGCGGCTTCGGAAAGCCCAATGATGAATCAGCAGAGCGGCAACCAATATCACGCCGAGAGAAGCTGCTACCGCCCATACTGCCTGAGTCGTTCCGATTCGCAGCCATCGGGCGCTGGCCGGCATTTCGCTTTGCTGCGAGCCTCCAATCGGGAATGGTTTGCTCTGTTGGATTGCTGGGATTGGCACTGAGGCGGCTTGCGAAGAGACCGTGCTAACGGGAGTGATGAAGCGATATCCCTTGCGCGGAACCGTTTCGATGAACCGGGGATTGTTCGGGGTGTCACCAAGGGTCGCTCGCAGCTTTTTCAGAATGACGTTCAGGCACTCATCGAAATCAACGTAGGTACCATTCGGCCAGAGCCTCCGCCGCAGGTCTTCGCGAGTGACAATTTCTCCCGGCCTCTCCAGCAACGCCACGAGCACGCAAAAGGGTTGATCGTGAATCTTGATGCGCACTCCTGCACGCGTCAGCTTGCTCCCCGTGACGTCCACCTCGAACAGGCCAAAGCGAAATATCCTCGGCTTCGAGTCTGTATCGTGCGCTGCCATCGGCATGTTGGTAAAGGAGCGGGCGGGAGCCCGTCGGGATGGCCGAATCATACCATATCGCGGTTCAAGCAGCACCGGTGGGTTCGTCAACTGTCGTCAACTTGATTGATGACTTTTGAAGTTGATAGTGTGCCATTTTGGCATGCCAGTGCTGAATCGGGACAAGGTGCAACAAGTGCATCCTTCTCGATGAGAAGCAATTCCGCGTCTCCCGACCGCCCATACATTGCGCTCATTTATTCCATCGCCCGCAGGAATCGATCAGCCTGCCCCGGAGTTTCTGAATCGCTCCCAACCACAATCTGGAGGAACTTTCCATGGTTTTTGAACACATCCTGTGGATGTTCGCGTGCCTGCGCCTGCTGGGCAGCGAGCCTGCAGCCCCATCGCCTGGCATGACATTGTTCGCGTATGCGGCAGAGCTGGAGCTGCAGTATTGTAGGCTCCGCGTTTCGGCAGGTGCCGCGGCCAGTAGCGATGCGCGAGAGCTCACACGCGACCTTATCGGCATCCTCGGACTACCGCAGGCTGCCGAACCGTTGCCACCCACATTGTTGCCGTTGCTGTTTCGTGATGCGGCAGATCATCTCAAC
>JAJYSL010000447.1 GCA_021793595.1 Acidobacteriota bacterium
TCATCCTTCTTAAACTCGTCAATCAGCCAATCCACAATGCGCTGGTCGATGTTGTCGCCGCCCAGGTGCGTATCGCCGTTGGTGGCCTTCACTTCAATGACGCCTTCGCCGACTTCCAGCACGGAAACGTCGAACGTACCGCCACCGAAGTCATAAACCACGATGGTCTCGTCCTTCTTCTTGTCGAGTCCGTAAGCCAGTGCTGCCGCTGTCGGCTCGTTGACGATTCTTTTGACGTCCAGACCTGCAATCTTGCCCGCGTCCTTCGTCGCCTGGCGCTGCGCATCGTTAAAGTACGCAGGAACCGTGATGACGGCCTCCGTAACGGACTGACCCAAATAGTCCTCCGCGGCCTTCCGCAGCTTCTGCAGGATCATCGCCGAAATCTCCGGCGGGGTGTAATCCTTGCCTTGCGCCTCGACAACGATATGATCGCCCTGCTGCTTCACCTTGTAGGGAACCATCTTCATTTCGTCGTTCACTTCGTTGTAGCGCCGTCCCATAAAGCGCTTAATCGAATAAACCGTGTTGTCCGGATTCGTGATTGCCTGTCGCTTGGCCACCTGGCCGACCAGACGCTCGCCGCTCTTGGTAAATGCGACGACGGATGGGGTCGTGCGACCGCCTTCCTCATTGGGAATTACCTTCGGCTCGCCGCCTTCCATCACCGCCACGACCGAATTGGTGGTCCCCAGATCAATTCCAATAATTTTGCCCATGATGCCCCTCTTTTGACAGATTCTTCGCCTAACTCCGCTTCTCTAGTATGTCAGTTGAGTGACTTACTGTCAACTTAATTGATGCGCCTTATCGCCGTGGAGATGCAAATACGGTAAAATTTCCTCTGGAAAGCTATCCAGCGACTCAGCGCACCAAGAATGTCCCCGGGAAGCCACAGCATCATTTCATTTACGACAGGCTTCTCGAGACTCATTTGCCACAGGGTTGTCGAGACGGATTGCCAGAGCAGTCCGATGACCCTTTGGACTATTTCGCAAAACCATCGCGACTCGTCGTCGACGAATATCGAGGTGTATGGAAGGCCACGCGAGCTGTATGATGGCGGTGGTCGTTTTGATGCGCCATTGTGCCCCGCCTCATTGCAGACCAGATTTGCTGCAAACAGATCGCGATGGTCCGAGGCCAGATAAGGTGATTCAACATGAAAACAAAAGCGATTTACTTACTTCTCCTACTGACTTTCTTCGCCACCATTGTTCATGCCGATGTTGTGGTCTTGCGGGATGGCAAAAGCTACTCCGGGACATACACCGGTGCGGCCAATAGCAAGCTTTCTTTTCAAGACAATGCTGGAATCCAGTACACGTTTCCCTTAAGCGATGTGCAGTCGCTGGTATTCTCCAACGTCGGCGATCATATTACGCTGCACAATGGCCAAACTTACTCTGGGCAATTGAAGGGCACCACGGTATTGGCTTTCCAGGGAACGAATGGCGTCTCATACGTTTTTCCAATCAGCGATGTCTCCTCCCTTATCCTCACAGACGTTTGGCCCGTGCAAGGCAGAAATCAGCTACAAGGCGGCCCGCAGAACGTTTCCCAAATTCCGCAGACCCATCTTGGACGGACTTCGTTGCCCTTCAATTCTGGCAGCAAGATTCCCTCCCTCGTGATTCCCACGGGCACACAGATTGTTGTTCGTACGGGACGCGCGATCGACAGCACCAAAGACGCTGCCGGCCAACTCTATTCTGCTCAGATAGAGCAAGACGTCGTGGACGGTACGGGCGCAGTTGTCGTTCCAGCAGGCACCCACGCCAAACTCCAGATCGAGAACACGAAGAGTGGGGGGCTCCTGAAGGGGCAAGGCCTGGTGCTGGATCTATACTCCATAAATGTCAACGGGAAGGACTATCGTGTCGATACATCGTCCGTCACCGAGGGCAGCAAGTCGAACATTGGCATGAATCGCACGACCGCGGAGTATGCTGGGGGCGGAAGCGTGCTTGGCGCACTCCTCGGGGCGGCTTTTGGCGGCGGCCGCGGAGCCGGTATTGGCGCATTGGCGGGAGCTGGTGGTGGCCTCGCCACGCAACTCTTCACCCATGGAAGGCTGGTGAAGATTCCTGCCGAGACTACATTGACATTTCAGTTGACGCAGACGCTGGTGCTGCATCCCTGATTACCTCCAAATCGGGGGGGGGATGGATCGACTTGTTCCTGCCGAATGCGTGAGTTGTGAAAAAAAGATAGTTTCGCTGACATTGCCGACAGGTCGAGGCGGAACGTTCGATCAGCGCCCGGTGCTAATGCCGGTGCGACCAGGCTTGTTGATTTTCTCAGTAGCCAGCGTGGTGCAAATAGCCGACGACGACCGCAGCGACCAAGCAATAGATGCCGAACCAGTACCAGCGGCCGCTTTCCAGCCATCCACTGAGCCATTTTAGGGCTATCAGTCCAGCCAGGAACGCGAATACCATGCCTAGCAGGCTCGGCATCATGGCCTGCGCAACGGGCGCGGCACCCGCCAAGTGCCGCGCCTTAAGAACTCGCCACACTTCACGGCCAATCGCCGGAGGTGTCAGGATGACCGCCAGCGCGAAGCTGAACTCCTCGGCCCGGGCTTTCGCCACGCCTAGGAGCATGCCGGTAGAGATGGTGGCGCCGGACCGGGAAAATCCGCGGAATGGAAGGCAAAATCCCTGGATACCGCCGATCCATCCTGCCTCGGTCATGTTAAGCCCGGTCGAACCGTACACCCGATCTTCGCGAGTCCCGGTGGGATTTTCCCGGCTGTGGCGTATGCCGGCGATCATGATCAAAATGCCAACGGCGGCCAGCGCTGGAGCAATCAGGTCGAGGCGGCCAAACAGCTCTTCCACCTGCGCATGTTTCCCGTGGAGCACCAGCTTTTCGATGCCTTCAATCAGTCCGTAGCCAATGATCGCGGTCACGAAGCTGGCGACAAACAATTGTGCGACGATGACTCTGAACGTGCGGACGTCGCGGAAATAAGTCGCGCGCCACTGCTTCCAGAAGTAAGCGATCACGGCAAACATGGTCCCGGTGTGCAACATGACCAGCAACAGCGTCATGGAAGGCGAAGTCGGGTCCATCCCCATCAGTTTTTCCGCGACCACGACATGCGCCGAACTGGAAACCGGCAACAGTTCCGCCATTCCCTGAATGACGGCGAGGATGATGACATGCAGCAGCGACATGTTGGTGTCCTAATTTCTTAGCGAGATAGCCGAGGTGACCCTGCGCGAGCGCTGGTCATGAAAGGGTAACGCTCCAGTGAAGCGCAGCTCGCAACGACGGTCAAAGGGCAATCGACTCAGAGGTCTGGCGACGCTGTTCTGAGTTTTCGACTTGCTCGTTTGAATGCTTACCGGCGAGACGGCTGCGATAGCTAGCTCCGACAAATTCTCGAAACAGCGGATGCGGCTGGAGCGGTTTCGATTTGAACTCGGGATGGAATTGGCAGCCGAGGAAAAACGGGTGAGTCGGAATTTCCACGATCTCGACGTAGGTCGCGTCCGGGGTGGTTCCGGTGATGCGAAGTCCGGCGCCGGTCAGGACCGCCTCATATTCGCGATTGAATTCGTAGCGATGGCGATGGCGTTCGCTGATTTCCGTTTGGCCATACGCCCTGGCCGCCAGAGAATCCGGCTGCAACATGCATGGCCAAGCACCTAGTCGCATGGTGCCGCCCATCTCCTCTACACCTGTCAACTCGCGCAATTTGTAAATTACGCGGTGCGGCGTTGCCGGATCGAATTCGCTGGAATTCGCGCTGTCCAACCCGCAGACGTTGCGCGCATACTCAATGCAGGCGGTCTGCATGCCGAGGCAGATCCCAAAGTACGGAATCTGTTGTTCACGAGCATATCGAATTGCATTCAGCATGCCTTCGATAC
>JAJYSL010000448.1:0-2141 GCA_021793595.1 Acidobacteriota bacterium
CGCCAGGGTGATGCCGATCGCCACATACACCGCCCGGTTTCCACCCGCCCGTCGCTGCGCATCTTCACCACCAGCGCGTCCAGATACACCACCGGATAGACCGCGTCCAGCGGCCGCGTCTGCCACGCCTTGACCTCTTCGATCACCGCATCGGTTACGTTCGAGATCAACGCCGGCGACACCTCCACCCGATACATCTCTTCCAGGTGCCCCTGAATCTCGCGCGTCGTCATGCCGTGCGCATACAACGACAAAATCTTGTCGTCGAATCCGGCAAAGCGCGTCTGCCCCTTGGCCACCAGCTTGGGCTCGAAGCTGCCCTGCCGGTCGCGCGGCACCTCGATCTCGACCTCGCCAAAATCACCCTTCAACTGTTTGCTGCTGACGCCGTTGCGGCTGTTGCCGCTCAAATGGCCTTCCGGGGCGTGCTTCTCCTATCCCAGGTGCGTGGTCAGTTCCGCCTGCAGCGCTCGCTCCACGCTGGCCCGCATGGCCTGGGCCGTGCTCGCCAAGGATGAGCCCCGCTACTGGCCAGTGCAGTGGCAGCTTGACTGGCCTGCAGATGACGCCTGTAAAAGCCAGGCTTGGAAATCGCTGGCGCGATTCCCACATCGACAGACCAGTGACGACTACGGAGTTTATGATTTTCCGCCAGGGTCTGCTGGCGAACAGGGAGATGACACAACGGTCCAACCGGCGCTCTGAAAAACCTGCTTTGTGTCAAAGCCCTGACAAGGCTGCACGTTTCAATAGGAGCAGAGCGCAGCGCATTCCATCCTGGCTCGGGGCCTTTGCCCCAACAAAAGCCGTATACATTTGCGCAGACCAGCCTGTCACCTTCATTTTTCGCTTGCATTCACGCGGCGGACCATCCATACACAAAATCATTTACACCCTCCAAAACTAGGAATCGTTGGCAATCCGTCCGTTTTGGCAGGTAAATTGCGTCTATGATTCTTGCATAAAGAAGGATACTGCGATTTATCTGCTGAACGGTAGAATTCAACGATGACGAAACCCACGATGATAGAAACGCCTCCACCAGGGAGGCGCCTTGGGATGGCGATAAGCTCGGGGCTGTTTGTTGCGTTGCTTGTTTTTCTGTTTCACTCCCAATTCGCCAGAAGTAATTACTTGCTGAGTGATTCTGCTGACTATCGTCGCGCCGCAAATGCGCCGTTTTTGCAGCTTTACTTCAACACGGATAGCGTTTCGCCGCTACAGCTCTACCGATTGCGTCACGATCCGGCCTTCCGCTCGCACCCTTGGGATTATCTCTATTTCAGCGGAGACAATGCGGCGATTCGGCATTTTCATACCCCCCTCAGCTTCTACGCGATGCATGCGGTCTCTGTGGTGAGTTCAGCGGACTCCAGTCAGCGGAAGTTGACCTCGGTGGTGACGGCGGCGACGTGCGGTGTAGTCGTGGTAGGGTTGTTCGCGTTTGGGTTGCCGCTCCCAGTCGCAGTGATGCTGGCTCTCGTCGCCGGAATACAAAGCCGCAATACGGAAGTAAGCGTGGATCCATCTCCGCATAGTTGGTACATGTTATTTGCGGTTCTGTTTTTGTTCGTCTTTGCCGGATATTTCCGTACTCATCGATTTCGAACCCTCGCGGTTGCTGCCGTTTTTCTTGCCTGTGCGTTTGCGACGCTGGAGTTCAGCTTAGAGCTGATAGCGTCTGTTTTCCTTGCCGTTGTCGTCCTTTGGATTGTAGATCGAAGCGCACTGGGAGATTTGCGGACTTTGGCAATCTCTTTCGGGAAAGCTGTGCTCGTGTTTCTCATGACGACTTTCGTTCTATGGCCCGGCGGATGGATTCGCGGAGGTTATCTCGAGTGCTATGGAGTTACGGGTTCTACCTTGGTGTTCAAGAACAAAGCGGCTTTTGGAGATCGCCTGAATGCCGTCGACCTATATGGCAAATTCTTCGCCGGACATGAAGGGATTTTATTACTGGCTATTTTTGCGTTGATTACAGCGATCATGTTGTTGGCTCGCCGAAAATTGTCGGTGGTGGCAATTGTGTTTGCAAGTTACACGATTGTGGCATTCGGGCTCGGAATTGCGGACCACTTTCGTCTCGATACATATATCTCCGAGGCACTTCTATTTCTTTTGATCACCGTGTCGCTGCTCTT
>JAJYSL010000448.1:2151-3879 GCA_021793595.1 Acidobacteriota bacterium
GACCTATTGGCCGAAGTTGCTCCAGGAAGGCAGAAGTTCGCCATTGCCGCAGCTGTAGTTGTTCTGGCCTTCGTCGGAACGCAGGAATGGGTACGGAGGCAGCCCTTGAGGCTGTATGAGCCTTGGTTGCAACCTATTCTGGTTGGAGTTGAAGCCAATGTTCCCCGCGGTGCAACGATTGTGGTGAACGATTACTGGGAAGAATACTACAACTATCTTCCCGGCTATGATTACGAGCCAACCGTATCGGTCTCAGACGCAACGCCACGGAGCACGCAGCGTACCCATGGTGTGCAGTATTTTCTGTTACGTGGTGTGGTGCCGAAGACTGCGGATGCCAAGCTTCTCGAGTCGTTCCCGACAAGTATCCCTGGACATACGGTCGATCTGTACAAGGTAACTCAATAGGCGTGAACGCTCGGAGGACAAGTTCAATCCAACTCGCCTTCGACCGACATGCATTCCGGAGGAGAATTTCCGGCGGCTACTTGCGATGATCCAAGTCGATCACAATATTTTTTCCGTCGTCAAAAATATTGCAGTAACGCTGAGACAGCTGGCGGATTTGTGCGCCGCGCAATGACATCATTGCGTTCTGCATGTGTTGCCAGGTGTACACTCCCTCGTTGGCGGGATGGGCAATAATCTTCCTCAGTGTGGAGATGTAGATAGGCATGTTTTCCGGTAGATCAGGCGCGGTGTAACCGCGTGTGAAAGCGACGTAGTGAATCCCATAGCGAAACAGGTAGCTCCTCAGCTGTTCGCTATCGCTCGTAATGGGAGGTCCAGGCGGAGGACCAGAGCCCCCCGGAAGATCATCGACGAAGATACGGTTTCTTCGAACATTGAACGCATACGATGGAATTGTAACTACCAAAATTCCAGTTCCCGGAGGAATTGCGGACTGGATATTATTCATGGTCTGGACTTGCTGCGAATAGTTGATGCGATCCTTTCCGAGCGATCGATGCTGAAGCACAAACTCCGGATACTGTAACCACATTCCCTGGCGAATCGGACCATTCCAAAAGAAGATACATGCCAGAGCTCCTGCCGCAGCTGCGAGCCAGCGCCACTGCGTTCGCGGGATAGTTTTCGACTGAAGCCAACCCAACAGAATTGCCTCCATCACGATGATGGATGGAATTTGAGTGGGGCCGGTATACCGGGTAATGGAATCCCCACCGGTTGCTGAGATGATCGCAAAGCTGCCCAAATCTGCCGCTCCCGCCAGGGCGAGTAAGATCGGCCACTCCGGCTGCTGGCGCAACTCTCGCCAGATGAGCAAAAGCACCAAGGCGACGGCCCACATAGCCAGGAATGGAAGACTGAACTTCCAGACCGTCCAACGCATGGCCAGCAATCCGGCGTGTCCGCTTGGCAACGCCAGGCCTGGGTACGCACTTGCATCAAATCCTTTGCCTAACAGTCCGTGGTGCAAGTGTCTAAATCTGCGAGGAGCGGATCGAATGAGCCGAGGGAGAGGTGGCTGCGATCAAAGGAGCGGATCGGGGCGGTGCGGGATTCTGCCGCGCCATCTGGTCGATAGCCGCTGGTGAGCCACTCAAAAAGGCGCAAAATGAGACTTGCAGCGCGGCCCTTCAGCTCTCGTGGCGTGCCCGCTCCCAGCATTTTCCGCAACACCAGGCTGATATTGAACGCACCGACGTGGATCAGCAGCCGCTTCAAAATATTGTCTCGTCCGCGCAAGGTGCAGCGCCGCATTCC
>JAJYSL010000449.1 GCA_021793595.1 Acidobacteriota bacterium
GCCGCTACGCTATCGACGGTGCTTTTGGTTTCGCTTTACCGTACACGCGCCAGCCTGGAAGCAGCGTGGAAATATTTCATCCTCTGTGGCGTCGGCATCGCACAGGCACTCTTTGGCACTATCCTGCTGTATTTTGCAGCAGAGCATGTTCTGGGTCGCCAAGGTATGACGGCATTGTTGTGGACTCACCTCAATGCGGTGAAGGGGCAGCTCGAACCCCGGGTGCTGGGACTGGCCTTTGTCTTCCTATTGGTTGGCTACGGGACGAAAGTCGGCCTGGCCCCACTCCACAACTGGTTGCCGGATGCCCATGCAGAAGGTCCGACGCCTGTATCTGCTGTACTCTCCGGCTTGCTATTAAATGTCGCGCTCTACGCGGTCATCCGCTGTAAGGTGCTGGTCGAAGGATCGATCGGCTCGTATCTTCCCGGACGAATGCTCATGACCTTCGGCTTACTTTCCGCGGTACTTGGCGCGTTCTTTTTATGGAGGCAGCGCGACATAAAGCGGCTATTCGGCTACTCCTCCATCGAACACATGGGCATCATCACATTTGCGTTTGGACTTGGCGGGCCGATTGCAAGCTTTGCTGCCTTGCTGCATATGACGGTCCACTCGCTCACCAAATCGTCAATCTTCTTTGCCGCCGGACATGCCTCGCAGGCCGCCCATACACAGCAGATGGACGGGATTCGTGGTCTGGTGAGCATCAGTCCAACGATTGGATGGGGACTGATGCTGGGATCGCTCGCCATTCTCGGTATGCCACCGTTCGGGGTCTTTGCCAGCGAGTTTCTAATTCTAACTACCGCCATGCGGGAACATCCCTGGACCACGCCATTTCTTTTAATTGCGCTCGGCGTCGCTTTCGCGGCCATCTTCCGCAAAGTTCAGCCGATGGTCTTCGGGGAATGCGATGCGCCGCCCTTACCGCATTCCCCAGCTCTGGTTCCGGTCTTCATTCATCTCGCAATAGTGCTGATGCTGGGCGTCTACATGCCGTTTGCCTTGGCAGAGTGGTATCGAGCCGCAGCGCGGCTGATAGGAGGGTGAGGATGGCAACGAACTTCATGGAATTTCAAGCCCCAAGGTTGCCTGCGAATATACCGACACGCCGTTTGCGAGTGGACCGTGTGCAATGGTTCCAGACAGCAGAAAGTTTCCGCAAATCCACCGCGCGCTTTCTTACTCTTTGGGGTGCAGATGATCGGGATCGCGATGGCGGCTTTCGCATCTATGCGGCGTATCTTATACCCAACACCGTGATGGTGGTGGAGCACTTCATAGAAGATTCCGCTTCGCCTTCGTATCCTGGTATTGCAGGTTTTTACCCGGCAGCGTTGCGTATGCAGCGCGCTGTCGCTGATTTACTCGGCATCTCAACGGACGAAGCGGACACGCGCGGCTGGCTGCGTCACGGCGGCTGGCCGGAATCACTCTTTCCACTGCGACGGGACGTCGATGGCAGTCAGCAATATCCCGTCGAATCCGCACCGTATCCCTTCGTCCCGGTGGAGGGTGATGGGGTGCATGAGATCGCCGTCGGCCCTGTCCATGCAGGCACCATCGAACCGGGGCATTTTCGCTTCACCGTCGTGGGCGAAAAGGTCTTGCGGTTGGAGGAGCGTCTCGGCTACACGCATAAAGGGGTTGCGAAACTCTTTGAGAATTCTTCACAGCAAAACGGTCATCGATTAGCCGCTCGCGTCTCCGGGGATTCCGCAGTCGCGTTTTCCTGGGCATACTGCGCTGCTCTGGAGTCCCTCACCCAGACCGTCTGCCCTGCGCGAGCAATCATTCTGCGTGCCTTGGCACTGGAACAGGAGCGTCTGGCGAACCACCTGGGTGATCTCGGCGCGTTGGGAAACGACGCAGGTTTCGCCTTCGGCCTTACGCAATTCTCGCGACTGAAAGAGGAGTTACTCCGTGCGAACATCGTGGCCTTTGGCGCACGCTATCTCATGGATTATGTGGTCCCCGGCGGCGTCGCGTTCGATATGACTCCGGATGCGCGTCGCCTTCTGCTCGACCTGTACGACGCAATGGAGCCATCTGTGTCTCAGATGCGCTCCATCTATGATGAGCACGCAGGACTGCAAGATCGCTTCCGTGAGGCTGGAAGGTTAGAGCAGGCAACAGCCGAAAAGCTCGGTGCAATTGGCTTAGTTGCGCGAGCCTCGGGCATTGCCTGCGACCTGCGTGTAGACCATCCGTGGGCACCATATGACCTCCTCGCTCCCAAGCTTGTTGTGCAGACTGGTGGCGACGTGGCCGCGCGTGTGCAAGTACGCTTCGATGAAATTCTCGAATCCCTTCGACTCTGCCGTTTGTTTCTTTCTGAACCTCCTAAAGATGCTATCCGTACCTCAGTTCCCGTGGCTACTTCAGGCGTTCTCGGGGTCGGCCTTGTGGAAGGATGGCGTGGTCCGGTGATGATCGCGCTCGAAACTGGTCCGAGCGGTGGCATCCGGCGCTGCCATGCACACGATCCGTCCTGGCAGAACTGGCCGTTGATCGAGTACGCGATCCTCGGCAACATCGTCCCAGACTTCCCCCTCATCAACAAATCCTTCAATTTGTCCTATAGCGGACAGGACGGGTGATACGACCATGTGGAACACGCTTTCACATATGCTGCAAACCGGCCTGTTGACTGAGCCTCTACCGGCTCCTCAGCAGACTGCGCCCGCTCTCAAAACATTGCAGAAGGAGCTATTGCAGATTCTCGGACGTGCGCTTTGCATTCGTCATGTTGATGCGGGTTCCTGCAATGGCTGCGAGTTGGAAATTCAGGCGCTCAATAATCCTTATTACAACCTGGAAGGAGCAGGGATTAAATTCGTTGCCAGTCCGCGTCATGCGGACCTATTGCTGGTCACAGGCCCGGTTTCCGTAAATATGGAGGAAGCTCTCAAGCGGACCTACAACGCAATGCCCGATCCCAGGTTCGTGGTTGCTGTAGGGGATTGCGGAGCTTGCGGTGGGGTATTCGGCACGAGTTACGCCAGCAGGGGTGGCGTAGCCAACATTATTCCTGTGAACTATATCGTGATGGGCTGTCCGCCCAGTCCGGCTGCTATTATCAGCGGCATTCTGCGAACCATTCGCCCCGCCGACATTGGAGCTTGAAATGGATTCTCTCGCCATCAGTATCGCCATCGGATTCTTCTTTGGATTTGGATTCGGGGTAGGCTGCGCACTCGCTGTCATGTATTCCATCTACTTCGGAGGCTATCGAAAAGCGATGGAAGATTCGTTGCGCCCAGAGAAGTCCGAACGCCATCTGCAGCTTCCCCCGGAAAACGTCCCTGATATAGCGCTCTGAGAAGATATCGAAGGAGCAGCGAAGAAGGAGCGTATACCGAGGAAGATTTACACGTACGAGTTCAAGCAGGAGGCGGTTCGTCTGGTCGAGTCAGGCCGGAGCATCGCGGAAGCGGCGCGGTCACTGGGCGTGGTCGAGCAGACACTGTGGAACTGGATCAAGGCACACAAGGCAGGCAAACTGGCGCCCCATCCTTGATGCGTACTTTGCGGCAAGGGTGGGACGAGCAGATGCCGGCATAACTCTCTTCCGCGTGCCAGATTCGGCACCCACCCTTCCGCGATGAGGCAGCGGAAAGACGGAGCACCCACATTTGTGATGAGGTATCGTATGAAGACATGGATGGGCCACCCGCCAAGAACAACGAAGCTATCCCCACCACTCTGGCAAGCCCCGGCGCATTGAGATTCTGGCTGGCAGTTTGCTTAGTTGGCGTCACGACGGGCCTGGCAGCCGCGGCCCTGACCCGACTGCTTGAGTTGGTTCAGCATATTGCATGGCGTGGATCCGGCACGAACATACTTGCCGCCGCGCGTGGTGCCAGTGCG
>JAJYSL010000450.1 GCA_021793595.1 Acidobacteriota bacterium
GCGCGAATGGCACCCATGGCGGAGGCATCGTTGAAGGCGACCAGCGCGGTGAATGTTCTTTTTCGCTCCAGCAGTTTCTTGGCCGCGATGTAGCCGTTTTCTGCCATCGTCTTTTCGTTGCAGGCTGGGTACACGCCCAGGTGCACGGTATTTTCGGGACGGATTTTGACGCCGTGTCGTTTGAATGCTTTTTGAAATTGTCCCCACCTGTCGTCTGTGTCGCCGTTTCCTTCGGGGCCTTTCAGAACCGCAATGTCGCGATGGCCAAGCTTCAGAAGGTGATTGATCGCCAGCGTCGCGGCCTTGCCGTTGTCGATCTTGATGCGAGTGATGCCGGGCCCTTCGGTAATGTCGCAGATGGCCACGATCGGCACCGGCAGTGCTCGATTCAACGGAGTGTTGATGAAGATCATTCCCTCCACACCACGGTCTAGCAGCGTATCAGGGGACATTCTCAAAAGATCGGGGGCACCGCGATGGCTGACGACAAAATAGAAATAACCTTTCTTCGACAGGCAGCTTTCAATGCCTCCAATCAAGGCTGCAGAATATTCATCCCCCACATCGGGCACCAGCACGGCCACGCTATATGTTCTCTTGGTGTGCAGGTAGCGCGCAAAAACATTAGGACGGTAGTTCAGCTTTTCCGCAGCCGCCCAGATTCTTTCGCGCGTGGTTTTTGCAATCGTTTCGGCAAAAGGCGATCCACTGATGACAAACGAAACCGTAGTCGGAGAAAGCTCAAGATGATTTGCGAGCGTTTTTAGAGTGGTTCGTGCGACTTTGTGAGCTGTGTTCGCCGAGTTGTCAGGCAGGTGACGTGGGCTCATAACGCTTCAATTCAAAAATTAAGTCAAGCTTAACAGCAGGAGTGTTCAGTGTCGAATCATAATGTGCCATGCCGGATTAGGCCAACTAAATCGCTTGAAGTAACAGAATAGTAACTGTGAGCCCAATCCGATTGAGTGGGGATGACGTGACGCACACCGGTCAAGTGACTCAGCCCGCAAGCTCACGAGAATCGCGCTTGGTAGGTTCTGGCCGCCAGGAAAGTTTCACCCATCGCATCGAATCCAGTGCGATCGCGGGTAAAGGAAATCCATCTGGAAGCAGTTATTCGGCACGGTACAGAACGGATGCGTGCGGCGCCAGCGCCACCCTGATTCCGTCGGAGTTCCCGAGTTCCTTATGGAGCCATAGGTCTCGCGTCACGTGGCGGCCGTAGTCGATTCCCAAATCGTTCCATGTGTAATTCAGGTTGATCGGCCCATCGCTGACATTGAACAGCGCGACGTATTCTCCTTTCGCGGAAGTCGCTCGTGCGGTCCAGACCCAGGTGGTCGGGGAGTGCAGCCGCGCTTTGTTGTCGGTTGAATCTTGATCGACCGCGACGACCTCTCGATTGGTCAGCATCGCCTCCGTTGCGCTGTCCATGCGGGTCAGGTTGGCTCCTAAAATTAGCGGCGAACGCGCGATCGACCACAGTGTGAGCACAGTTCTTGTCTCGTCTACCGTGAGACGCGACGGACGTGCCTGTTGCCATCCTGGCTGAGGCCCAAGCCACCCGATGGGCAGCATGTCCGCATCCGGCCAGTGACCTGGCCCCGCATACGGCTCCCATTGCGCCAGCAGCGAAAACTGATGCACCACACTCGGCGGAAAATCACCAGAGGTCTCGTCGCGATTCCAAACGTCCCAGAAGTCATCCGAGATGCGCCACATTTGTGCTTGCTGTATCACATCGGAAGCATCCGCGAGCGGCGTCGGCCCTGGGGAGAGGCTCAGCACGATGGGTCTGCCGGTCCTCTTCAGCGCGCGGCTCACCATGTGAATGGAGGCGGTCTTGTAGGGTTGAGAGATGCAGTCTACCTTGACGAAATCGACCCCCCACCCCGCGTAGAGCTTGGCAATCGAGTCGTAATAGGCTTGGCCTGCGGCGTTGTCTTTCACGCCATAGTTGTCATGGTTCCAGCGACAGGTGTCGGCGGTGTCGGCGGCCTCGGCGGCACGATACGTCGATCCGGCAATCGGCAGATTGCGCGCAACGGCCTGCTTTGGGATACCCCGGATGATGTGGATGCCGAACTTCAATCCAAGGGAATGGACATAGTCGGCAAGCGGCTTGAATCCGCGATCTTTGTCTGCAGAAGGGAACCGATCGACTGCAGGAATATAGCGCCCGTTCGCATCCAGAGTGTAACCTTGGTCAGCCTTCTCCGGACTAGCCAGATACCATCCTTCGTCGATCACCACATATTGCCATCCGCTGGGCTGCAGGTGCGCATGAAACCAGCCGACATTTTGCTTGAACTCGGGCTCGGTAATCGTCATTCGATAGGAATCCCAGCTATTCCAGCCCATCGGCGGCGTGGTTGCGAGCTGCGGATAGATGCGAGGCGGCAGCGCGGCTAAAAGGGCGAACAGCAAAATAGATCGGCGCATTCGAGGATTCTCCAGGGAACGGTGTCTAACGGCGAGAAGTATACCGAAATGTGCTGCAACCCATGTTTCTAAATTGACACTTGTTTCCTCGGTGCCTCGATTAACGGAGTACGAAAATCTTGATTTAAATCGATTTATATATGGCAGAAGTGGCATAATACTGAGCGGAGAACCGCGCGGGGTTGAGTAGTCCTGAAATTGCCTGCGGCGGTAGCGTAGGGAACGCGGATATCGATGTTCGGTATGGTAGATATCGTAAAGCAATTTACCCGGGTAGCGGCAATGCTGCCAGCGTAACAGGATAAGAAGGTAGGAGAGCGATGGAGAACGGTAGGCAGATGACATTTGGAATGATCGTTGGGAATCGCGGGTTTTTTCCCGACCACCTGGCAAAGGAAGGCCGCGAGGAGATGCTCAAGGTGCTAGAGGGGGCCGGGATTCGAGTGATTGCGTTAAGCCCGGAAGAGTCCAAGTACGGCGCCATCGAGACACATGAAGAGGCGCGCCGCTGCGGCGATCTGTTTCGCCAGCATCGCGACGAGATTGACGGCGTCATCGTTACCTTACCGAATTTCGGTGATGAACGCGCCATCGCCGATGCCATGCGGTATTCGACGCTAAAGGTTCCGGTGCTGGTGCAGGCGACGCCCGACAAGAGCTCGAAGATGACGATTGCGTTTCGTCGTGATAGTTTCTGCGGAAAAATGTCGGCCTGCAACAATCTGATGCAGTACGGCATTCCCTATTCGCTAACCAAGCTGCATACCGTTTCGCCCAGCTCCGATGGCTTCAAGAAAGACCTGGCTTGGTTTGCCGCGGTCTGCCGCGTAGTGCGAGGGCTGCAGAATCTGCGCATCGGTTCGATCGGCGCGCGGCCGGCAGCATTCAATACGGTGCGCTACAGCGAAAAGCTGCTGGAGGCGAACGGCATCTCGGTTGAGCCCATCGATCTGTCAGAAATCCTGGGTCGCATTGACAGGCTCAAGGACGGTGACAGTAACGTCGAAGCTAAGCTGGCGGCGATTAAGAAGTACGTCAAAACGGCCTCTGTGCCCGAACCGGCGCTGGTGAAGATGGCCAAGCTGGGTTGGGTGATCGAACAGTGGATGCAGCAGACGCAGACGACGATCAGTGCGGTGCAGTGCTGGACCTCCCTGGAAGAATATTTCGGGGTGGTGCCATGCACCATTATGAGCATGATGAGCGAGAATCTGATTCCATCCGCCTGCGAGGTAGATGTGGTGGGTACGCTGAGCATGCATGCGCTGGCGCTGGCCTCGGAGACGCCGAGCGCGCTGCTGGACTGGAATAACAATTATGGCGACAATCCGGACAAGGCGGTGTGCTTTCATTGCTCAAACCTGCCAAAACATTTCTTCAACGATGTCGTGATGGATTTTCAGGCGATCAGATCGGA
>JAJYSL010000058.1 GCA_021793595.1 Acidobacteriota bacterium
CCTGCCGATTGTTCAACACCAACGCCGGATTGGGAGCCGTTAGTCCCAGGATCTCAGGATAGTCCAGCTCACGCGGCAGTCCCGGGACATAGCACATCCATGTGTGGGTGTAGCTTTTGTTCAACAAATAATCGCGCCAGGTGGTCATCATCCCCACGCAGCATGAACAGCGGATGCGCTCATCCGCACCCGCAAGCATCACCGTACGCAATCCTCCGCCGGACAACCCGCAACAGCCGATTCTGGTGGGGTCGACATCCGCGCGCGACACAAGGTAATCGATGGCCCGTTGATCGTCGAAGACGAAAACCCCGGGCCATGTCATTCCTGCACTGAATAAGCTTTTTGCAATCACGTGCTCATGTTGCGCGGCAAAGTCGTTGTAGCGCTGTATTTCGTCTTCAGTTTCGGCTCCCGTTTCCGAGAAGCCGTCGCGCAGTTCCAGCGGCAGGTCGGCGAGGCGCATTCGTCGGCTCCCGAATGTGAAGGCATCGGGCACCACCACCACATACCCGCGACGGGCTAATTCATTGGCCCAAGCCACGCCGCCATAGTATTGCTCCTGGTGGCGAAGCATCGCAGGATGCGAATCCTCAGAAGTTCGGGCAATCTTTTTCCAGCCGAAGCACTTGTTTGCCGAGTGGTCATGCAGCGCCACCACGCCGGGTAGCCTGCCGGTAGCACCCGCAGGTTTCAGCACCACTGCTTCGGTTGGCGGCCCGTATGGTAGCTGCCACAGAAGATGCTCGACCGACAAGCCGTCGAATTGGCTGTGTCGCTGCAGGGTTGCAAGCGGGACGTCTGCCGGGTCTGGTCCGAGCAGTAGATCTTTGAACCGTGTGCGCGCCAGTCGCCGCCAAGCTTCGAGATCGTCAAATTCCTGCTGCCGGAAGGACAATCGTGTCGGTTCCCGCATCCTTCGCGCGGCCCATTCGCCATACGCGCCCAACATGTTTTCTGTCATTGCTCTCGTCCTTGCCGGCGGCTGCCGCATTTTTTGATCTCGAGACAGATTTATCCGTCGTTTGAAACCGTCATTCACTGCCATGATTCGCATCGGCAGGATACAACGCTCCATGGAATCGTCGCGGAATTAAGGACATTATTTTTTCGTCCTACCGTAGCCGAAACGAGTGGGGCCAAAATCGGTAGAAAGCGGAAGTGGTCCGAATCTCCGCGCATCGTTGCCGGTCCATCGACGGGGAAATTTGGTTGAACTGTGCGGATACGCATGTCCAGCAAAGGAGAGCGTGAAAAGGATGGTTGGATCAGTTTTCTTGATGCTGATGAAAGGAGGTAAATCGCCCAAACATACGACGCGTTTGCACCAAAAGCTACCAACAGACACGCGAAGGATCCTGCAAGTGATTGCAAATATGGTAGGCACGAGGAGACTCGAACTCCTGACCTCTACCGTGTCAAGGTAGCGCTCTAACCAACTGAGCTACGCGCCTACAAGCGCTCCATCGATTCTAATGCCAGCGAAGGGTGCGGGCAACCTGGGTCTGTGATTTCACCCCGTTGCGTTAGGATGAATCAGGGTCCCTCGCCATTCTTGCGCTGCGCCAATTACGTGCATTGCCGAATCAGCTGACGTTGCTTCGGCTCTCCATTGTGCCCTTCCTGGTCCTCGCGATTTTGGATGGCCACTATCATCGTGCATTTATTTTGATGGTGGTTGCCGGCGTCAGTGACGGATTGGATGGCGCACTGGCTCGCCTGTTCCGCCAGCGAACGGAACTCGGTTCGTATCTGGATCCTATCGCGGACAAGCTTTTGTTGAGCACACTGTTCATGGTGTTGACGCATGTCGGCCTGGTCTCCATGCGGATCACAGTCATGGTATTCAGCCGCGACCTGGGCATCATTGTGATTTCGGCGCTGCTGTATGCGACGACCGGGACGCGCGATTTTCATCCCAGTTGGTTGGGCAAGGCAAATACAGTCGCGCAGATTCTGGCGGTTTGCTCCGTCGTGCTGGCGCAGACCCATCCGCAGTATTGGGTGCTCTGGACACGTCACGTATCCCTGCATGCTACCTTGTGGCTGACCGTATTTTCAGGATTTCACTATCTGTGGCGCAGCGGCCGCCGGCTGGGTTCACCGGTGGAAACCGAAGCTGGCGTGCGAGGCTAGCAGCAAATTTCTCTAAGCTTGTCGGAGTCGAGTCGCAATGCCAGACACGCGTGCGTACGACGCTGCGGTCGCCGGCCATGGAGCGTGGATCGATCCGACTATTCGTCCGACTGCTCGGCGCTCTTCAGGCTCTTCTCTTCTATATCCATGTCGGTGAATTCGTGCGAGTCGAAGACTTCGCCGCATTCCAGACATTCTACAAATTCGGCATCTTCTTCGCGGGTTAGTACGCGAACGCGTGGGTGTTTGCAGGCTTCCATAGCTATCTGTTTAGATGCGGGGAGTGACCCCGATTGCGCCAGTGTCCCGTATGTCGATGCTGTTTGTCAAAAGAAAATTTACTATTTTGCGCGAATTCACCAGCCCTTGAACATCATGGAATAAGAGGCGTCATCCGCGGAGACGCCTCCATCGGCCTGCACGCCGTTCGATGAACTGTTGTTTCAAGTCTTCGTTCGACCAATTTTGAGGTTTGACGTTTGGCGGTTTTGCATTCTTCTGTTGAAATATCAGATATCGTGGCTCTTCCGGGCGAACCCTCGCGCTCTATCCAGGTGCAGGCTGAAGTTGTGCTCCGCCAGCAGTTAGTTGCCTCTTTCCATGATGAGCGCGTGCATGCCGCGTTCGAGAAGATTTTCGCTGGTATTCCCGCCAACCTGCGCAACGCGAAGCCAGAAGGACAGACGTTCACACTCTGGCGATTACTGGTGCATATCCGCTTGGGCGTTGTTGATTTTCTGGATGCCTGCCGGGTTCCGAGATACGTTGAACCGCCAGTGCCGGAAGGATTTTGGCCGGGTGAAAATTCAGCTGCCGACGACGCCGCATGGAAAGGAGATATGGCGGGATATCACGCTGCCATGCGCGAATTTGAAGCGCTGCTTCTCGACCCTTCGACGGACTTGTTTTCGCCGGTTCCGGGCAGCGACGGCCGTACGATTTTGCGGCAGGCCTTAGGCTGCCTGGATCACAACGCCTATCACCTGGGGCAGGCTTTGCTGGTGCGCAGACTGTTATGCCTTTGGTAGGACTGACCGGACGCTATGCGGAAAGAACGATGGTGCGGCGCGCGGCCCATTTGGAGCTTAGACTTGCAACTCGGACTGAATGAGTCCTATAATGGATTTGCCAGGGAAATGTCCGCGGAGTCGGTGACTTTATGATGTCCGTTGGCGGACGGTGGGTGCAAATTCTATGCTGCGTCTCACTAAAAAATCGGATTATGCGCTGATGGCGCTGAAGCATCTTGCCGAGCATCCCGGCAATCCGACGCAGAGCGCCAAAGATATGGCGGAGGCGTACCACATTCCTCCTCCGCTACTGGCCAAAATTTTGCAGGCGTTAGCACGTTCTGGCCTGGTGGTTTCGCATGCCGGACTTCATGGCGGCTATTCGCTGGCTCGTCCGGCGAGCGAAATTACCGCGTTTGAGGTGATTCGGTCCATCGAAGGACCGCTCTTCATTGCGTCCTGCACAACCAGCCATGGCGACTGCGATTTGTTGAGTTCCTGCATTGTGAAGGAGCCGCTGCGGAAGCTGAACGACACGATCCGAGATTTGTTGGTCGAGATGCGCATCTCCGACCTTTGCGATGAATCTAAATTGGGGACTTCAGGATATGCGCGCAGTGTGCAAGCCGGTCCATTGGTAACGCTGGGTCGCACGATGTCGCGCGTGTAGCAGGAGAAGTTTTTACAGAGTTTTTGTTTTACAGGGGAGCCTTAATGAGTACAGTTCTAAGCGAACCGAAATTGCCCGCCGGAGTCAAGTTGCCCATCTACATGGATAACCACGCCACCACGCCGCTCGATCCGCGCGTGTTGGAGGCGATGCTTCCTTACTTCACAGACAAATTTGGAAACGCGGCGAGCCGCAACCACTCCTTCGGATGGGAAGCGGAGAAGGCGGTTGACCTGGCTCGCGAACAGATCGCCAAGCTGATTGGAGCTACGGCGAAGGAAATTATTTTTACCTCCGGCGCGACGGAGAGCGACAATCTGGCGATCAAAGGGATCGGTGAGATGTACCGCGAGCGCGGCAATCACATCATTACCCAGGTGACGGAACATAAAGCGGTGCTGGATACCTGCAAGCGGATGGAGAAGCAGGGCTACCGCGTCACCTATCTGCCGGTAAACGCCGATGGTCTGATTGAGATGGACGATCTAAAGCGTGCGATTGACGATAAGACGATTCTTGTCACGATCATGTTTGCGAACAATGAAATTGGAGTCATCCAGCCGATTACGGAGATTGGCAAGCTGTGTCATGAGAAGGGCATCTTGTTCCATACCGATGCGGTGCAGGCCGTGGGAAAAATTCCCGTCGACGTGAACGCCATGAACATCGACGTTCTTTCGCTGTCGGGTCACAAGATTTACGGACCGAAGGGCGTTGGCGCACTGTATGTTCGTCGTCGCAATCCACGCGTCCAGATTGCCGCACAGATGGACGGAGGCGGTCACGAACGCGGTATGCGTTCGGGTACCTTGAACGTTCCGGGAATCGTTGGACTGGGCGTAGCGTGCGAGATTTCCCGCCTGGAGATGGATGAAGAAGCGGCGAAATTAAGTGCAATGCGCGATCGACTGAAAGAAAAGCTCGAATCCAATTTGGACTTTATTCATGTCAACGGCTCGATGGAACATCATCTTCCGGGAAGTCTGAACATGAGCTTTATCCATGTCGAGGGCGAATCGCTGCTGATGGGAATCAACGACATCGCTGTTTCGAGTGGCTCCGCCTGTACGTCAGCGACGCTGGAGCCATCCTATGTCCTGAAGGCGCTCGGACTGGGAGATGATGTGGCGCATAGCTCCATTCGCTTTGGGCTAGGACGATTCAATACCCAGGCTGAAGTGGATTATGTTGCGGATAAGGTGATTGACGTGGTGCAGAAATTGCGTGAACTTTCGCCCCTGTACGAGATGGCGAAAGAGGGCATCGATCTAACGAAGGTTCAGTGGCAGGCACACTAACCGCGGCGCACGATTTTTCAGTTCACAGTATTTGGAGGAAGTATGGCATACAGCGACAAGGTAATTGAGCACTACAACAATCCACGCAACGTCGGTCAGATGGACAAGAACAGCACCGAGGTTGGCACCGGACTGGTCGGCGCTCCAGAGTGCGGCGACGTGATGCGGCTCCAGATAAAAGTGAATCCGGAAACGCGCGTGATCGAAGACGCCAAATTCAAGACCTTTGGTTGTGGTTCGGCGATCGCGTCCTCGTCCCTGGCAACCGAATGGGTGAAGGGTAAGACTGTGGATGAAGCGCTCGAGATCAAGAACACGGACATCGTGAAAGAGCTGGCGTTGCCGCCGGTGAAGATTCACTGTTCGGTGTTGGCGGAAGATGCGATTCGCGCCGCCATCGGCGACTGGAAAAAGAAGAATGTCGTTGAGGGGCAGGCAGCGTCCACTCCCGTCGCGATTGCAGCCAACTAAGTTGCGGCGTGCTCGGGAGTGGGATTTACCCGTTGCTGCGGTGTAGGCCAGGACGAGGGAGATGAGCATGTTGGAACCAGTTACGATCAGCTACGTAGGTCAGACACCTGGCCCATCGGAGGGTTCTTCCAGTCGGCGCGAGGGAGAATTGTCCACAGCCCCTCACCCCCCGCAAAAGGGAATCCACGTCACCGATCGTGCGCTGAAGCGAATTCGGGTGGCGATGGCGAAGGAAAATATCGCTCCCGATCAAGGCGGCTTGCGGTTGGGCGTGCAGGGTGGGGGATGTTCTGGACTCAGTTATAGCATTCGCTTCGACACCCAACCCCGTGAGCGCGATCGCGTGTACGACTACGATGGTGTTCGCGTTTTCGTCGATCCAAAATCGTTTATTTACCTGAACGGCATGACCCTGGACTACGAAGAAACGTTGATGCGCCAAGGCTTCAACTTCATCAATCCGAACTCTACCAAATCGTGCGGTTGCGGATCTTCCTTCTCTGGCTAATTCAGAGTTGCGTGTTGAAAGCCGACGTCGCGGCGCGGGAATGGCGGGCGAGGGGTCGGATCTTCAATTAGCCAAGAGTGAGTGCATGACAATCGTAGCGGAACCCTCGAAGAGATTAGCTTGTTGGTCGTGCGGCGGCGACAACCACGCAGACACGCAGTTTTGCGCCAAGTGTGGCAAGCTGCAGCCCTACACGCCGAGCGATTATTTTGCATTCTTCGGTCTGCCGCGCCGGTTTCAGTTGGACACCGCTGCGCTGGAAAAGCAGTTCTATCGACTCAGCCGGAAGTTTCATCCAGATCTGTATGCGCGTGCCAGCGCGGATGAGCAACGCTGGAGTCTAGGGAAAAGTTCTGTGTTGAACGATGCCTGGCGCACCCTTCGTGATCCGCTGGGACGGACGGAATACATGCTGGGCCTGGCGGGAATTCGACTGGAAGGGCAATCCCGCGACGCATCAGACAGGGCGGCTGAAAGTGGGACGGCCAAGCAGCAAGTGGTTCCACCGGACCTGCTGGAAGAAGTTTTTGAATTGAACATGCAGTTGGAAGAGATGCGCATGGCCAAGGCCAGCGGAGCGGATGATCCGGAAACGCGCGGAAACCTGGAAGCCGCAAAACAGAATTTTGATGCACAGATGAAAGCGTCAGAGCGAGACCTGCAGCGCTTGTGGAGCGAGTGGGATGCGGCCGCGGAAACTGGCGATGAAAAGACGCAACAAGCTACGCAACAAAGGATGGTGGACTTACTGAATCGGCGCAGCTACATTCGCAACCTGTTGCGCGACGTGGAAGAGGCGCTGATAAGTTGATCGCATCTCTGGAAATGGAATGTATAAAGCATGGCGGATGAAAGAGTAGTAGGCATCGATCTGGGTACGACGAACTCGTTGATTGCCTTTATGCAGGGCGACCAGCCGGTGGTGATCCCCGGTGAAGACGGCTCGAATCTGGTGCCATCGGTTGTGGCGTTGTCGGCAGACGATCGATTCGTCGTTGGCAATGCGGCGCGAAAGAATCTTCTGGAGACCCCAGATCGCGCAGTGTATTCCGTGAAGCGCCTGATGGGTCGCGGAGTGGACGATGTTCAGGACGAGCTGAAATTTTTTCCATTTCGGCTGGCGGATGACCTTGCCGCAGGCGAAGTGCTACGCATCAAGTTAGGCACTCGTGAACTGACTCCACCGGAAGTGTCTGCCTATATCCTTCGCCAACTCAAGCAAAACGCCCAGCGCTTTTTTGGCCCCGGCATCGTGGTGAAAAAGGCTGTCATCACGGTCCCTGCGTACTTCAACGATACGCAGCGCCAGGCAACCAAGGATGCGGGAAGAATTGCCGGCCTGGATGTGTTGCGCCTGGTGAACGAGCCCACGGCGGCGGCACTCGCCTACGGTCTGGATCGGCAAAAAGATGGCATCGTTGCCGTGTATGACCTGGGTGGCGGCACGTTTGATATCTCGATTTTGAAATTGCATGACGGTATTTTTGAGGTGGTCGCCACGAACGGTGACACCCACCTGGGCGGCGACGATATCGACAATCTTTTGATCGCGATTGCCCTCGACGACATCTCCGGCGATCTGGGTCTCGACGTGCGAAGGAATGGAGAAGCGATCCAGGCAATTCGCAAGTCGGTGATCGATGCCAAGATCGCGCTGAGCGACGAGAGATCCGCCAAACTGGATGTCACGCTGCCAACAGGGCAGCGTTATCAGCGCGAGATCACACGCGAACAGTTTGAGCATCTGATTCGCCCTATCGTGGAGCGCACGATTGCTCCTTGCCGGCAAGCAATTCAGGATGCGGGCATCAAAATCGAGGAGATCGGCGAAGTTGTTTTGGTGGGTGGATCGACTCGAATCCCCCTGGTGCGTACATTAGTCGACGACATTTTTGAGCTGGCGGCACGTGGGAAAAAGCCTCATGCAGAAATGAATCCCGACGAGGTGGTTGCCTTGGGAGCAGCAGTGCAGGCCAACATCCTCGCTGGAGACTCCTCGGCGACCGATGACATGCTGCTGCTCGACGTAACACCGTTGTCGCTGGGCATTGAGGCGCTGGGCGGTGTCGTAGCGCGTATTATTCAGCGCAACTCGACCATTCCTGCTTCAGCCACGGAACATTTCACCACCGGTATCGATGGACAGACGAACGTCGCCATCCACGTGTTGCAGGGGGAGCGCGAGTTAGCAAAGGATTGTCGTTCGCTGGCGCGATTTGATCTGAAAGGGATTCCTCCTATGACGGCTGGGATGCCGAGGATTGAAGTGAAGTTCCTGATCGATGCCAACGGTATTCTGCGTGTCACGGCGCTCGAGCAGCGTAGCGGCAAGCAGTCCGAAATCGAAGTGAAGCCCACCTACGGCCTGACCGATGAGCAGGTTGAGACCATGATTCTGGATTCCTTCGATCACGCCGAGGAAGATTTCCGCGAACGGCAATTAATTGAAGCCAAGAGCGATGCCGAGACCATCTTGATCGCCGTAGAAAAAGCGCCTTCAAGCCCGGCATGGAAGCTGTTGCAGCCGGACGAAGTGACGCGTATCCATACCGCCCGCACCACGCTGGAAGAAGCCCGATGCGGAAATGATTATCACCAGATCCGCAATGCAATTGACGCACTGGACCAGGCAACAAGAAACTTTGCAGAGTTACAGATGGATGTGGCGATCGGCTCCGTGATGAAGGGTAAAACCATGGATGCGGCCGGCGAGCGCATGGGCACAGGTCCTGCCGCGCATCACCCCATGGCCGCTGCGGAATTTGAGGCTGCGCCACGAGAGTCTGAGGTTCAAAATAAGTGAGAGCAAGCTATGGCACATACAACCAGTCCTGAAACCGAGAAGCCGATCGATCTGAGCCATCCCCCCGCAGCGGGAATGGTTCGCGTCACCTTTCTTCCTGAAGGCCGCACGGTGGAATTTAAATACGGAACCATGCCTTACGATCATCATGGCAAACCGATGTCGTTCCTCGACGTGGCGGAAAACTATGGAATCTTCCTCGATCATGCCTGCGGCGGGGCCTGCGCCTGTACTACCTGTCATCTTTGGATTAAAGAGGGCGCGTCGGGAATCAGCGAGCCGGATGACGACGAGCTGGATCGCATGGAAACGGCCGCAGATGTGCAGTTGAATTCTCGCCTCGGCTGTCAGGCCGTTATCACTGGGCCTGGCAGTTACGTCGTGGAAATTCCCAAGTGGAACCGCAATTACGTCTCGGAAGGAAAACCGCTGTCGCTGGTGGATGAAAAGCCATCGTCCATCAACCCCTGACATAATGTTCAGACGCAAGGGAGCGTGCCGTGCCACAGATTACCTGGAATGATGCAGAAGAGATTGGAATCCAGTTACAGGAGAAATTTCCTGAGACCGACCCATTGACCGTTCGATTTACAGAACTGCATCGGTTTGTAACGGAGCTGCCAGGCTTCGCCGACGATCCGCAAAAGTCCAATGAGGCAAAGCTCGAAGCCATCCAGATGGCGTGGTATGAAGAGTGGAAAGACGCGTCAATATAACTGTTTTTAATCAGTTTTGCGAATGCAAAGGATTGCCCCACCGATCTTCTTGGGATCATTACGTTCCTGTGATGCCGGTCCGCGGCGCGCGCCGCTACGATCTCTGGACCATTGATCGCAGCATGTCCGCGGCGAGGCGTTATGCTCTGACCTGACTAAGAAGGTGTCGATAGAGAGTGGCATTTCTTGTGACCGTTCGCCTCACGGCCGTAAAGCCACTTGGGGCATTTACATTCTTGTTATCTTTGTTTGTGGCGTGGGGCAAGTGGATAAATGCCAGGTGTACGGCTTGACGCTTCCATGCTCGCCCTTCTGTATCTGGTTCATGCGCCATATTAAGAGCTGGGTACATGCGGTGTACGCGAGATTTCAGAGAAACATCAACTGCTTGCAAAGAATGGGGACTGACAGAAATGAGGGTACATACGGAATACCTGAACATGCAGACACCCCAGCGGCGCGAAATTGTCCATATCACACCGCAGGTGGAAGAGATTGTTCGTCGAAGTGGAATCCAGGATGGCCTATGCTTCGTGTCGCCGATGCACATTACCGCCGCGGTCTATGTCAACGATCTGGAAGAAGGACTGATCGAAGACATCATGGAATGGCTGGATAAGCTGGCCCCAGTTGGTCCGGATTATCGCCATCATCAGACTGGTGAAGACAACGGGGATGCGCATCTGAAGTCGCTGCTGCTGCACCATGAAACAACATTGCCCATCACCGGCGGCAAGCTTGATTTAGGTCGCTGGCAGCGCGTGTTTTATGCGGAGTTTGACGGACAGCGACGCAAGCGCGTGATCGTAAAAGCCATCGGCGTCACGGAAAATGGCTAGGGATCAGCAGCTTGGTATTTTGTTTGCGGACGTGCCAGAGAACGAGGCAGAAGACTTGCCCGGGTTGATTCCGCCGCTTGAATGCTTCCGGGGTCCGCCTGCTTTATTGCGACGCGGTTCTCGGTCATACTAGGTTCTATGTCCGCCAATGACAGCGAACTCGCCCGCTTGGTCGAGGAGTTGAACCGCTCTGTCAACCGTGCGCCGCGTGTCAGCGACAAAACCGGGGTCAGCCCGCGCGATCTCGATCAGCTACTTTCTCTCGCCGCCCAGCGGCAGGCGTCCGACCTGTTGCTTGTTGCCAACTCGCCCATCGCGTTTCGCATTAACGGAGCTTTGGCTACCGCCAGCAGCGCCCTCACATCCTCCGACGAAGTGCGCAACTATCTGCAACCGCTGCTGACCGGCACCCTGGCGCAGGAGCTTGAGAGAAGTCGCTCCATCGATTTCTGTTTCATGCGACCCAATATTGGCCGTTTTCGCGCCAATGTCCATTATCAGCGCGGAAGTTTGGCGGCAGCGATTCGCCTGCTTCCCGCCCAAATTCCATCACTCGATTCGCTCCATCTCCCTGCCATCCTGGCCTCACTCGCAGAGCGCCGCCAGGGCTTTGTGCTCTTCACCGGTCCTACGGGTTGCGGAAAGACGTCCTCTCTCGCGGCTCTCATTGATTTGATCAACGCTCGGCGCCGCGACCACATCATCACCATTGAAGATCCCATCGAGTACGAGCATCCCAACCGCGGTTCCATCGTGGAGCAGATCGAGGTGGGCACGGATGCACTGGGCTTTGCGGAAGCGGTGCGTTCGGTTCTGAGACAAAATCCAGACGTGATTTTGATTGGTGAAATTCGCGACGCAGAAACCATGTCGGCGGCGCTGACTGCCGCGGAAACCGGCCACCTTGTTCTTTCTTCGTTGCACACAAACGACACCGCCCAAACAATCAGCCGCATCCTCGATGTGTTTCCGACGGGACACCAGCAGCAAATCCGGCAGCAGCTGTCGCTGGCGTTGCTGGCCATCGTCGCGCAACAACTTGTCCCTGCGTTGAACGGTACTGGGCGTTATCCAGCAACGGAGGTCATGATGGCCAACTTTGCCATGCGCAACCTGATCCGACAGGGTCACGACCACCAGATTCGCTCGCAAATCATGATTGCGCGTGGTGAAGGCATGATGACGATGGATCAGTCATTGGCCGAGCTCGTTCGAGCGAATCGGATCTCTCGCGAGACTGCCTTCGCCCACTGTCATCAGCCGGATGATCTGCGACGTCAACTGGATTCTGCGGTTGTTTAAGGAATCTCAGGTCGCCGAATTGAACGTACGATCATGGTGCAGCCAACGGCGATGGCATCAACTGACGACAGAAAGTTCTTCTTCCAGCATTTGTTTTTCGTGCAGCTGGGTATAGTAGCCATTGCGGGCGACCAACTCGTCATGCGTTCCCAACTCAACAATGGAGCCGTCGACTAGCACGGCAATCTGGTCGGCGTGGCGCACGGTGGAAACGCGGTGGGAGATAAAGATTGTGGTGCGACCCCGCATGGCTTCCGCCAGCCCTTGCAAGATGCGCTCCTCCGTGAAGGTGTCGACACTGGACAGCGCATCGTCAAGAATCAAAATGCGAGGATCGCGCACCAGGGCGCGTGCGATGGCGGTGCGCTGCTTCTGCCCGCCGGACAGCGTAACACCACGCTCGCCGACCAGGGTATCGAAACCTTTGGGAAACTCAAGAATTTCATCGCGGATATGAGCCGTGGCAGCCGCATCGAGAATTTCCTGCTCGGTTGCAAAGGGTGCTCCAAAGGCAACATTTTCGCGGATGGACTCGCTGAACAGAAACGTCTCCTGCGGAACGAATCCAATCGCTTCCCGCAATTTCGCCAGCGGATAATCCATGATGGAGCGACCATCCACCAGCAGCATTCCGCGTTGCGATTCAAGTAGCCGCGGAATCAGCCGGACCAGCGTGGTCTTGCCAGAGCCGGTCGGCCCCACGATGGCGAAGCTGCTGCCTGCCGGAATCCGTAGATTGATATCCCGCAGCACCGGAGCCGTGGAGTTATCGTAGGCGAAGCTGAGATTGTGGAATTCGATGTCACCGCGAATTTCTGTTGTGATGGGGCCAGTCACGGGCAACGTGGCGTCGGAAATCGACGGCTCGGCGATCAGAACTTCGTGGATGCGCGTGACGGATGCGGTGCCGCGTTGGACCAGATTGACGACCCACCCCAGCGCAATGACGGGCCAAGTGAGCATGGTCATATACATCGTGAATGCGACGAAGGCGCCCACAAGGATTTTACCGCTCACGACTTCATGGCCTCCCACAAGCAACACCACGACGAGGGATAGCCCGAGCATGAATTCCAGAGTGGGCCACAACATTCCCATCAGTCGAACCAGCCGCAAGGCGCGATGAATGTACTCCGTGTTGGCACGCTCGAAGGCGGAAATCTCAGCCTTTTCCTGCGCGAACGCGCGCACCAGTCGAGCGCCTGCAACATTCTCCTGAACCTGCGCGGAAATGTCGGAATACATGGCCTGGATGCGCTCAAACCGTTCGTGAATCTTGCGTCCAAAATACTGGACCAGGATGCTGGCCGCTGGTAGCGGCACAAATGCAAGCAGCGTCAGCCAGGGACTGATGCGAACCATGAAAATTAGGGCGCCGATCGTGAACAGAATGGTGTTCGCGCTGTACATGATGGCTGGACCGAGCAACATTCGGACAGCGTTCAGATCGTTCGTCGCACGCGCCATGATATCGCCCGTGCGGTTCTCCTGGAAGTAGGAGGGAGCCTGACGCTCAAGCACGCGAAACAAGTCGTTCCGTATGTCGTATTCCATCTCGCGCGAGATACCGATAAGAACCCATCGGGTCAGAAAAAGGAATACGCCTTTCGAGACCGCGATCACTACAAGCAGCTCGGCATAATACTCAACGTCGTGATAGCTGAAATGATGAGTTATGTCGTTGACAGCTTTCATCAGAACCAACGGAAGCATGATCCAGATGGCGTTACTGCAAACAGCAAAGAAGCCGCCCAGCAAAAACCCACGACGGTAGCGTCGCATGTACGGAAACAGGGGGCGCAGATTTTCGAGCAGAGTCAAAAGGGTGCCTTCTCACATTAGATTGTAGCCAAGTCGGATGGTTGCGGAAATTGGAGACTGTTCCCTCCGACAACGCGCTTTACGTTGGGGTGCGGAGCAGCAAATATCCACCGACAAGGCCAAACAGCAGGTCGGGCGACCAGGCAGCCAGCACCGCGGGTAGCGTATTGACATTGCCCATAGCCTCAAACAGACCTGCAGCCACCCAATAGGCTATGGCCACGCCGATTGCGACAGCGACACCCGTCAACGATCCGCGTCGTCCCATGGACAGCGAGAACGGGACCGCCAGAATTGCCATCACCAGGGTGACCAGAGGGTACGCGATTTTCTTATTGAGTTGCACCCGCAAGGGAAGAGTGTCGAAGCCGCTCTGGCTCAGGTCATGGATGTAATGGGCCAACTCTGCGAACGTCATCTCTGAAGACTGGAGATCTTCTTTCTTAAAGTAACCCGGTGGTTCCGTGATGTTTGGAAATACTTCACTTTTGAATTTGCGGTAGGAGGAAATTGTGCCACTCTGGAAAGTTCGTTCCCAGCCATCTTCAAATTTCCACTCATGTTGCTGTGGATCCCAGATAACGTTCGAGGCAAAAATGCGTCCGGCGAGGACGAAGCTGTTAGGTTGAAACTCCAGTACCGTCAGGTTGGCGAACCGATTGTTGGCGGAGTCAAAATACTCGTAATAGAAAATCCGCGAGCCTTCATTTGGTTTGGTTTTACCAAATACCCATTCACGATCGGGGCGAAGGAAAGTACGAGGCGGCTTGCCTTTGATTTCGCTGCGCAATGCCTCTTGTTTGCGGTTGGCGTTCGGCAGGTAAAACTGGTCGAAGGTGAACATCACGACGGAAAGGATGGCAGCGATCATGAAAATCGGCACCACTGCGCGGTACAGGCTGATGCCGGTGGACTTCATCGCAGTCAATTCGCTGGACCGATTCAGGGTCCCGATTGTCACCAGAACCGCGATCAACACGCTGAGAGGCGTGATGGTGTAGATCATGCTTGGCGTCAGGTTCAGCAGATATTCGCCGACAACTTCCAGTGCGGCGTGATTGCGGATGATATCGCTGAGCAGCTCAAACAAGGAGAAGATCAGCGACAGCATTACGAAACTGATCTCGACCAGAAGGAAACTGCCAACAAACGAGCGCAGCACATAATCGTCCAGAATCAGTGGAAAGCCCTCATACAGCGTGCCTCGCGGCAGAGCGTCGAAAACCGCTCCTGGAGATGGCTCCGCCCCTCGACGAAAGACTTTCCGCAGTTTTTCTCCGACCCGAGGCATTGGGAAACGAACCGTCCCACGCGACATTTGGTACAGCAGCAACATGCCGGCCATGCCGAACAACAGGTTGGCTCCCCACACCCCAAGCAGGACGGGAATTTTTTGTTGCTTGGCTAGCGCCATCCCGGTGGAGGAAAGGAAGTAATACACAAAGACGAGGAAAATCGTCAGCACGAAGCCCATGCTCTTGCCGCCGCGTCGTGACGACAATCCCAGCGGGATGCCAACCAACATCAGCACCATGCATGCGGTGGGATAGGCATAGCGCTTTTGCAGTTCGATCTGATACCAGCGACCATTTGCGGAGTGAGCCCGGTCATACAATTGGCGATTCGACATGGCCAGAATGGGGACGTCGCTGTGACCGATGCGCGTGGTTTCCTGCCCGTTGCTGATTTGGATCGGGAGGTCCGTCTGCGCAAAGGTGGAGATGCTGTACGCTCCTGGATCATTCGGAGGCATCTCATGCTGCTCGCCATTGCGCAGCCGCATACGCAGATTATGGTGTTGTCCGCCGACTACGGTGGCTTGCTCGGCTAATGTAATTTTCGGCGAGCGAGGATCGCTGATGTCGGCCAAAAACACATGCGACCATACAGAAGCGTGACGGCCAATCCGCACATCCTGCACATACAGAATGGAATTCCGGAAATCCTCGTAGAACACTCGTGGCTGCACCTGAAACGTGGCCTGCGAATCTCGCAGCGAGTTTTCCACCTTCAGCATCGCGGTGGTTGCCTTGGGTGCAAGGTACAGTGAATTGAACAGTCCGAGAAACCAGGCCGCGACGCCGACCATGGCGACAATGCGGACGAACTGAAACACGCCGAAGCCGCAGGCCCGCATCGCTGTGACTTCGCTATCGGCGGCCAACCGGCTCAGCCCCAGCAAGACTCCGACTAGCAGCGCCATCGGAATGGTGACCGTTAAAGAATTGGGCAGCGTGAACAGCACCAATTTCAAAACGCTCGTGGGAGAGGCGCCGTCCTGCACCACCAGTTCCAGAATCTGGACCAGCTGGGGCATGAAAAGCACAAACGTAAATAACCCGATGCCCACCAAAGCGTGGGAGAGAACCTCGCCGAGAATATAGCGTGTCAGGATGCGCACGGTGGTGTTTTAGGCCCTCTTCATCGGTGGCGGAATTCGTTGAGGATCAGTCTTCAGTGTAGCTCTCGGCTGCTAGTCGTCGCCATTGGCTCGAACTCACCGCATTTTCGTTCGTGCTACCCTGATCGGTGCCCAATGAATAGTTGTATTTTTGGCAGTTGTCGGCCATCGATGTAGGAGTTAAGGAGAGCACTAACATGCGATTTCGTCTATCCCTAAATTCTATTGTTTTCGCGGCGGCTTGCGTGGTTCTGGCGCCGTCATTATTGGTCCTCCATGCGCAAACCGCAGAGAATGCGCCGCAGCTGGCAACGCATGGAATCAATGTTGCCAACATGGACCGGTCGGTAACGCCGGGAGACAATTTCTACTTGTATGCCAACGGCGACTGGATCAAGCGAACGGTGATTCCTGCAGACCGCGCTGCCGTCGGTGTTTTCTCCACGCTGGATGACACGGCCACCAAGAACACCGCTGCGTTGATTGAGGAATCTGCGAAGGCCAATGCTCCGGCGGGTTCGGAAGCACGCAAAATCGCCGATTTGTACAACTCGTACATGGATGAGTCCGCGATTGAGGCGAAAGGGCTGACGCCGTTGCATGTGCATCTGGCCGCTATCGCCGCAATCCATACCCAGCAGGAGCTTGCCCGTGCATTGGGCGAAAGCCTGCGGGCGGATGTTGATCCGCTCAACAATACCAACTTCCATACACCAAATCTCTTCGGACTGTGGGTTGCGCCGGGCTTTCACGATCCGGAGCATTACCACCCGTATCTGCTGCAAGGTGGAATTGAGCTGCCTGACCGCGAATACTACTTGGGCGACAGCGCCCACATGAAGGAGATTCAGGCGAAATATCGGACCCACGTGGCAGCGATGTTCCGGCTGGCCGGCTTCGACGATGCAGAGGCACGCGCCACTCGCGTAATTGCGCTGGAAAAGGCGATCGCGCAAACGCACACGAGTCTGGCCGACAATGAAGATATTCACAAAGCGGACAATGCCTGGAAGCGATCGGAATTCGCCGCCAAGGCTCCGGGGCTGGATTGGGCGGAATATTTCAGAGCTGCAAAGCTGGCCGACCAGGATAGTTTTATCGTCTGGCAGCCAAGTGCGTTTACCGGCGAAGCGGCGCTGGTGGCCTCCACCCCAGTCGATACCTGGAAAGACTGGCTGGCGTATCACGTTATTGAGGAATATGCGGGAGTGCTGCCAAAAGCGCTTGCGGATGAGCATTTCGACTTCTTTGGGAAGACTTTGATCGGCGTGCCGCAGCAGCGCCCTCGCGCGCAACGCGGAGTTTTCGTCGTCGATGGTTTGCTGGGGGACGCGGTTGGGAAGATCTACGCGCAACGCTACTTTTCGCCGGAAGCGAAGGCGGCGGCGCAGGCCATGGTCGCCAACATTATCGCCGCGTATCGTGTGCGCATTGAAGCCCTGACGTGGATGGCTCCGGCAACCAAGGCAGAGGCTGAGGCCAAACTGAACGCACTCTACGTCGGTGTTGGCTATCCGGAAACCTGGCATAGCTACGAGGGCTATGAGGTAAAGCGAGATGATATTTTCGGCAACGTCTGGCGGGCTGGAACTTTCCGCTATCGCCAACAGATCGAGCGCTTAGGCAAGACCGTCGATCGCAAGGAATGGTCGATGACACCGCAAACGGTCAACGCGGTGAATCTGCCGTTGCAGGACGCGCTGAATTTTCCGGCGGCGATCTTGCAACCGCCCTTCTTCGATGCAAAAGCTCCCGCGGCCTCCAACTATGGCGCCATCGGCTCCATCATCGGACACGAAATCAGTCACACCTTCGATACGGAAGGCAGCACATTCGACGCCACGGGGCGTCTGCGCGACTGGTGGACGCCGACCGATTTGGCGCATTTCGATGCAGCCACAGCGAAGCTGGCCGCCCAGTACGACACCTATATGCCTTTCCCTGATGTCCATGTGAATGGCAAGCAGACGCTGGCCGAAGACATTGCGGATGTTGCGGGAATCTCCGCGGCGTACGACGGCTATCGCGCATCGCTTGGAGGCAAAGCGGCACCCGAACAAGATGGATTTACAGGCGACCAGCAGTTCTTCATCGCGTTCGGGCAGAACTGGGGATCGAAGGTTCGGCCGGCC
Organism: Acidobacteriota bacterium; assembly: GCA_021793595.1. The sequence goes on from JAJYSL010000058.1 coordinate 18,108, forward strand.
GCCCTGCGCCGCCAGGTGATGACGGATCCGCATGCCCCGGCAGAATATCGCGCGGACACGGTGCGAAACATCGACGCCTGGTATAAGGCGTTCGATGTGAAGCCAGGTCAGACGCTTTACCTGGCCCCGCCGGATCGCGTTCGCATCTGGTAGCCGTAGAACATCATTTGTTACGGACTCAGTACCAGTTTTTCACATGAGGCCAATAAGCGGAGAGGGGAACCTTTCCGCCGCGGCAGAGGTAGATGGGGCCGTTTTCAAACGGCATGGCCAATGGATTGTCGGTTGCTCCGACCTGCTGCACGGAATCGCAGTATTTCTCTACGTCGGGTTTCGATTCGCCAACGACAATCATTAAGTTGCCGGAGTAGCCACGCGGTCCCCAGAAGTAATAATTCTGGTGACCGCTGATCGCCGACGGCAGTCCATACTTCGGCCCGAATACATCAATTGCACCAGCCTCACCATAGTTATTGCAGAAAATTCCGACCTTGGCCCGATCAGTTGGCGTCAGCGAGTTATAAATCCGCGCGACCTCTGCAACCAGGCCCTGCCAACCAAATCGGTCCGCATAGAACTGGGGCAACGGACCGGTCTTTTCCGTCTCGGTGTTCTGGCTGGTCATGTGAAGCGCCTTCGTGTAGCGAATCCACTGATGCGGCGGCATGACCGGGATTCCCATGGGTAGCGCGATCATTCCCAGGATGAGCATCGCCACACACCAGGCCGGCAGCAGCCATGCTGTTTTTCGCGAACCGGAAAAAGAGTTCTGCCAGGCCAGTGCACCGGCGGCAAACAGCACCGGATAGACCGGCGCAACATAGTAATCCTTGGCGAACAGGTGAATCATGGTCGCGAGCAGCACAACATACATCAGGCCAATCCAACGGAAGCCACGCGCGGACTTTGCGACGAAGAGCCAGATCATTCCTGGCAGTAGCAGCAATATACTGATGGGGTTCAGCATCATGATTTGCGCGCCGATGAAATCGAAAGGGCCGAGTTTCACATTCTTATGGCTGTGATTCACATTGTTCAGCCATACCAGAGTGGGCCATTGATGATGAATCTGCCACAGCAAATAAGGCAGTGAGATCAAGACGATGAGTCCGATCGCCGCCAGAGTCCAGCGGCTCCAAAGAATCCGGCGTTCGGGAGTCAGCAGAAGTGCAATCAGCAGGGCTGCGAGGAAAAACGCCATAGACGGCTTGTTCAACAAGCCCAAGCCGCCAAGGATGCCGAACAGGACCCACCATTTCGGACTGTTTCCGGCAACCATGAGAAGCACCGCGACCATGCATCCCATCCAGAAGACTGGCTCGAACGAATTCATGGAAAGAAAGCTGTCGATTCCCAGATAAACCGGTGCAATCAGGACGGCGATCATCGCCATCGCTTGAGCGACGCGCCGGCCACCTAATTGCCACGCCAAAATTCCTGTCAGGAAAACTTTGACAGCGCCCGCGAGTGACGACAAGCTGCGAAATAGGGCCAGATGATGGAAGCCAAATAAGATTTCAGCGATGCGCGCCTGCAGCGCAACCATGGGGGCCTGGTCGACGTAACCCCAGGTAAGGCGCCGCCCGCAGACGATGTAGTACATTTCGTCGCGAAAAATTCCATAGCCGAAATGTTGTGCCAGCAGATTTCCAATGAGCTCAATTGCAAATTTGATCGTCGCGAATGCGAGAGCGAGCTGAAGTGCTGGCTTCCAGGATTCGGTAGTGGTCGCTTGAATTCTCATCGGCTCTCCGAGTCAGATAGTAGAGCAAAGTTCCGCTGCAACAGCGAACAAATTTGAATACGGAGGCGCGAGCGAAAAGTTCCCGTGCAATCAATCCATGACTGCATCCAGGGCACGAAGAGGGGAGACGTCGCTGCTATTCCGTGCGTTGCAGGGGGAAGCTTGACGATTTCCGTTCTGCGAACTCAGTACCAGTCCTTGACGTGTGGCCAGTAGACATCGAGGGGAATCTTTTCTCCGCGGCACAGATAAATTGGCCGATTGGAAAAACGGTTTGCCAGTGGGTTGTACACTCGCTCGATCTCCTCGACAGATGCAAACCGCTTTTGCAGGTCCTGTTTCGACCCTCCTATGACGATCAGCACTCGTCCTGTGTAGCCGTTGGAACCCCAATAAAAGTAATTTTGATGGCCGCTGACTGCGGTGGGCAGACCATATCTCTGGCCATAGATATTGATCGCGCTCGCCTCGCTATAGTTGTCGCAGTAAATGCCGGCTTCAGCTCGCTCTTGTGGAGACAAGGACGCATAGACAGTTGCGACATCCGCTACAAAATGATGCCAGCCCAAGCGGTCAGCGAGGATTGGTAGGAGAGGACGCGCATCCGGAAGGTCGGATTTCGGGATGAGGTACATGATCTTTGCGAAGTAGTGAGCTGTTGTGGAGGGTGGCAGGACGGGGACGACAAGCGGGAGGGTGATTGCGCCACAAACAGCGATCACAGAGCCGAGAGCGGGCAAAAGCCAAGCGGTTTTGCGCGAAGCAGAAAGCCATTCCTGAAGCGCTACAGCTCCAGCGGCGAAGAGGACGGGATAAACCGGGGCGACATAGTAATTCAAGGCGTGCGCACGCATCATGACGACGAGCATTCCCAAAAACATGATGCCAATCCAACGGAAGCGGCACGCCGATTCCGCCGTAAGCAGCCAGATGATCCCAGGAAGAATCAGAAAAATACTGACCGGGTTGAACATCGTGATCTGCTCCTGAAGAAAAGCAAGCGGGCCCAGATTCCCATTGAGATTGTCGTGATTGATCTTGTATAGCAATTCCCACATGGGCCAGTGTCGATTCGCCTGCCAGGCCATGAATGGCATCGCGATGCCCAGGATCAGTGCAACCGCAACAAGAGTCCAGCGGCTGCGTAAGAGCCGCCGTTCCGGTGTCAATAGCAGGCCGCCCAATACGCCAAATAGAAAAAACGCCATGGACGGCTTGTTGAGCAGTCCGAGTCCGCCGGAAACTCCAAAAGCGATCC
>JAJYSL010000451.1 GCA_021793595.1 Acidobacteriota bacterium
AGCGTGAGGAAAGGCTTTGAATATAAGAGAAATTGCCCGTCGAGCGCGGGTCTCTCATTCCACCGTATCCCGCGTCATCAATAACGTCGACACCGTCGATCCCAGGCTGGTTCGCCGGGTTCAGGCTGTGATTCAGGAGGTTGGCTACCGGCCGAATTTTCAGGCCAGAGCTCTGGCTCGCGGTCGCAGTCACACCGTCGGGCTCATCGTGTCGGAGCTAAGCGGCGGCAATCCTTTTTTCTCTGAGATTATTCTCTACTTTGAAAGAGCCGCCGTGGAAAGCGGTTATGAAGTCCTCGTCAGTTTCGCCGACACCGAGCTTCGCCCTGATCACGTGGCCATCTGCGCCACACGCATGCAGGAACGTCAAGTAGAGGGAATCGCCGTCCTTACCTTCGGCATGGAGCAATATCTGCAAGACTGCGCCATCGATGTGCCCTTAGTCTACGCGGGCGAGGATCACGTCCTGAAGAACTCTCGCAATATCCGAATGAACTATCTGACCGGAATGCGCGACGCTGCGAGGCACTTGGCCGAGTATGGCCATAAGCGCGTGGGATACCTCAGCGGACAACTCACGTGGAGTAGCATGCGCACTCGATTTGAAGCCTTCCGCAAGGCGCTGAAAAGTGCCGGGATTATCTTTGATAAAGAGCTGGTGACGGAGTGCGATCACACCTGGGACGGTGGCGCGCTTGGCATGGCCAGCCTGCTGAACCTGCCCAAGCCTCCGACGGCGATCCTCTGCTGCAATGACGTTTCCGCAATTGGAGCGCTGAAAACCCTGTACAGCAAGGGTCTGCAGGCCGGACGCGACATCGCCTTGGTTGGCTTCGATGATCTTACGATTTGCCGCTTTACCCAGCCGGCCTTAACAACCATCCGGTTCTCGCCGGCCGAAATTGCGAGCCTTGCCTTTCGCGCATTGCTGGAGGAAATTGAGAATGCTGCAAAGAAGACGCAGTATGAGTACAAAACTCGATTTGTTCTGCGCGAGTCTACCTGCGCGCCCAAGCTCTGACCCCAGAACCTTGCGCTGGTGGCACGCTATGCAGGGATAACCGCCTGGCGAAATTACTGCGGAGAGCCCCTGTCCGGAACATTACATCCCAACCGCTTCCGAAGGTGTTGTTTCGCTGGCGGGAAGTGTGCTCACTTCCATCAGACGCTCGGTCATCACCTGAAAGTGATGGCCCATCACCGCCAGCGTCATTGCCATGCCAAACGATCGGCGATAGCGCGTGGCCGCGGTCAGCAGAAATTTCCAATAGCTCCATCGCGCACTGCCCAACAGCCCCTGGCGCACGATGGAGAGAACCATGGCGCGCAGATCCGCAAGGCTCACATGCCGTTTCATGGAAGGACGGCAGCGCTCCAGCAATAGCTTCACCCGCTCATAGTAGGCGTCGCTGCAATAGATCTGCTGCAAAACCGATCGATATCCTTCCACCAGGCGCGTTGCATCCATGCGCGGCAGAAAATTCATCCTGCAATCGGTGTTGTTTCCGCCACCCACATCCACAATCCGTCCCTCTTTTCCCAATCGACGGAAAAGCTGCGTCCCCGGGATGGCCTGTAGCAACCCCACCATAGCCACCGGAATCGCACTTTTTTGGATAAATTCCACCAGCCTGTCGAACACATCCTCGCGGTCCGTGTCGAAGCCGAGAATAAAGCCCCCCATGACCTCAATGCCATATTGCTGGATTTTGCCAATACTCTCCAGCAGGTCGCGACGCGTATTCTGCAGTTTGTTGTTGGCGATCAAGCTGCCTTCATCCGGCGTCTCAATCCCGAGAAACACCGAAGTAAATCCGGCATCCTTCATCAATTGCAGCAGCTCCAGATCGTCGGCCAGATTCAGTGATGCTTCGGTGATAAAACGGAACGGCTTGCCATGCTGCTGGCCCCACTCCACCATGGCGTTCAGCAATTCTTTCGCCCGCTTCTTGTTGCCAATAAAATTGTCGTCCACGATAAATACGGCATCGCGCCAACCAGTGCTCTGCAGTTGGTCCAGCTCCGCCAGCACCTGCGACACAGCCTTGGTACGCGGCTTTCTGCCGTAAATCTCAATGATGTCGCAAAACTCGCAGTGGAATGGGCAGCCCCGCGAATACTGCACCGTCATGGTGCTATAGCGGTCCATCTTGATCAGGCTCAGGTCCGGCAGTGGACTGCTTTCCATGCGCGGCCTTTCGGCTGCTTCATACACCGCCTGGGCCGCTCCCGCCTCCAGGTCCCTCGCCAGCGTTGAAATCAAATCCTCCGCCTCGCCGATCACCACGTGATCCGCCTTCAGCACGCTCGCCGGCATGCTGCTGGCGATCGGCCCTCCTACGACGGTGCGCAAACCGCGCGCCCGGCATCGTTCCACAATGGCGATCAAATGTTCCTGCTGCACATGCATCCCGCTGATCAGCGCAACGTCGGCCCACGCCAGATCCGCTTCTTGCAGTTGTTCCACATTCGTATCGATCAGTCGCTTCTGCCACTCGGCAGGCAGCAACGCCGCAACTGTCATTAAGCCAAGCGGAGGCTGCGCCGCTCGCTTGCCCTGAAAAGAAAGTGCGTGCTTAAAGCTCCAATAGGTGTCAGGAAATTTGGGATAGACAAGCAGCGCGTTCATGGTTCACCTCTGCTGGCAGAATTGCCGGGCGAAGGTCGCGATATGCCGGGGAGTCGTCTGACAAAAGTGAAGAGACGGCGGCGCAGGGAATCGTGAAAATACGCCCGTGAAACCGTCTCATACTCGCGATGGTCCTCAATGTACCCCGCGCGGAAACTCGCAAGCTCAACGAGTCTCAGTTTGACCGCCGGAACCGATACGCCATCGATGAGAAAGTTTCTACAATGATTCTCCAGCTTCCCTGCCGCGGGGACAATGCAAATACAAAAAGATTACAAAGTGGTTCTATTCCTTGCGCTCAAAGGAACGAAAGCCGTGTTTGCGCACCAAGGCATCGCGTTTGGCTTCTTCCAAATCCGTCTGCACCATTTCTCGCACCATCTCCTCAAAATTGACGCGCGGCTTCCAGCCCAGTCGCTTGCGGGCGTGGCTTGCATCGCCCAGCAATGTTTCCACCTCCGCGGGGCGGAAATAGCGAGGATCGACCGCTACAATCGCCCGGCCCGACTCATCCAGCGCTTTTTCTTCCATGCCACTGCCGGTCCAGGTCAGCTTCCACCCCAGCTCCGCCGCTGCAATCGACACAAATTCCCGCACGCTATGCTGTTCTCCCGTGGCGATGACGAAATCCTCCGGCTTTTCCTGCTGCAGAATCAGCCATTGCACCTCCACATAGTCGCGCGCATGTCCCCAATCGCGCAGCGCATTCATGTTGCCCAGATACAGGCAATCCTGCAAACCAACCTTAATGCGCGCCAGCGCCCGCGTTATCTTGCGTGTCACAAATGTCTCGCCCCGCATCGGCGACTCGTGATTGAACAGAATCCCGTTACAGGCATACATGCCATAGGACTCGCGATAATTCACCGTGATCCAATAGGCGTAGAGCTTGGCAACCGCATAAGGAGAGCGCGGATAGAAGGGCGTCCGCTCCGTCTGCGGAACCTGTTGCACCAATCCGTAAAGTTCTGAAGTGGACGCCTGATAGAACCGCGTCTTCCGTTCCAATCCCAGGATGCGAATCGCTTCCAGAAGGCGCAGCGTTCCCATGGCGTCGACATCAGCGGTATATTCCGGCTGCTCAAAGGAAACCGCCACGTGGCTCTGCGCGCCTAGGTTATAGACTTCGTCCGGCTGCACCTTCTGCACGATGTGGACCAGGCTGGAGGAGTCCGTCAGGTCGCCGTAATGCAGGATGAAGTTCCGCTG
>JAJYSL010000452.1 GCA_021793595.1 Acidobacteriota bacterium
CGGGCGTCCGGATTGAAGCGGAACCAACGGATCGGCTTGAAGAACTTATATTCCACCAGGGGATTGATCGAGCTCACATTGCCACCAAGGCCAGAGCCCTGCAGAATAAAATTGATGCTCTTTCCAGTACGCGGACGATACGGGTTCCCAATCGTGCTGTATCCGTAGCTCAATGAAAGCTGGCTGGTAACGATGCCGTTCAGCGCGCTCTGTCCGGTTGTTCCATGACGGAAGTTCAGGAACTGGAAAAGGTTGGTGGTCGCCGCGCTGAATGCCTGAATGTTCGACTTGCTCAGGCTGTAGGTGGCGCCAAAACGCCTGAAGCTGCGCGGAACCAGGTAGTTCGCCGAAACACTCAGACCCGTGCGGCCCTGATTGAAGTCCTGCACAAACGATTGCTGCGCTGTGGTGAAGTTCTGGCTGCGTCCGGACAGCGACAGAGGATTCTTGTACGCGTTGTAGATAAACTTCTGCGTGAAGATCTGGAAGCCCAGGCTCAGCGGCCGATTGTTGACATACGGAACCGTAAAGCCGAAGGTCAGGTTGCGTTGCAAGTCGCCCAATGCGGCCTGTAGTGTCAGTGTCTCTCCCAATCCGAGAAAGTTGTTGGTCTGATAGTTCGCGCCGAGAAAGGCGCCGGACAGACCGCTGAATCCGCCATTCAGTCCGATGGAGTTCTTGCCCTTTTCCTTCACGTTCAACAGCAGCTTGACCGTGCCGTTGTCGGCATCCTGCTGCGTCTCCGAATCCTGATCGACTTTCAGCGGATTGAAGTAGCTCAACTGGTTCAAACGCAGGAGGCTCAGTTCCCACAGATGGCTGTTGTAGACCTGGCCCTCTTCGAGAAGCAGTTCGCGCCGAATGACGCCATCGCGCGTGGTGGTGTTGCCGCGGAATTCAATCCTTGAGACGTAGTACGGCTTGCCTTCGTCGATGTCGATATTCAGATACACCAGCTTCTTCGCTTCATCGACGCGCGGCGTTGGCACGGCGGTGAAGTTGATATATCCGAGCTGGCCATAGGCCTTCCGCATGTTCTCCAGGCCTTTGGCGATCATCTGGGCGTCGAAGATCTGGCCGTCTTTGATCTTGAACAGTGCGCGCAATGCTTTCACATTGGTGACTCGTTTATTTCCGGTAAATGTGATGGCGCCAAGATGATATTCCTGGCCCTCATCGACCGGCATGGTGATGTCGATCACCTTGCCTTTACGGGGTCGCAGAGTAAAGATGGAAATCCCGCCCTGGTTGCGGATGTGCGTCAGCGGCTCTGCTACGCTGGCCTTGAAATAGCCGCGATTTCTGTAGGCCTGGCGAACACGCTCGGAATCTTCTTCCAATTTACTTTCGTCGTACGTGCGGGCAAACAGGTTCTCGAACAGGAACGAATGGGGTATCCCAATCGGCCGTAAGTTCTTCATGGAGGCGCGCAGCGCGCGGCTGGAAACGTGCTTGTTCCCCTCAAAGCGGATATGGCCCACCTTGACCGTCGGACCTTCCTTGATCATGAAATTTACAGAGACGGACGCGGGTGGAATCGTCTTCACAATGGTATGGATGGTCGCAAACTGATGGCCATGTTCCGCCAGTAGCTCCTTGAGCACTGTTTCCGCCAGCTTGATCTTGGTGGGGTCATACTGGCTCTCAACCGACAGGGGCACCTTGGCTTTTTTGAAGCGCTCCAGCACATCGGACTGCGAGACCGAATTGAGGCCCTTGTAATTGATTTCGCGGATGGTCGGTCGCTCGCGGACGATGACCGTCAGAATGACACCCTTGGCCGTGTTCTCGCGATCGATCTGGACGTTCTCAAAATATCCAGTGTTCCACAAGGAATTAAAGTCGCGTTCCACGGTCTGCGGATCGTAGGTGTCCCCAATATGCGAGAACATCCGGGCCAGGATGGTCTCTTTGGGAATCCGCCGATTGCCGATGACACGAATTTCACTGATGACGTTCGACTGCGTCGCCGGGGCGGTGTTGGCCGGAGCAATAGACTGCAGGGACTGCGCCCAGACGCTGCCTGCAACGCTGAAAAACAGCGCCAGCGCAAGGACTTGAGCAGCCCGACGGGTCCATAGACGCGTGCTCGTGGTAGGTTGGTTTGGGACACGGAAGTCCCCTACAATCGCGGGAAAAATATGCACACCCTCACTGCCAAAAATCAATTCCAAAGGAAAACACGATTATACGGGACAGAGACCTTGCGTCCTAGCGCCCACGCTTCCACCCTGGATCATTTTTTGTTGTGGGAACGCTGTGCAACTGCGCCCCGGACTCCCAAACGCCTTCTGGCCAGCTAGCTTTCCAACTGGGCCTCGATGACAAATTCTTCTGCTGCGCTGTCCCAGCAGATATTCAACACATTCGGCTTGCAACATACCTGGCAATCTTCCACATAGCTCTGGCGGCTTCCACCGGACTCATCCACCACTGTTTCGTTCCACTCTCCGCAACCTGCACATTGAAATCCCGCGGCATCCGGCATCCATTCACTCCGTGTTTCATTCTTCCGCGCTGGCCTTGCGCACATCCACCAGCGTGGAATAAAACGTCGGGCCGCCACCGATATCCGTGAGTGTTTCACTCGTAAGAGTGTTGACCCCTTGTCCATCGCGGGAGAGCTTGTTCCATCCTAAACGGGAAGCGGCAACTCCGGCAGGGACACTGCCATTCACTTTTGCCTGCAACAGGATTTTTCCCCGCTCATTGAAGACCTCCACCCGGTCTCCGTCAACGATTTCGCGGGCCTGCGCGTCCGTGGGATGCATTTCCAGCAGGCCGGAAAATTTCGCTTCCATGGCGCGATGACCGGGCTGGCTGGCAAATGTGGAGTTCATATAGTTATCGGCCTTGCGCGCCAGCAATTCCAGAGGGAACCTGCGGGCCAGCGGCGCATGGCGCGATTCCGTGGCCTGCACGTAGCTGGGAAGCGGATCGAGTCCCTGCGCGGCAAGAGTTTCCGAATAAAATTCCGCCTTGCCGGAAGGTGTGCGAAACCACGCTTCGGAAGTAAACGGTTGGAAGTGTCCGCCGTTTTCCTCCTGCGGAAATTTCAGCCGAATGGAGTGGTCCAATTCCAGTTGCTCGCGTGTTACTCCTTCGAGCCACGGAGAATCTTTTGCATCCACCGCCAGCGCCTGCTCGATCATGGCATCTTCCGTGTCCTGGAAACATGGCTCGGTGAACCCCATCCTTGCGGCCAGTTGGCGGAACAGCCATACGTTCGAGCGCGCTTCACCCTGGGGCGCAATGGCCTGCTGCGACAGTTGCACATAGTAATGCCCGTATGCGCCTTGAAAGTCCTTGTGCTCAAAAAATGTTGTCGCGGGCAACACGATGTCCGCATAGTCCGTGGTGTCGGTAAAAAATTGCTCATGCACCACAGTAAAAAGGTCCTCGCGCTTCATGCCACGCAATACCGTGTTCTGGTTGGGCGCAATCGCCGCCGGGTTTGAGTTGTAGACGAACATGGCCTGTACCGGAGGGCCACTCAACTCGGTAAGCGCGTGGCCCAGGCGGCTCATATTCACCACGCGACCCGGTCGGCCTATTGGACTCGATGCCGCGAGATCGGGCCGCTCCAGCGCCTGCCGATTGAACGGAAATGCTCCGCTGGTGGAAAGCTGCAATCCTCCGCCAAGCTGTTTCCACGCGCCGGTCAGACATGGGAGCATGGCGATGGCGCGGGCAGCCGTTCCGCCATTCTGCGAACGCTGTACGCCATAGTTCATGCGAATCACAGCCGGGGTGGCTGTTGCATACTCACGCGCCAGTTGCAAAATGTCTTCGACGGGCAGGCCGGTGCATTCCGCGACACGCTGCGGCGGATACCC
>JAJYSL010000453.1 GCA_021793595.1 Acidobacteriota bacterium
GGTGCCTGAACCGGATCTGAGAAACGAATCCGCGCCGATACCGTTGGCAACCACATTTCCCTTGCCCGCGCGGGCACGCACAAAGCCGCCGATCGACTCTACATGGATATCGCCCACTCCGCTAATGGCCACCACGGTGGAAGTTTTCGGAATGGAAATCTCGTAGTCGATGTCGATGTTCTGGTAGAGCTTTCCGCCGCAGATGTCGTTGTTTCCTACGCGGACCGCATTGCCTGTTTGTGTCACGGGTGGATTGGCGGCGATCTTCTTCATATCCTCGGCATTGCCGAAATCGTGCCAGTTGGTGGGGTGAATCTTGGCCACGATCTGGATCTTGCTTCCGTCCACCCCTGCCACATGGACAGTGCCGGAACTGGTGCAGACCGTGAATGAGACATTTCCAGTGGCCGTCAAAGTGCGCTGAAACCCGATATCAGCTGCCGAGCAAAAAGTTGAGATGCAAGCCAGCGAAAGGAAGACGATCGCTCGTCGTGGAAAGCGCATGGGGGAATCCTCCGGGGTGGGGGAACTTAGACTAATGGAAATGTACTACCGGCGCACCGCGGTGACGAGGAATTTCTGCTGTGGGTTCCGCGAAACTAACCCTCCCCCGGCAAGCCGGAGAACGCAGTCCTGGGGCGGGGCAGCGAACCCTGCTGGGCCTGCTAGACTCGGAGGCGAATGCCAACCCTCCCGCTATTTCGTGCTGCCGCCATCGCGGCACTCATCCTGTGCAATGCATTCTTTGTTGCCGCGGAGTTTGCCATGGTCTCGCTGCGGCGAACGCGGGTGCAGCAGTTGATGGAAGAAAAGCGCGCCAGCGCCCGCATTGTGGCTGAATTGCAGGCCAATCTGGACGAGTTATTGCCCGCCGTGCAGCTCGGAGTGACCCTGGCCAGCCTGACTCTCGGCTGGCTGGGCGAGCCTTTTGTCGCCCGTTTCCTGCTGCCATGGCTCTCCCTGCTGCCGCACGCCCGTTTGTACGCAGGCGTTGTGTCCGCGGTGCTGGCCTTCAGCCTGATCTCCTACCTGGAAGTTATTTTTGGGGAGCTGGTTCCCAAATCGCTCGCCCTGCGGCGGGGCGAAAAGATGGCGTTGGCGATTGCCGGACCGATCCACGTGTTTATGCGCGTCACCCGGCCGCTGGTCCGGTTTATGAATGCTTCCGCCGAGCTGGTGCTGCGGCTGTTTCGACTTTCCCGCGCCCCCGAAGGGGCCGCCCATTCTCCGGAAGAGTTGAAGTTGATTGCCACGGCGACCCGCCGCGTCGGCCTTCTGCCGGAACAGTTGGAACTGATTATCCATCGCGTGCTCGATCTGGACACCATCACCGTGCGCGAAATCATGACGCCACGGCAGAAGATTTTTTCTTTGCCCGCCAACCTTTCGCTGGCCGAGGCCAATGCCCGCATCACTCAGGTGCAACGCTCACGCGTTCCGGTGTTCGATCCGTCGCGTGGCCCGGAACACATCATCGGCGTGGTGTATGCCAAGGATCTGGCACGCTTGATGCATTTTCGCGCCATCGTGCAGGCCACGCCGCATGCCAGTGAAGTTCGCGGCAAGGAAGGCGAGATGCAGTTGCATCAGCTGATGCACGATGTCATCATCGTCCCGGAAACCAAGCTTGTTTCCGATCTGCTGGCGGAGTTTCAAACTCGAAGAAGACATCTGGCCATCGTGGTGGATGAATTCGGTTCCACCACCGGACTGGTGACGGTGGAAGATGCGCTGGAACAGATTGTGGGCGAATTGGAGGATGAGTTCGATATCCGTGATACCTCCATGCAGACGCTTTCCTCCGGTACGCTGGTACTGCATGGCAATGTAACCCTGTTGGATCTGGAAACACAGATGGGTTGGCATCTGCCGCATGATGTCGGCGTGGAGACGTTGGCAGGATTTCTCCTGGTGCATATGCAGAAAATTCCCAGTGTAGGAGATTGGATTGCTTACGAAGGACGAAAATTCACCGTGGCTGGCATGGAAGATCGCCGCATTACGCGCGTGCGTGTCGAGCCGCACAAGATGGCCGATGCGGGCTTGCCACCATCGCCGGAAACAGACAAGCGAGACCCACAGCTCCATGAAGATGGTGCAATATTGAAAAACGATTCCGGAGACGGGCGCACTTCCTCCGGAGCCGCGACAACCGACACCGGCGGCAGCGATCGAAATCCAAGCGAGGAGCAGCATCCAGCATGAAGGCAGCTTGGCGAACAGTTCTGAAGCGTCTAGTGTTTTTGCTACCTGTGCTGTGGATCGTTGTTTCGCTCATTTTTCTTCTGATTCACCTGGTTCCTGGAGACCCGGTGGTGCAGATGCTGGGCGAAGGAGCGACTGCGTCCGACATCAGCGCCTTGCGCCATGCCTACGGCTTGGATGTTCCGCTCGGCACGCAATATGTTCGCTATTGGAATGGCGTGCTGCATGGCAACCTGGGCCAGTCCCTGCGCTTCAACAGGCCGGTGACGCAATTGATCTTGTCGCGGTATCCCTACACTCTGGAGCTTGCTATTCCGGCGATTTTGCTGGCGATTCTGTTGTCGTTTCCTGCCGGCATCGCTTCAGCGCGACACCGCGGCAAATGGCAGGACCAATGGCTGGGCGTGGTCAGCTTGTTTGGAGTTTCCTTTCCAAGCTTCACGCTGGGACCCATTTTGATTCTCATCTTTGGCATTGCGCTGGGATGGCTTCCGGTTTCCGGCACGGGATCGTGGCGCAATTTTCTGTTGCCTACCCTCACCATGGGTACGGCGCTGGCGGCAATTCTGACACGCATGGTCCGCACCTCTATGTTGGAGGAGCTTGGCCAGGACTATATTCGCACGGCCCGCGCCAAGGGGCTCTCTGAGCGCGCGGTCGTCTATCGACACGCATTGCCCAATGCAATGATTCCGCTCCTGACGGTCATTGGTTTGCAGTTTGGTGTTCTGCTTGCAGGCGCTATTGTGACAGAAACAATTTTCTCCTGGCCCGGACTCGGGCGCCTGACCATCTCGGCGATTTCCAATCGCGATTATCCGCTGGTGCAGGGCTGCATTCTGGCCATCGGTCTAACCTACGTGCTGGTGAACCTGCTCACCGATGCGCTCTACATTCTAGCCAATCCTCGCATCCGTCAATAGGCCTCCTTCGACAGCAAGACAAATGCACGCCATTGTTTTTGCATCCCAGCAAAGCTGAATTGAAAAATACTGACACCTCATCGCAATGTGGAGAAAAATGTCATACTAGAAATACAGCTCTAGTCGTCGGACCCGGTGACGTTCTGCCGGCGCCCCTGAAAAATCCTTGGATACACATCCAGCGAGCAGTGCAACATTGCAGGAGTTATGCATTGAAGTTCTTTCGTTTGGAAGCCGTGCGACCGTCCCTGTTGTTGGGAGCGGTTGGGGGGCACTCAGCATACCATGATTTTAGCCTGGCGATGAATACCGATTCCGGGCAGGGGTCCAGTTTGTTCGATAAGCTGTTCACCTCCTCGACCAGCATCTTTTCTCCGCAGTCCGCCCCCGCGCACGATATTTTTCGTCTTTCCATGTTCGTGCTGATTGTTACTGCTGCTATTTTTGTCACCGTCTCATCCTTGCTCATCTATGTCATCATTCGGTATCGCCATAGACCGGGCGACGACGACCGCGAACCGCCGCAGATTTATGGCAGTAATCAGATCGAACTCTCCTGGACTGTATTTCCGGTTCTGATTGTCGTGGTGCTGTTTCTCGTGAGCGTGCGCATCATCTTCAGCATCCAGCACGCGACGGAACCGAAACAAGCGTTGAACGTGACTGTGATTGGGCATCAGTGGTGGTGGGAGTTTCGCTAT
>JAJYSL010000454.1 GCA_021793595.1 Acidobacteriota bacterium
AGACTTTCATGTTTTTATTCGTGCTGTCGGTAACGACCAGGCTCTGGTAGCCCGAAAGAGCGAAATCCGCGGTGGCAACGCCCTGAGGGGTGGTCCCTGTGGTCAAGAGCGGCGACGGCGACTGAAACAAGCCCTGCGCGCGCACGCTGCCAGGCAGAGCCAGGATGCTGACGACGCAGGCTGCGCCGAAAGCGATCGAGGCGAGCCGATGAGAGAAACCAGCGGCAAACAAACGGGAGAACGATCGAGACATGATTGTGACCTCAAAAAAAAAGACTGCGGTGAATATGCGTCGCTATTTTGGTGGGGTGTGGTCCGGTTCTGCGTAAGTGCCAACCGCTTCGGTCCACCCGGGAACAATTCGAAACGTCACGCCCGACAAGGCGTAGATTCCAGTTTCTGCGGGCGGCTGGACTGTGACAGGCGAGTGAGCGTTGCCATACTTGCCTGCGCCGCGCGAGTGCACCCTGCGTTCCATCGCCCAATCTGTTTCCTTGCCTTCGGCGGATCCAACTACCGTGTGCGGAAAACTTCTGGAATCACCCTTGGGCATAGGCAACGTCTTTCTGGTCCCACTGAAATCAAGCGAGGACAGGGTTCTCCAGCACTTTAGTTTCAGTATTTCCAAAGTTGCAAAAGGTTGTAAACGCTGGAATTACTGACTGAGTCTACCCCATTTCATATTGGAAAACGATAAAAAAACTTCCGTTACCTGTACAAATTCACGGGAATCAGGTAAGGCAACCGTTTCCATAAACGATTGAAAATAAAGACGCAATCGGGAAGATCGCGCGATACGGCGGGAATTGGATCAGACAGGAGGCAGCTCCACCCACCCCAGATTTCGGCGAGAATGCGAAGCGCCGGGCAGGAAAGCTACAGCTCGTAGCGAGCTTCCAGTTCGGATCCAGATTTCAGCGGTCTGGCAGCTCCGTCTGGTTGAATGGGGTTCCCGCAGCGTCCTTCGATGCCACAATGGGTTCGGCGGTCAGCGGCCATGAAATGGCTAAGGCCGGATCGCTCCACAGAATGGTTCGCTCCGAGGCGGGAAAATAAAAATCCGTGGTCTTGTACAGGACATCAGCCGTCTCCGACAGGACAAGAAAGCCATGCGCAAATCCCGGCGGAATCCACAGCATTTCCGGCTTTTCCGCGCTTAGCTCCACGCCGACCGATTGGCCGCAATAGGGCGAGCTGCGGCGAATATCGACGGCGACATCGAAGATGCGGCCCGCCACAGCGCGAACCAATTTACCCTGTGGATGCTGCAACTGAAAATGTAGTCCGCGCAGCACATGCTGGCGGGAGCGGGATTGGTTGTCCTGTACAAAATGGAGGGGTAGTCCCGCTTCGCGAAAGATGGCCTCATTCCAAGTCTCCGCAAACCAACCGCGATCGTCGGTAAACAGGCGCGGGCGCAGCCGAAGCACCCCGGGTAAGCTGGTGGCAAGCACTTCCATAAGGAAAGTTTATCGTGACTCCGCCCGTCGGGGATTCCATGGGAATTCGGTATACGCGGCTCACGCGCGTCGAACCGCTTCTCGCCGCCGCCAGCATGGCCCAAGCGTGCAGCAGCCTGCGCACTCCTCGGCAGGTCAAATGCATCCAGTACGCTGGGAGGTAGCATGTATCTTATATTTCGGTGTCGATACTGCCGCAAGGCTTGCCAGGCAGTCTACGATAATCGTTGAATCCTGACTCGAAGGGTGAATAGATTCGGATGCAATCCTCGATTTTTGTAACTGGCGGCGCTGGATTTATCGGTTCCAACTTTGTTCTGGACTGGCTGGCGTCTCCTTCTCTCGCCGCGCGGCCGCTGGTCAACATCGATTGCCTCACCTACGCCGGCAACTTGAAAAATCTCGAGCACATGGCCTCCCATCCCGGCTACACCTTTGTTCGCGCTGACGTCCGCGATCGCGCGCGCATGGATGAATTGCTTCGCAAACATGAGCCTCGCGCCATTGTCCACTTCGCCGCGGAAAGTCATGTCGACCGCTCCATTCTCGGGCCTGAAGCTTTCGTTGAAACCAATGTGCGCGGAACCTTTGTCCTGCTCGAGGCAGCGCGCGCGTATTGGAACGGCTTGCCGGAGCAGCAGCGTTCGGCGTTTCGATTTCTGCACGTCTCCACCGATGAAGTCTATGGTTCGCTCGAAGCCGACGATCCCGCCTTTTGTGAGACCACGCCGTATGCGCCTTCCAGCCCCTACTCGGCCACCAAGGCGGCCTCGGACCACTTGGTGCGCGCCTATTTCCATACCTACGGCCTGCCCACGATGATCACCAATTGCTCCAACAACTACGGCCCCTACCACTTTCCAGAGAAGCTCATTCCCCTCATGATCACGCATGCCCTGCAAGGCAAGCCGCTGCCCATCTATGGCGATGGCTTGAATGTCCGCGACTGGCTGTATGTCGGGGACCATTGCGCTGCGCTGCGACTGGTGCTGGAAAAAGGTCGGCCCGGAGAAACCTACAACATCGGCGGCAGAAATGAGCGCAGCAATCGTGAAGTTGTCGAAGGTATCTGCGAAATCCTCGACGAGCTGCGGCCAGACTCGCCGCATTGCCCGCACAGGCAATTGATTCGCTTTGTGAAGGACAGGCCCGGCCATGACCGGCGTTACGCCATCGATGCTTCCAAGCTGGAACAGGAACTGGGCTGGCGAGCCCGCGAATCCTTTTCCACCGGCCTGCGCAAAACCGTGCAATGGTACCTGGATCATCCGCAGTGGATTGAAGATGTAATGAGCGGCGCCTATCGCCAGTGGATGGAGCAAAATTATCAAAGCCGGTCTGGGGGAGAGTAGGATGCGAGGAATCATTCTTGCCGGCGGCTCGGGAACGCGCCTGTATCCGTTGACGATTGCCGCCAGCAAACAATTGCTGCCGGTCTATGACAAGCCCATGGTCTATTACCCACTATCGGCGTTGATGCTGGCCGGCATTCGCGAGGTCCTCATCATCTCCACGCCGGAGGACACGCCGCGATTTGAGGCGCTGCTCGGCACCGGCGAGCAATGGGGAATGGAGTTTCAATACGCCGTGCAGCCGGAACCCGGTGGCCTGGCGCAGGCTTTCCTCATTGGCGAGCAGTTTGTGCAGGGGCATGCGTCCTCTCTGGTTCTCGGAGACAACATTTTTCACGGTCACGACCTCGCTCGCTTATTGCGGAATGCCGCGCAGCGCACCGAAGGCGCCACCGTGTTCGCCTATCCCGTGCTCGATCCGGAACGCTATGGAGTAGTGGAATTCGACGCCAACAAACGCGCAATTTCCATCGAAGAGAAACCACGCCAACCAAAATCACGCTTTGCCGTTACGGGAGTCTATTTCTACGATCGCCAGGTGGTTGAAGTAGCCAAATCGCTCAAGCCTTCCGCGCGCGGAGAATTGGAAATCACCGACGTCAATCGCTGGTATTTGGAGCGCAATCAGTTGCACGTGGAAGTGCTGGGGCGCGGCTTTGCCTGGCTCGACACCGGCACCCACGAGTCCCTCATTGAGGCGGCCAGTTTTATCCAGACCATTGAAAAACGCCAGGGATTGAAAGTAGCCTGCCCCGAAGAGATCGCGTTTCACCTCGGCTATATCGATGCCGCCCAGATGGAGCGCCTCGCCGCTCGCCTTGGCAAAAGCGGCTATGGCAGCTATTTATTGCAAGTGTTGCGGGAGGCCCAGGCATGAAACCGAAACATTCCGGTAATCTGCGCATTTTGCTTACAGGACGCGACGGTCAGATCGGCAGTCATCTGACAAGGACGCTCGATCCGTTAGGCGAGGTGACCGCCACTGGTCGCGAAGATTTGGATCTAAGCTCGGA
>JAJYSL010000059.1 GCA_021793595.1 Acidobacteriota bacterium
AGGCCGCCCTTTCCGCCGCCATAACACGCTTCGACAACGTAGTTATGACATAGAAACGACGGCCTTTCCAGCTATATTTTTGTCCGCACACTCTCCCCTTTAACAGTCGGCGTGTGAGATATGCAGGTTAGCCGTAATACTGTTCACTTAACGGAATTTGTGGCATTCTGTATGAAGCAAGGACAGGAGGCCACAGGTGGCGCGTACGGTTGCGGAACTCCCTCCGGGTACCCGGATCACGGACTACATCAGTCTCGGCGTAATCACCAAAACGTTTCCTCTCTCCACCATCGGGCCGGTGCTTTCAAACACCGGCAAGTCCAGCATTCGCCAGCGCGATCTGCCGGCGCAGGTCGTTGTCTATTACGTCATCGCCCTGGCTCTTTACATGCAGTCGTCCTATCGCGAGGTGTTGCGTTGTCTGCTGGAAGGGGTGCAGTGGCTGCGCGATCCGTCGGCTGGCGTGCGGGTGGCGGGCAAGTCGGGCATCTCGCAGGCCCGTACGCGGCTGGGCTGGGAGCCGTTGCGGCAGTTGCACGATGAGTTGGTCAAGCCCGTGGCTGTGCGCAGGACGCAAGGCGCGTGGTATCGGAGTTGGCGGCTTGTAAGTCTCGATGGCAGCACCTTCGATGTCGCCGACGAGAAGGCCAACGAGGAGGCTTTCTCCCGCCCCGGAGCCAGCCGCGGGGCAAGCGCTTATCCGCAAATCCGTTTTGTATCCCTGGTGGAGAACGGCACCCACGTGCTGTTTGGCAGCCAGATGGACGGTTACCGGATCGGCGAGATCACGCTGGCAAAGACGGTTCTTCCGGCCTTGCGTAAAGGGATGCTCTGTCTGGCGGACCGCAATTTCTTCGGCTTCGAACTGTGGAATCAGGCATCTGTCACAGGCACGGACCTGCTCTGGCGGATGAAAAAGAACATGCGCATGGCCTGCGAGAAGCGCCTGCCCGATGGCTCCTATTTGAGCCACGTGTACCCTTCGGAGCGAGACGGGCGGCATAAAAGCAACGGTATTGCCCTGCGGGTGATCGATTATTGCCTGGAGGGTATCGAGGGATCGGAACCGATCTATCGGCTGGCGACCACGATTCTGGATCCCGTCAAGGCCCCGGCCGACGAGTTGGCAGCTCTCTATCATGAGCGCTGGGAGATAGAAACTGCGTTCGATGAACTCAAGACCCACCTGCGCGGCGCCAGGATCGTGCTGCGCAGCAAAACCCCCGACCTGGTGCGCCAGGAGTTCTACGGACTCTTGATGGCCCACTTCGCCATCTGCGGTCTGATGCACGAAGCCGCTCTCAAGGCCGACCAAGACCCCGACCGGCTTTCGTTCCTCCACGCCGTGCGCGTGATCCGCCGCAAAATGACTGTCTATGGCGCTATTCCCCCCTCACAAGAAGAGGGCTTTTCATAGGGCGGTTCTCGACGAGATACTCGAAGAACGCGTCGTATCCAGCCGCAACCGGCGCAATTTCCGCGGACTCAAGCGCAAGATGAGCAACTTCCCACTCCGGCCGCGACACAGCATGCCCATGCCTCCCATGAACATCCGAAACGCCATCAGGATAGTTCAGTGAACAGTATTAAGGCTAAAGCGCGCTTGCGAATCGGCGGAATAACTGCTGTGGTTCCCATTGGCAGCGGGAGTAATGGAAAATACTCCGCGCTCCAGCTGCGGTGTTGGCCGCCGTTGGTCCAGATGATCCGCGATAGACAACGCCGGCCCAGGCACATCAGCGAACCGAGAGATTGTCGCACCGCGCGCTGATAGGTGCGTTGCTGGGGAAACACTCCCTGCCAGTCTTCGACGATGGAGAGGAACGCCGCCAGTAGCTTCATCTGGCGGATCTTCCTGCGGGAAAAGAGCGTAAACTGCGGGAAAAGAGCGTAAAACTGCCGACAACCGAGTGATTGAAAATGAGTTGGCGCTCCCGGGGCGGGAGTGAGTGCCTGACTACATCGCCGGCAGGTGGACATCGAGGGCAGCCAGAATTTCCTGCTGACTCTGGTCGGGCAGGGGCAGTTGGGTCACGATGTTCTCGCCCGCCACTGGCCAGTGCAGCAGGCACAGTCGGCCCAGCGCGGCCGGCGCATCTGGCAACGTAATCGCATCCGGGTTGGTCTCCGTGGGGCCAAAGGCCGCGCGCAACCGGCGCTCCATCTCCCGAGCCAGCTTCAGCGCCAGCATGCAGCAGAAGACATGGCCGCGCGTGCGTCCTTGCTTGCGCACAAAAATCGGACGTACTTCCAGCAGTCCAGTCTTCATGGCGCGAAAGTCCCGCTCCACCTTCTCCAGCGCCATGTAACTAGCATGCACCTGCTCGGCGGCGAACTTCGACGCAGCGACATCGGTGGTCAGCGCATAGCATCCTGCCAGCTCCAGGCTCTGCTCGATGGCCGCCGGCTTCGGCTCCATGCGCAGGCAGGTACTTTTTTCTTGTAAGTCGACTTGTAACTCGTCCAACTCGTCCAATCTATGCCGCGTGACCCATCCTTGCAACTGGCGCAGTTCTGTTTCCGGCTTAGGCCGCGGATGCTGCTCGCCCATCGGTTGCGGGCCGCGATCTTGCTTTCCAGATGGGCCAGTTTGTCTTCCAGGCGGTGCCTTTCCCGCGCCGCCGTGTCTTCGTTCTTGCGCAGCACATAGCGGATCCCACGGTCTTCCACCTCGCATATCCGCTCGCTGAACAACTCCAGTTGCAGCACGCCCTGGCTGAGCAAGCGGCGTATCTGCGGGTCGGTCAGCGCCGTAATGTAGTGCAGGCCCCGCTGCTGCAGTTCCTGTTTGCCGCGGCTCTTGACCCTGCCGCGGTCGCCCACAAAGATCAGCTCTTCTACTTTGAACGCATCCTGCAGCTTGCGAATTTGATCGGGCACGGTAGCTGGATCCGCCGTGTTGCCGGCAAAAACGCGCACCGCCAGAGGTTCCCCTTCGATGGCAGCCAGCAGGCCAAGGACAATCTGCATCTTGCCCCGCTTGCCGTCACGGTTGTAACCATACGCGCCCAGCTCGTTCCGCTCTCCTTCCAGATACCTGCTGGTGACGTCGTAGAGAAACAACTGCGGCGGCCCGCTGTGCTGGCGCAGGTCACGACGATAGAGTGCCTGCTCGATCTTCTCCTGCCGCTGCCATAGGTCGTCCAAGGCTCGTATAAGTCGTCTTCGCTGCAATTCCGGATGCCGAGCACTTCGGCGACAGCGTGATCC
This sequence comes from Acidobacteriota bacterium, assembly GCA_021793595.1. The sequence goes on from JAJYSL010000059.1 coordinate 3,211, forward strand.
CGGGCCCAGCGCACCGCCGACAGGCGCGACCCTTGGTGGGCCAGCCGGGAGAGCACCAGGAACAGTCCCAGCTTGCCCAGCTCGCTGTGGCCCAGCGCGGCGGAGATGCCGATCTGATCGGCCACTTGTTTCAGCGCGGCCAGCAGGCCGAAGACTGGACCCAGGGTGGGCGGGCCAGCCACGGCGTGCTGGTCGAAGTCGCCGCACAAGGCGCGCCGCAGGGCGGCAATGCGGGCCGGGGGCCAGTGGGAGAGGTTGGCCAGTGTGCGGTTTTTGATTTTTCCGTCCCGGCGGAAGGACTCGCGCAGCAGGATGGCAGGCGGCGAATTGCGGTTGGGCACGGTGGCGATGTACATGCGACACAACTATGGCACTTAAGCAAACTTAAGCATCTATCTATATGTCAAGAGATAATCTGCTATTTACATGGCTACATTTAACGACCCTAAAGCCGCTTTCACCCATCTTTTCAACCGCTTACCCGCTTTTCGCCCCGGAAGGTCCGTCTGAGCATGGATGCGACGGCTGCACACGTCGACGATTTGCTGTGGCATGCCATCAGCCGGGTGCCCATGGGTCTCTACGCGCAGCCGGTGGCAGAGTTCAGCGCGATCCGGAAACCATGCTTTGCAAGGGGGTACTTCCGAGAACTTCAATTTTCGTGTGGTATTTCCCCTGCAGGGAGGATTCGTAGCGCTTTCCGGCGCGGGCTGGTTTATGGAACACCGGCGACATATATGAAGTGGAGACTCTACGGTAAGTGCACGACGAACGGCTTGGGCGGAGGTAAGAGTCAGCGGCGGTGGCGAGGGGAGTCGGGTTTTCGCGAGCGACACTACGGGAGATGTTGCAGTACGCGGCGCCGCCCGCCGCTACTCCACCGGATACATGACTCGATAGGTCTGATAGCCGCCGGAGAGGTTGCGCGCAGCAAAGCCATGCTGGGTAAGCATCCGGCACGCGTAATAAGCGCGCTGTCCGATTCCGCAGCTGACCCATATTTCTCGGTTGCGCGGCAGTTCACTCATCCTTGTTCGTAACTGTCCGAGCGGTATGTTAACGGTCCCATCGATGGAATCTCGGCGGAACTCGAAGGGGTCGCGGACATCCAGCAGGTACGCATCGGTGTCGTCCAATTCCTGCCACGGGGCAAGCGTCACATCTCCGCGCAACACGTTGGCAGCGATCATGCCTGCAAGATTCACCGGGTCTTTGGCCGCGCCATACTGCGGCGCGTAGCAGAGTTCGGCTTCCTCAAGATCGAATACTGTAGCCTTCATCTGAATCGCGGCGGCAATCACATCGATGCGGCGCTCCACGCCCGATTCGCCCACAGCCTGTGCCCCCAGAACAAGTCCATCCGACTTGCGAAATAGAAGTTTCATATGGATGGCATGCGCTCCAGGATAATAGCCGACATGTTGATTGGGGTGCAGATAGACACTGTGATAGTCCTTGATTCCGGCGCTTCGCAGCGCCTTTTCCGTTACACCGGTAAGCGCCACTGTCAGACCCAAAAAGCCGCAGACCGCAGTCCCCAGAACGCCATCGAAGTGTGCATCGCGCCCGCAGATCGCATCCGCAGCCACACGGCCCTGGCGATTCGCCGGCCCTGCCAAGGGAACCAGTTCCCAGTGTCCAGTGACGAGGTTTTTGACCTCGACGGCATCTCCAACAGCCCAGATGGAGGGATCGCCGGTGCGCATCTGCCGATCAACGCGAATGCCGCCACGTTCGCCGATTTCAAGACCCGCATCGCGCGCGAGTTTTGTTTCCGGGCGCACCCCGATGGCGAGAACCACGAGGTCCGCATCGAACGCCCCTTTCGCCTTCGTACGCACCACCAGTCCGCCATCGCTCGACTGTTCAAAGCCAGCGACTCCATCGCTCATGCAGAGGCGAACCCCATGAGCAATCAGATGTTCGCGTGCATACTCCGCCATTTCCGGGTCAAGCGGCGGCATCAGTTGATTGGCCAATTCGATAATCGTCACGGCGACCCCGCGGTGCGCCAAATTCTCTGCCATCTCTAAACCGATGAAGCCCCCGCCTACAATTACGGCTTTGCGCGGGTTTTTCGATTCGATCCAGTCACGGATTTGCCGACTGTCGGGGATCGTCCGCAAAGTGAAGATGCCCGGCAAGCCGGAGCCCGGCCAACGGGGAGAAATGGGCGCGGCGCCGGGGGACAACACTAGCGCGTCATAATGCTCGCGATATTCGCGCGCTCTATCCAAATCGTGAACTGTGATGGTATGTGCTTGGCGGTCAATCCCCGTGACTTCGTTGCGGGTGCGAACTTCAATGTTGAACCGCTCTCGAAACAGGGGCGGCGTGGCCAGCAGGAGTTTCGACTCTTCATGGATTACGTTGCCCACGTAGTAAGGTAAGCCGCAGTTGGCAAAGGAGACGTACTGACCACGATCCAGCAGCACGATCTCCGCATTTTCATCCAGCCGCCGCAGACGTGCCGCACAAGTTGCACCGCCCGCGACACCTCCGACGATCACTACCCGTTTCTTCGTCATGTCTCCCCGCAAATAGAGTCAACTCAACCAACTTCGTGGAACCTGGCAACGGCAGGCGATCTCGTCGATTGCCAGAACCCCATTCCAGGGACTGGCAAACGAGAACCGCCGCCTCTTTCGCGGGCGCGCGAGTGAAGGCTGAAATCGAAACATCCTGAAACAGAGAGACTACAAGTGTGCCCTTGTCGCTTGCTATGACGTAGGTCACGCCACAGGGATGGAGACACGGAAGGCAACAAACCTTGCGACGCTCGGGTATGGTATTTCCGGCGATGAGGCACCATCCATCATTATTGCATTGCCGAGGTCACGTCAATGAGAACGAATCTCTCGCAGCGGCCGACATACTGCTCAATGCAATTTCTGTCGATGGGGACTCGCATCTGTGTACCGTTATTTTGTTCAACTCCGCCGTGCCCGCCAGGCCGTAGCTGCGCGCAACATGCCCGCCGCCCATTCCGGAGTGGCCAGCCCATGCAGATGGGTATAGGCTGCCCACACGTTTTTGACGATCACACCATCCCTGCCCGGAAAACTGCCGGTGCCTCGCCGCACGGCGCATGCCGTGCTGGGCGATTCTTCGCCAGCCAAAATCCGCGAATAGTGAAACTCATGGCCACGCAATTCAGTGCCAACAGGGAAAAAAGGGTTGCTCTGATCCACGGTGATCGTGGTATATCCGTGCCCTTGTGGCGAGGCGCATACCTCGACATCAAACGGCAGGACGCCAGACATGATATGGCGTTGCGAATTCCAGTGAATGGCCCGCGCCAGCAGCATCAGCCCTCCGCATTCGGCATAGATGGGCAGACCTTTTTCCGCCGCTTCGCGCAATGAGGCAAGAAACGGCCTGTTGGAGGAGATCGCTACGCCCTGAATCTCTGGAAACCCGCCGCCAATGTAGAGCGCGTCCAAGTCTGGGGGCAGATGGCTATTGGAGAGCGAACAAATGGTCACGATGGTTGCGCCAGAGCGCTCGATGGCCTCTATATTCTCCGGGTAATAGAATGTAAACGCGGAGTCTCGGATCAGGCCAATCTTCAGTCCTTGTCCCTCGGGCAAGTTCTCCTGCGTTGCGGGCGGCGGTTGCAAAGGCAGGGCATCTTGGGCGATCTCCATAATTTTTTTCAGGTCGAGGCGGGATTCTGTTAAGGCAAGTAGATTGCGCTGGAGGCCGTCAATTTCCGAGTGTTCCTGTGGGGTGACGAGACCGAGATGCCGTCCGGGCAGGAGCAATTCCTCGCGGCCGCGCGGGATGGCTCCCAGGACGGGAACTCCGCACGAGGAAACGATGGCGTCGCGCAGCACACTCTCATGACGGCGGTTGGCCACCTGGTTTAAGATCACACCTGCAATGTGCACTTCCGGGTCGAGTCGCTGGCAGCCCAGCACTAGTGCCGCAGCCGTGCCCGTCATTTTGGTGGCATTTAGCACCAGCAGCACAGGAGCACCCAGCAGCTTCGCCAGTTCCGCTGTGCTGTGCGAGCCATGGGCATCGAAGCCGTCATACAGCCCGCGGTTGCCCTCGATCAGGTTCAGTGCATGAGTCTCGGCGTGCGTCCAAAATGATCGGATGACAACGTTCGGCCCCATCATCCAGGTATCCAGATTGCGGGCGGGACGGCCAGAGGCCCAGCCGAGCCACGCCGCATCGATATAGTCTGGCCCTTTTTTGAAGGCGGTCACGCCGAGGCCGGCTTTGCTGGCCAAAAGCAACAGGCTGAGTGAGGTGAGTGTTTTCCCGCTATCTCCGCCCAACCCGGCCACCACCACACGCGGAAGCGAACGGGAATCCGCAGTATCCATTGTCCTCACAGTTTACTTCGCTCCGCGCAAGCGGCGCAGTGAATGACACAACTTCAGGCTTATATCGCAGCAACTCTCAATCCTCTAAAACGAGTAGCGACCGCTAAGGATTAGCGCATGGTTATAGCAGTGATAGTGGGAGGTGGCGATCTGCATGCCCATACCGAATGTCAGTCCTGTGCGCTTGCGAGGCCGAATGCGGCCCACTTGGAAGCCTGGCGTAAAAAACTCCTGTGTCCTGCCGCCGTTCGGTCCGCCCTTAAAGTAGGTTGTATTGGATTCCAGTTCCGTCCAGAAATAGCGATAGAGTTTGTACTCGGCCACGGTGTTCCACAGAATACATCTGCCTACAGTATCGACACTATCCACCGGCAACGCTCCGCCTAGGGAAGCTTCCAAATTGAACCTTCCCCAGCCCTTACCTCCGGCAAGAGTAGGAGTAACGATGGCGCTGTTTCTTCCGTTGTTGTAGGAGCCCGTGGGAACGCTGCCTCCCAGAAATGCTGACACGATATAATCGCCGGTCGTTTCATTCCGGGCCAGGATGCGGTACTTCAGCAGGAAACTGACATCTCCAAAACCGTTGTGGGTTTGTGGTGCATCGTATTGCAGATATGGAGGCAGGTTGAAAGTCAGCGCAAAATGCTGCGCCGGAACGAACTCCAGTCCCTTGCCGTCGTCGAATATCCACACAGTACCACCCGCGATCTGCTGTCGCACTGTGTCTTCTCGGAGCTTTTGTTCCAGGCGGGGAGTGGTCATTACCAGCGGGGATATCCAGTGCGGCTCCTCGTTTTGGATACGCGTCACATTGTCCAGCCATCGGTTGACAAAGGTGTTCTGCGCACAGGCCAGACAAGTGACACCCAAAAAAAGAAAGAGCCTGCGGAGACAGCAACAGCGCTTTTCGAGCTGATCAATCCACCGTGGGCGGATCACAGGTCTTCCATATTCTTCAACCAAGATCAGGGCCTCTGTTCAAACGGCCATTGCATGTCCTGCCTTCAGCGATTGCGATCCGAATCCAGGCAACATCATGCTTTTTCCACCAGTACGTCAGATTCTTGTTCCAGCCATTGCTCGTTGAGCAGCGCACCAAGTTCTTCCGCTGCTATGTCCGGCTGGCTCGTATGAGGGCGGGTCATGGGAACGGCCCGCACCACTTCCCCTGCAAGCAGAATCTTCGGCGCGGGAAGCTCCGGAGCTCTGGACAATTCTGCGAGAGTCGTGCGGTGGGAAAAGCTCGCGCGGGTACCCACGCCGGAAACCACTAGACAGGGCGTGGACAGAGCCATTCCTGCGGTCAGCAGGCGCTCCTGCAATGCGGAATAGTCTGTGCCAGGCATATATACCACCACCGTGACATCTGCCGCGCTGGCTCCACTGGGTTTGAGATCCGGCCAGTCATTCCTAGATTCGCCCTGGCCGCCGTGGCCGGGGAGAAAGACCAGCGAAGAGGCTCCCTTGCGATAGGTCAAGGAAATTCCCGCCGCCGCCGCCGCGCAGGAGGCCGTCGTGACCCCCGGCACAATTTCATAGACGATTCCGGCCGCCTGCAGCGCTGCAATCTCTTCCCCTGCCCGACCAAAGATCAAGGGATCTCCGCCTTTCAGCCGCACCACAAGTCTTCCCTTTCGGGCGTGTTCGACCAGCATCTCATTGATCTGTTCCTGCGTTACTCGCTTGTTGTTGCCGCACCGTTTTCCGGCATCGACGATCTGGGCGTGGACGGCCAGTTGCACAACTTCCCGAGAAACCAGGCCATCGTGCAAGACCACCTCCGCCTGGCCGAGAATCCGGGCGGCCCGCACCGTCAATAGTTCCGGATCTCCCGGTCCCGCGCCTACAAGATAGACCTTGCCAGTCATCGTTCCTCCCTCTGCGTCCGCGCAGTCCGCGGCATCGTTGCACCATCCCACACGATCGACTTTCCGAAACAGATCAATGCCACTCCCATTCGATGTAACCGGGCTTGACGTCCACCATGGCATTGACCACCAGTTCGGCCAGTCCGCCATAGAGAATGCGGTTGGATTCCCAAAGACCGAAGTACTGCAGCATGTCGCGGAATTGTCCTTTACAGTTGCTGCAAGGTGCACACAGGTACTTCGGAATGGAAGCGTCCATGCAATCTGAAAATGCATTGAGAATCTGTTCCATCTTTTTTCGTCCGGCGACCTGGAAACGCCAGTCCGGAAAGTTGTTGCCGCTCATGATGGCAAAGCCGCTGCCGCCGCCGCAGCAATAATTGTCCACGCCGTGCGGGGTCATCTCGCGGAACTGGGGACATAGCTTTCGCAAAATCTCGCGCTGCGGTTCCACGACGCCCATCAATCGCACCATGTTGCAGGGATCGTGCAGCGTGACCGGGAAATCATTCCGGCTGGGATCGAAGGCAAGCTCGCCGCTCACCACAATCTCCCGCAGCAGCGTCATGGAACTTTCTCGCGGGACATTGGCGTCTCCCATCAAAATGCGGTCTGCAATTACGCTGAGTGCTTTGTGCGCGTGTCCACATTCGCCCAGCACGATTTTCTTGACGCCCAGCTTGCGGGCAATCTCAGCGTGCTTGGCAGCGACACGCGCAAACTGCACGTCGTCGTACCAGAGGCCGTAATTAATTGAGTCGTAGCCAACGACCTCCGAAGACATGGTCCAACTGATACCGGCCAGCTTCATGATCGTGGCGAAGGCGCCGGGGTTCTCCGGCCACGCCAGGATTTCTCCGGCATTGTGGATCAGCAGAATGTCCGCGCCCTGCACATCCCAAGGCGTCTTTACCTCGATGCCGGTTTTCTCGCTGGTCTCCTCGTCGATGAAAGCAATGTTGTCCATCACCACTTCCGGGCTCATGCCGGTCGAGGACCCCACGCGCAGTTGCAGCATGGAGCCACTGTCGTGGAGTTCCTTTGCAGCGATACCCATCTCCTGGCTGAAGAGTTTGCGGAGTTCATGCGCCACCAAGCCATTGTCGGCCCCAATTGGACAGGCCTGGGCACAGCGGCGACACAGGTTGCAGCGGTAGGAGAGTTCAATCAATCGGGCTACCAAGGGCCAATTGATCTCGATGTCGCCATGCTGCCAGGCGGAGAGCAGGCCACCGCCCTTGACGTATTTGAAGTAGAGACGGCGCAGCACCTCCGAGCGATAGGTTGGGCGGTAGAGTTCGTTGTGACCGCTGGCCTCAAAGATGTGGCAGGCTTCCGAACAGGTCTGGCATTTGACGCAATGTTCCATCGTTAGCAGCAGGGGCTGAAGGAATGTCCAGTTATCTTCTTTGCGAAACAGCTTTTCCAGCCCGGAGAGGAACTTGGCCACAAGCGCATTTTCTTCGTCGCGATCTTTGGGCTTGGGAATGCTCACCGCGCAGGTATTGTCCAGCAGACACTCATAGTGCGCCGTCGTCTTTTCGCTGAGTGACGCGAAGGGATGATTGTTCTCTACGTCATCCAGAGGAGCGGGGAGAGGTTTCAGATCCTCCAGATGCAGTTCGACCAGCGGCTGACGTTCGGCTCGGGACATGTCGGAGATCTTCACCGGCCGGCCTTCCACCAGAGGACCAGCGGAAGGCGGAGCGACCGTCTGGTCATTGGACAAACTTGATGTGGGCGTCTTGACTTCGCCGTTCATGATTTCTTCTCCTTGTTGAGCAGGTTCGGCGGAGCGCTCGAAACCACTTCGACCCAGTTCTTGGAGCCATCGGCACCGACGTGCGCCGCACTCCAAGTGGGCCGGTACGTAAGGTATTCCGCCAGTTTCAACGTAATTTTGCTTCCCGGAAGGTTTGGCTTGTCATCCCAGCGAATGGAGTGATAGGTGAAATACTTCGCGATGAAATGTGACATGTGCGTCAGCGGGATATAGGCCAACAGCACAGCGCTCAGGACAAGTCCCACCGCCAGCAATCCGGACACGGGAACGGTGCGGTCGAAGTGCAGCAGGCCATGGGCGATGGCCAGAGGACCGGCCTGGCCGGGCTGCCTAAGGAAATAGCCGGCCCAGAGAAGTCCAAAGGCTGCGATGAAGAAAATCAGATTGAAAATATCCGCCGGGGTCGTGTAGTCGCGGAGTTTTGCGTCCGTGAAGCGGCGCACCAGCAGCCCAATCGCCCCTACGATTGACAGACCCGAACCCAGCACAGCGGTCATCAGGATCAGATCGCGCAGAACCGCCGCAACCATTACCATCCATGAAGCAGCGGCTGTGGTCGGCAGCAATGCATGCACAAACACCATAACCATGGACCCGATCAGCAGATAGAGACCGAAGTGAAATGGAAACGAGCTGTACCAGAGAGCTGGGTTGAATTTCTTCAGTCCTCGGAGGAGCAGGATCTCAGGAACCATCACTTTCAGATCGCCCAGGTGGTTGACGTGCAGGGGGAACTTCCACCAGTCCGTGACTTCAAAGTACGAGCCGCCATGCTCCACCAGTGCCGGATCGTCATGGGGTACCGGATACAGTTCCCATCGCAGATGAATCGGCAAACGAGCATAACTGATCGCGCGCACGGCACAGGCCGCCAGAAACACGGCCAACGCAACATAAATTGCTAAGTAGAAGAAGGTCGTCATAACGTTTCATCTCCCCGAGCGCTTGCTTTGGAGGCGCTCGCAGTTCAACCATGCTTGCTTTTCCCACCGCATCGCCCTGCTTCTCCGTATTTCCGCGCCTTGCCGCTCTCCTTGACGCGTTCCATGGATGCACTCACTTCACTTCTGTCGCAGCCAGGTCGCCCACAACGGGCTTCACATCGCGCTTATCCCGCGGTCCATAAGCAAACTGTGTCGGGTCGGCCGCCTTCACCGCGAGCGTGACTTTGTACAGCACGGTGACCATCAGGATGCCAATGGCATAGACACCCACGGTGATCATTCCCTCCGGAAAAGTGGGAACATAGCGACTTACGAATCCGAACGGAGAGGGCATAAAGCCGCCAACCACCAGGCAGATGCCTTTGTCGATCCAGAGAGCGAGATAGGTGACCACGCAGGCCACCCCCAACGTGACATGGTTTCTGCGCAGGCGTGGCAGAAGCAACATCCCCAGGGAAATCGCCATCAGCACAATGGAAGCGCGTCCCCACGGCAGCAGGGTGGAATGGGGTCCGATGCCCAGATACAGGTTGTTGAAGTCCTCTGTCAGGTCGGGGATGCGACTGTAGTACGCGGTAAAGATTTCCAGCGACAGGAAAAAAACATTCATTGCCATCGCATAGGTAATGATGACGGCGAGGGCGTCAATGGCCTTGCGGCCCACATCGTAACCCGTCAGGCGCCGGACCAGCATGCAAAGCAGGATCAGCAGCGCCGGTCCCGAAGCAAACGCGGAGGCTAGAAAGCGCGGCGCCATAATCGCAGTAAGCCAGAATGGCCGACCTGGAAGACCGGCGTACAGAAATGCCGTCACAGTATGGATGCTGACAGCCCACGGAATCGAGAGCAGGATCACATACCGGACCCACCGCTCCACGGGCAGACCTTTTTGTTCGGCGTGCAGCGCCGCCAGCGTGATGATGATGTTCAACAATAAATAGCCACTGAGCGAGGCCATGTCCCAGAACATCACGGAGTGAAATTGCGGATACAAAAGCACGTTAAGGATGCGCATCGGCTGGCCAATATCAACAAAGATGAAGAGCATGCACACCACCACCGAGGCAACGGCCAGCAACTCTCCCAGGATGGTCATACGGTGAAATTCCTTGTGGTCGTGGAGATAGTACGGCAGCACCACCATCACCGCCGAGGCGGCCACGCCCACCATGAACGTGAACTGGCCGATGTACAGACCCCAGGAAATGTTTCGGCCCATGCCGGTCAGTCCCAGGCCATATTCGAGCTGGCGCAGGTAGTAGTACAAGCCAACCAGGATCACCAGCAGCAGCCCGGAGATCCACGTCCAGTACTTTCTGCTTCCGGTCACGGCTTTTTCCAGCATGAACATCACAACCACCTCAGAGAATGTAGTAGATGTTGGGCCCGGTACCCAGTGAAGGCCGGCGCCGGAGAGTCAGCCCAGTACCGAGCATCCTCCGTACTTCGGATCCTGGATCGTTCAGGTCGCCAAAGATCAGCGCCTTTGCCGGACATACCTCCACGCACGCCGGCCCTTGACCGAGCGCGAGTCGGTCGTAGCAGAAAATACATTTCTCCACTACGCCCTTGGTACGGGTCGGGAAAGCCGGATTCAATACTTTCAACTCCGTGCGAGGCTCGATCCAATTGAAACTGCGCGAGCCATACGGACATGCAGCCATGCAATAACGGCAGCCGATACAGCGGTGCCAGTCCATCATCACGATGCCATCTTCTTCGCGTTTCCAGGTGGCCCCGGTGGGGCACACACGGACGCAGGGCGGATCGTCGCAATGATTACAGAGCACCATCGTCGCCCGCTCTTTCAGCGTCGTTTCCAGATAGGGGATTTGCTGCGCCTCAAAAACGTTCGCGATCTTTTCTTTCCATATCCACTTGATCTCGTGGTTCGGATCGGGAATTACCGGGACGTTGTGGCTACTGTTGCAAGCGTCGATGCACTTGGTGCAGTCGGGCAGGGTGCTGCACTTTCGGGTGTCGACGATCATGGCATACTGCTTGCGCAGCCGTGGCTTGTTAGCTTTCCGTTTGCCTTCCAATTCAGCTAACACCTGCTTGCCGCTGACAGCGACCAGCATGGAGGCTCCCGCAAGCCCTAGAAATTCTTTGCGTGTCATATTCATCGCAAGCCTCCGCGCAACGCCCTGGGATCTACATGGCAGTTCCAGCAATCGGGCGTCCGCACCCCCATGTACGTATGGCAACGGTCGCAAAATTGCTCCTTGTTATGGCAGCCCAGACACGTTCCTGTCAGGCTCATGTTGTACGTCTTACCGTCAAAGGAACGAAAGGCGTGCTGGTCGTGACGAACCACCAAGTCTCGCCAATTCAACAGGAGCTTCATGTGAGAAGACCGCATGTAGGCGATCGGCATCACGCAGTCTTTCTGATTTGTGGGCAGAACCAAGTTCGGCGGCTGCATGGAACTTCGCTTCCCCAGGCTGTACCACAAAGGAAAGGTCACCAGCCCCAGGAACACTGCCAGGATGGCCAGAATGCCCAATTTCTTACGCATGGACTGGCGCCTCCTTTCCCTTCAGCGGCTCGCCGCGCAGGTCCGTCGTGCGCTCTTTTTCGCCTTGCATCACCAGGGCGTTGCCAAGTAACTCGTGTACGCCGCCCACCTCCACTCCGGGTACCCAGTAGTTCATCGCTGTGGGCAGGGTCGCCTTATCAATGGCGCAAATGCAGGCCAGCAGGTTGACATCGTGACGATCGCGAACATATTTGACGGCATTGGCGCGGGGCAGCGCGCCCCTCATCCGCATCTCCATGTTTTCGTCTGTGCCCAGGCCGGCGCCGCTGCCGCAACAGAAGGTCTGTTCGCGAATCGTGTTCTCCGGCATTTCATAAAACTGGTTGCAGGTGCTACGGATGATGGTGCGCGGCTCCTCCAACAGCCCCATGGCGCGCGCTGGGTTGCAGGAGTCGTGGAAAGTCACTCGCCAGTGGTCGTTGCGGCTGGGGTCCAGGTTCAGCTTGCCATGATGAATCAAGTCGGCGGTGAATTCGCAGATATGTACCATCTTGGTGGAGCGGGTGTTCTCAAAGCGGGTCCCGGTGACGGGAGAGACCGGCACTTCGAGAAAATCCGCAGGGCCATTCATGGTGTCCATGTATTGATTGAGTACGCGCCACATGTGGCCGCACTCGCCGCCCAGCAGCCACTTGACCCCCAGTCGCCTGGCTTCGGCGTAGATCTTGTAATTCAGCTGCTTCATCATCTCGTTGGAGGCGAACAATCCGAAGTTGCCCCCCTCCGCCGCGTAGGCGCTGATGGTGTAATCCAGCCCGATCTCGTGGAACAGCATCAAGTAACCGAGCAGGGTGTAGTAATGCGGCGAGCCGTAGTAGTCCGCCGAGGGCATCACGAACAGGATCTCCGCGCCCTTGCGGTTGATGGGGACCTCGATGTGGATGCCGGTCAGGTCCTCAATATCATCCACAGCCATCTCGATGCTGTTCACGAAGCTGTGCGGCTGGATGCCCAGGTGGTTGCCCACCCGGTAGCAATTGGCCACCGGCTCCATCACCCAGTTGACGTTCACTCCCACCAAGTTCAGCAACTCGCGGGCGATCATGGTGATCTCCGCCGTGTCGATGCCGTAGGGGCAGAAGACTGAGCAGCGGCGGCATTCCGTGCATTGATAAAAGTAGTAGAACCACTCCTTGAGCACCGGCACGGTCAAATCGCGCGCACCCGCCCATTTGCCAAACAACCGTCCAGCTGTGGTGAAATAACGGCGGTACACCGAACGCATCAGCTCTGCCCGCAGAACCGGCATGTTTTTCGGATCGCCCGAACCAAGGTAAAAGTGGCATTTGTCGGCGCAGGCTCCGCAGCGCACGCAAATGTCCATGAAGAGTCGGAAGGAGCGGAACTTTTTCAGCCTCTCCTGCATTCCTTTCAGGATGATCGGCTGCCAATCCGGCGGCAGCTTCCAATCCTCTTCAAAGGGTTGCCACTCGCGTGGGTTGGGCAGATCCATGGCCTTCAGGTTTTTGGCGGCGGCGCTGTAGCAATATCTTCCTTTCGACAGAGTGGCAACCGGTTCCAGCCAATCGGTGCTCCCCGTGGGCTGATAGGTGATCTGGACCAATTCCTCTGGCGATGGCGCATGATCGGACATGGTTATTCCTTCTCCAGCGGCAGGCCCGCCGCCCTGATCTTTTCCCGGAACTCGTCTTCCCACTCCGCGTAGGTGTGGACCTTCACTGCGGGATTCCAGGGATTGATGTGGCGCTGGATGCGGCCATTGTTGGCAAGATTTCGCGTGGGGCTGAGAAAAACTCCGCCCAGATGCATCAACTTGCTGAAGGGAATGTAGGCTAGCAGAACACACACGAAGGTCAGATGAACGAAAAACAAGGGTGCCACAGCGGCCGATATGTGAGGAGAAAAAACAGTCAGGCTGAGGGCGAACTCCTTAACCCTCTCCAGGTCCACTCTGTCGGAATAGCGCATTTGGATTCCCGTCAGCACCAGTCCGAGCAACAGAAAGAGCGCAAAATAATCCGCCAGCAGAGACAGATAGCGTACTTGCGCATCCCAGAAGCGCCGCGCCAGCAGGTAAAGCAGCGCCAGAAAAATCACACCATCCGTGATGTACAGCCTGGGAGCACCCACGTGGAAAAATCCGTCCAGCGCGCTCATCCCCATCAACCAGTGCGGCACCGGCAACAGGGAAAAACGCAAGTGACGCAGCAGGATGAAAAGAAGAGACCAATGAAAGGCCAGTGCGGCTAGCCACAGGAATTTATTTTCCGAGTAGGCGATTCTGGGGCCTTCGCGCAACTCCGCCCGAGTATTGCGGAACAGGGAGCGAAAGCACAGGACCTCCAGCGCCATGCGGCCCCACGCGCCGGTCTTGGTCGATGGATTGTCCAGGCGGTTGGCCTTGATCCAGGGAAGCGATTTTTGCTGGCCGCAGGTGGTGGGGATTCGAAAGGGAACAGGCGACCACGCCCAGCGAATCACCTTGAAACTGAAACCAGCCAGAAAAATCAGCAGCGCCGCATACGGAAGGATGTCCACCAGAAGAGGCCGCACAGCGGCCATCTCCGCTCCGAAATACGCCAGAGCGGCCACCAGGACCACCAGCAAAAACGCGATGCCTGCTCGCAACGGGCTCATCTCGATTCCGCCTCCATCCTTCGATAGACCCTTTCCAGTTGTGCTGTGCGACGTCGCGCCTCGTCCGCTTGCAGGGCGAAGATCTTTTCCCGGCACGCCATATACAAATCGAAGGCGATGAGCGCGGCCTGCTGCGTGTGTTGGAGTACTTCTTCCTGTTCCGTGGGCAACGCTTTCCATCGCTCTCGCAGGATGGGAGCAAGCTGGAATAGAAAGCTCACAGCCTGACTGGGAGGGACTTCCTGCACGGCGCGGATACGCACAATCGCTTCCAATGCCGCCGCGAGTCGTGGATGGTCCATGCCGCCCAATATCTCTTGCAGCACGATGGGAAGGTTTTCCTGGATCGCGTGCCCCATGGGATTGCGAAAGGGATCTTTCGTCTGCTCAAGAAAAGGCTGGCCGTGCAGCGAAAAAGACTGGATCACCTGAATCAGCCACGCCTTCGCGATCCCATCAATTTCCGCATTGTCCAATGTGCGCATGTTCGCGCCTCCCTGGGACTGCACTGGGATTGTCGGGGAACTGACGAGCAACACAACTTCCCTGTGCTGTTCGGAAGTGACTAGACGCAACCGGTGGGCTTAGGCAGACCCGCCAGTTTGCAAGCGCCCTTGGCCGGTCCCGAGGGAAACAGTTCGTAGATCCGGCCCAGCTTGAAACCTGTGTCTTTGCAGACTTTGCGCACCATTGGCGCGATCCCGAACTGCAGGTAATAATCCCGCAACATCTTGATCACTTTCCAGTGATCCGCAGTCAGCTCCGTGATTCCTTCCGTGGTCATAAAATCCTTGGCTACTTCCTCGTTCCAGATCTCGGGATCCTGCAGAAAGCCATCCTCATCCACTTCGTAGCTACGGCCGTTTGCTTCAAACGTAGGCATCGTTTTTACTCCTCTTTCGCTCATTGCATTTCGATATAGCCGCACGGGCATTCCTGTGCACACTTCTGGCATCCGTTGCAAAGCTCCAGCTTGATCTTGAAATGTTCTCCCTTGGGCTGTTTTACAAAACAGCTATTGGAGCAAAGCATCCAGCAGGTCTCGCAGTCCATGCACATGCCGCAGGACATGCAGCGCTTTGCTTCTTCGAAAACCTCGGTTTCAGAGAGTCCAAACTCGATCTCATTGTCCTTTTCCCGTTCTGCTGCGGGGATGTGGGCGCGCTCGTGCCGGCCCGCCTCCTTATACCAGCCAAGCTTCAACTTTTCCGGCGTGATGGCTGCGCCATGGAAGGGGCTTTCCAGCTTCCTGCCGCGGAACTTGGCGTCAATAGCGTTGGCTGCAAACTGACCTTGGGAGATGGCCGTGGTCACGAGCGCCAGGCCAGTATCGTCGCCGCCCGCAAACAGCCCGTCCACACTGGTCTCGCCCCACTCTCCGGCCTTGATCCAGTTCTTGTCCGGCTGGATGTCCGCCAGCCCGTCCCACTCCGGCACCTGGCTGATGGCCGTGATGATTGCGGTAGCCGCGGTTTCGAACTCGGACCCGGGAATGGGAACCGGCCGCCGCCGTCCCGAGGCATCCGGCTCGCCCAACTCCATGCGTATGCACTTCAGGCCCACCGCCTTGCCGTCTTTGACCAGAACTTCCACCGGCGCAACTAGAAAGTCGATCTTGACCCCTTCTTCCAACGCCCCTTCGATTTCCGGCTTGATAGCGGGCATCTCTTGGCGAGTGCGGCGATAGAAAATGGTCACGGAAGCGCCCAGCCGCTTACTCATACGCGCTGCATCGATGGCCGTGTCGCCGCCCCCCACCACAATCACGGTTTTGCCAAGATCAACAGCTTCGCCGCTGTTGGCGTGGTTCAGGAACTCCGTGCCGGTATAGACATTTGGCGCATCCTCGCCGGGCACGCCCAGTCGCGCCCCTTTATGAGCGCCGATGCCCACGAAGATGGCAGCGTAATCCTGTCGGAGCTGTTCCATGGAGATTTCCCGGCCCACCTGTGTGTTGCAACGCAGTTCGACCCCGACATCCAGGACATTTTGTATTTCGGCATCGAGGACCTCGCGAGGAAGGCGATAGCAAGGGATGCCATACCGCAACATGCCTCCGGGATGATTGAAGGCCTCAAAAACGGTGACGCCATATCCGCGCCGCGCCAGTTGGTAGGCGCAGGAGAGACCAGCCGGACCCGCACCGATGACCGCAACCTTTTCCGGATAAATCTCCTCCGTCAATTTTGTCAGCTTCAGTTCCTTGGCCAAGCCGAAGTCGCCCACATAGCGCTCCAGCGCATTGATGGCCACGCTACCTTCCTTCGCGGTGCGGTTGCACGCGTCTTCGCACGGATGCGGACAAACTCGTCCGCAGACCGCCGGAAAGGGATTGTGCTCGGTGATTCTATGCCAGGCCAGTTCGTAGGACTGGTCGTGGGTGCGGCCATACTCTTCCGACTGTGCAATCGTCGTCAGCCATCCTCGGATGTCTGTACCGCATGGGCAAGTACTGATGCAGGGAGGTGTCTTCTCCACGAAATGCGGTCGCGTGGGAGAGATATCCGCGCCGCTCCCTCCTCCTTTGATGACCGGTTTCTTGACTTCCTTAAAGAGACCCATGGTCGTCCCTCTACTTACCCGTTGGAATACATCGTGCGTTTGAAGTCCTCAAGCTGACCAAGCAGGCGGTCATGCAAATGCTCGTCCTCAATGAGGTACGTCAGAAGTTGGCTGGGGACAAAGAGGCGACATTCCTTCTGCGCCTTTTCCGCCAGTTCGATGGTCTCCCTCTCCATCGCCGCGTGTCGCTCGATGCTCTCCCAAATTTCTCCCACGTCCTCCGGGGTCAACGTGACCGCCTCTTTTTCCAAGCTGTCGAGGATGAATTGCTGCACCTTTTTGTGCATCACCGAGTCTTGCCGGATGATCTCCATCAGCAGCTGGATGAACGGATTCTTCGTCTGCTGAATGATGTGCGTGGTCGATTCAACGCTGTGGTCCTCGATCTGCTGCCACTGGCGCAGCAGGGTGGTGAGCGTCACCTGTCCATCCGCAGTTTTTTTCCTGTCCAGTGTTTTTGCGTTCATTGCGATCCTCTCCTTCATGCCGTGCTGAGGCGTTGCCATGTGGCTTGGTTAGGACTACTCCGGCGCGGCTCCTTCTTTGTGCGGCAGGGTAATAAAACTTCCCCCAAAATAGCTGTAGACACAGCGCCCGGAATCCATCAGTTGCCGGATGGCGTGCTTGCAGTCGTCTTTGCTGCATTCCGCGTCGCCGTATTTGGCGATCATGGCCTTGGTCAGGTCCAGGGCCTTCAGGTTTTTCTTGCCCTGGTATTCCGTGACCATCTTGAACATCTCTTCCGCAATGGTTTCAACTGGGACAGACATAGTTCCCTCCTAGTACCGGATGTGCGCCGAGCGGGCATATGTCAGGCCGGCATTTTTGAAGTCGTCTATGTGGTAACGGGTGAACTCAATGCCCGTCAGCTCAAAGAAACGAGGCCATCCGATGCGTTCGATCCACTCCCCCACGCGCTCATGCTTGCGCGCGTTGTTCACATAGACATTGACGATGTTTACCACCGCGTTCACCACCTCCGGCCAGCGCGGCGGATTGTTGGGCAGAAAAGGAATGGCTAGCTTGGAGAAGCGCGGCTCGCTGCGGGCGTTGCTCACCTTGCCCCCCACCCAGATGGAAATCCCATCATTGGCAGGGTCGTTCAGCGGCATCGCCGGGCAGACGGTGTAACAGTTGCCG
>JAJYSL010000060.1 GCA_021793595.1 Acidobacteriota bacterium
GCCGCGGCCAGACCCTGTTACAGATGGCGATTGCATGGGTGCTGCGCGATCCTCGCGTCACCACCGCACTGATCGGCGCGCGCAATGTGGATCAACTCAACGATTCGCTCGATGCCGTCAAGAAACTTCAATTCACCGATGCCGAACTGGAAGAGATCGATCGCTTTGCGCAAGACAGCGGAATCGATCTATGGAAGGATGCGCGCGAAGGCCGCGAGTAGCTCGATCCGGGTTCCGCAGCGCGATTCCGCGCATCTTCGACGCTACTGACTGCATCCACTGCATGAGACACTTGGCGTGTACGCTGCAACCCAGGCCCCGGCGTCAGCCGCGCAACCTCAACCCATCAGGAGCGACGCGCACTTGAACGCAGATTGCTATCCCGTTACGGCGCTGCCGCACGTCAGCGATCTCTATCGCGACTATGTGTCCGGCAACTGGGAAAAATTGCGCGCGTTTTATCCGGAATCGGCCGCCAACGACGGCCAATGGATGAAAAACGCGCCGCAAATGGATCCGGCCCGACGTCACACCATTGTCGAATTACTGCGGCAACAAAATCGCGAGTGTGGTTCAAGTCCAGAAACACAATCTAATCTCGACCGCCTCGCCGCCGGAGCAGGTGCCGTGGTCACCGGCCAACAAGTCGCACTTTTCGGCGGTCCGCTCATGACCCTGATGAAGGCCGCAACCGCGATTCATCTGGCTGCGGAAGCCACCCGCGCCGGCTATCCGCATGTCCCCATCTTCTGGCTGGCCACCGAGGACCACGACTTTGATGAAGTGAACCAGGCTACTTTCCTTTGCGGCAACGATATCACCACGCTGCACCTGCCCGCCGCGGCGGATCTGCCGCATCATCCCGCACCCGGCCAGCCCGTCGGCAACTTGCCCCTCGGCGACGCCATCGTGCCACTGGTCCAAGAACTGCGCCGATGTCTCGGCGAAAATGCTGTCACCGATCTGATCGCCTCACTGTACACTCCCACCGCGACCTTTGCCTCCGCATTTGCAGCGCTGCTAGCACGCATTTTCAGTCGTCACGGCCTCATCGTTATCGATGCTTCTTCGCGGCCATTTCATGCACTGGCGCATTCCACGTTTCTGGCCGCACTGCAAAATGCCGACGAGCTGCATGCCGCTCTGCTCGAACGCACCCATACATTGGAGCAAGTCGGGTATCACGCCCAGGTCATGGTCGGCCAGTTTTCCAGCCCGCTCTTTCTGAACGATGCAACCACCGGCGCACGCACCGCCCTGAAAAAGCCGGCCGCCGATCAGTGGTCCGCCGGTCCCGCGCATTACACGACTGCTGACCTCATCCAAATTCTCGACACCGCCCCGGAGCGCCTCAGCCCGAATGCCTTGCTGCGGCCCGTGGTTCAGGACACACTGCTCCCCACGTCCGCCTATATCGGCGGTCCGGCCGAGGTGGCCTATTTTGCCCAATCGCAGGTTGTTTATCAACACATCCTCGGTCGCACCACGCCGGTTTTGGCGCGATACTCGGCCACTCTGTTAGAGCCGTCGATGGCCCAGTTACTGCACAAACATGCGCTCACCCTGCCCGACGTTTTTACGACGCCTGACACGCTGGCACATCGTCTCGCCGCCCGTGCCATGCCCGTCGAAGCCAAACGCAAACTTGCCGCCACCGGCAACGCCCTGCATGAAGAGCTTTCGGCCGTGGCCGAATGGATGCGCGCACAGGATGAAGGGCTGGGCCACGCCGCAGACATCGCCGCATCGAAAATGTTGTATCAGATGAACCGGCTGCGTCGACTCTCCGCGAACTTCCAGTTGCAACGCGATCAAAGCCTTCGGCGCGCGGCCGATGCTCTATGCCAAAACCTGTTTCCCAACGGCAATCTGCAGGAGCGCGTCTTCGCCGGCATTTCCTTTCTCTGTCGATTTGAACCGCCGTTGATTGACATGCTCGTCGAGCAGGCACGCACCGGCCATTGCGGCCACCACGCTCTTTCTTTATAGGTCCCAGCCGTCGCGCAAAGATGCGCCACCCGCGATTTCATCACCCGCACCCTTTCCAAGCTGCACTGACACTGCCATAAGCGAGAAAGTTGTATCCTGAGGCGGAGCCAAAACTCCGTCGAGGGATGCGCCCATGACCGCCAAGACTTCCAATATTTTTGAGATCGCCTGTCCCGACTGCGGCGCCATCGTTAAGGTCGATGCCACCACTCACGCCGTCATCGCTCACACACCGGCGCCGCGAAAAAAGACGTTTGAAGATTTCGAGGCAGACACGCGCGCGTTGAAAGATCAGGAAGAGCGCAAGCAGGCGCTCTTCCGACAGTCCGTGGAAGCCGAGAAGAATAAGGATGATGTGCTGGAAAAGAAATTCTCTGAAGCGCTGCGCCGCGCCAAGGAGTCACCCAGCGAGTCCCGCCCGTTACGCGACTTCGATCTGGACTGATCGGGTTTTGCGTTGCGCTCTACTTCAATGTGCGCATCACCGCAGCCACAGATGTTTTCCACTTCGGCAAGCTACAGTCAAATTTCCGCGCCAGCTTCGTGCAATCCAGTTGAGAATTCTTGGGCCGCTCCGCTGGCGTTGGATAGTCCGAGGAAGGGATAGGCACCAGCCGCGCGAACTTTATTCCTTGCGCCGCCGGAGACATCGCACGCAGCCGGACCGCCTCTTCCGCAAAGCCGAACCAACTCGTCTTGCCAGCCGCCGTGATGTGGTACACGCCCGACTTCGCCGTCGTAAACTTCTCGTGATGCCAGCGATCCACAATCGACGCGGTCGCCGTGGCAATGTCGCGCGACCATGTCGGCGCGCCAATTTGATCGTTCACGACGCGCAGCTCCGGCCTCTCCATCGCCAGCCGCAGAATGGTCAATAGAAAATTTTTCCCCTCACCGCCATACACCCAGCTCGTTCGCAAAATCAGATAGGGCACGCCCGCGGCCGCCAGCGCCTTCTCTCCATCCAGTTTGCTCTTTCCGTACACGCTTAGCGGATGCGGTCTGTCTGTCTCCACATACGGTGTCTCTTTGCTGCCATCGAACACGTAGTCCGTGGAGTAATGAATCACCGCCGCACCAACACTCTTCGCCGCTGCCGCCAGCGTCGCTACCGCCTCCGCATTGATGCGATGCGCAAAATCCGGCTCGCTCTCCGCCTTGTCCACCGCGGTATATGCCGCCGCATTCACAATCAACTGCGGCCGCACTTCATGCACCACATCGCCGATCGCATAATCGGAAGTGAGATCAAGTTCTTCATGACCGGTCGCCGTCACTTCGCCTAGCTTCGCCAGCGATCGGTTCAGTTCTCGTCCTAACTGCCCATCACGCCCGGTTAACAGAATCCGCAGGCCGCCGACATGTTTTTCTTTCATAAATCCGCCTCGCGCAATACCTGCAACAAATAATTCCCATACCCGCTCTTGCCTAGCTTCGCCGCCAGTCGTTCCATCTGGCCGGCATCGATGTAGCCCAGGTGATACGCAATTTCCTCCGGACAAGCCACCTTCAGGCCTTGCCGCTTTTCAATCGTCTGGAT
This sequence comes from Acidobacteriota bacterium, assembly GCA_021793595.1. The sequence goes on from JAJYSL010000060.1 coordinate 3,530, forward strand.
AAAGCTGGCCGCCTCAATCAGCGAGTCCTGCGTCCCCGTATCCAGCCAGGCAAACCCGCGCCCCAACACTTCCACATGCAGCTGGCCACGCTCCAGGTACCAGCGATTTACGTCGGTAATTTCCAACTCCCCGCGCGCAGAAGGCTTCAGAGACTTCGCCACCTCCACCACTTGCTGGTCGTAGAAATACACGCCCGTCACCGCGAAGCGAGATTTCGGCTTCTGCGGTTTCTCTTCAATTGAAATCGCTCGACGATTCTCGTCGAACTCCACCACGCCATAGCGCTCCGGGTCCTGTACCGGATAGGCAAATACGGTCGCGCCTTCTTCCCTGCATGCCGCCGTCTGCAACATTCCAGAAAGATCGTGGCCGTAAAAGATGTTGTCACCCAGCACCAGCGCCGACCGCTGGCCATCGACAAAGCCTTCCCCAATCAAGAATGCCTGCGCTAGCCCACCCGGCTCCGGCTGCACCTCATAGGTAAAATTCAGTCCCCACTGCTCGCCGGTTCCCAGAAGCGACGCAAATCGCGGCGTGTCTTCGGGGGTGGAAATGATTAGCACTTCACGAATCCCCGCCAGCATCAGCGCCGACAGCGGATAGTAGATCATTGGCTTGTCATAGACCGGCAGCAATTGTTTGCTGGCCGCAATTGTCAGTGGATATAACCGCGTTCCCGACCCACCGGCCAGAATAATTCCACGCACACTCGCTCCTTTATTCCTCGACTCTACGCTGTCCCGCTCGCGCTGGCTCGGCTGCTCGACCGTCCGCTCGACTTTCATAGTTCTGTTCAATCCATGCGCGGTATTCGCCGCTCAACACGTCCGCAATCCAGTCTGGATGCTCCAGGTACCACTCCACCGTTTTGCGTAGGCCTGTCGCAAACGTTTCCTTCGGCTTCCAGCCGAGTTCCTGCTCCAGCTTGGTCGCGTCAATTGCGTACCGACGATCATGCCCCGGCCTGTCCTTCACAAAACGGATCAGATGTTTGTGCGGGCAATGCGGCGAACTCGGTCGCAGCTCATCCAGAATTTCGCAGATCGTCTCCACTACTTCGCGATTGCTGCGCTCATTTCTGCCGCCAACGTTATACGTCTCCCCCGGCCTTCCCTTTTCCAGCACCAACCGCAGCGCCGCGCAATGGTCCCGTACATACAACCAGTCGCGCACATTCAATCCATCGCCGTAGATCGGCAGCGGCTTGCCCTCCAGTGCATGTGTAATCATCAACGGAATCAGCTTTTCCGGAAAATGATACGGCCCATAGTTATTCGAGCAATTCGTAATCATGGTCGGCAGCCCATAGGTGTGGAAGTAGGCCCGCACCAGATGATCGGAGGCTGCTTTAGTTGCGGAATAGGGACTGTTCGGCGAATATGGCGTGGTCTCGCAGAACGCCGGATCGTCCTCCCCCAGCGAACCATATACCTCGTCCGTGGAGACATGAAGAAATCGAAATCCCGCCTTCTCTTGCTCGGGCAATCTACTCCAATAGGCTCGAGCTGCCTCCAGCAACACAAACGTTCCTCGCACATTCGTTTCGACAAACGCATCCGGCCCCAGGATCGAGCGATCGACATGGCTTTCCGCGGCAAAATGCACAATCGCGCGTGGACGGAATTCTTCGAGCAACGCCTTCATCCGGCTTTGATCGCAAATATCTGCGCGAACAAACCGATATTGCGGATGCGTCGACACACGCTCCAGATTTTTCAGGTTGCCGGCATACGTCAGGCAATCGACATTCACCAAAGGAGCGGCGGACGCGGCAGCTTCCAGCCAGTCCAACACGAAATTCGAACCTATAAATCCAGCGCCCCCTGTCACAGCAATCGGGGATTGCGTCCAAGAAGATTCCGTCAAAATTGTTCGTCCCTACATTAAGGTTGAATTCCACATCACTGCCGCTTATCGCACATCCTTGCAACCATCCGCAGCGATGAGCACTCTGCAGCTCAGTCTACCGGATACGCGCGAAGGGTCATCGATTTCCGAACCACGGTACACTTTTCTTCATGGAAATTCTTTCCACTCGCCTGCCCGGCGTCGTCCGGCTGCAGCCTCGAACCTTTACCGACGACCGCGGCTGGTTTGCCGAGACATTTAACGAGGCCACCTTCCAGAAGGCCGGTCTTCCTTCCCACTTCGTCCAGGACAATCAATCCCGTTCCCGCCGGCATGTCTTGCGAGGTCTCCACTTTCAGCTACAGCATGCCCAGGGCAAACTCGTGCGCGCCGTCGCTGGCAGAATTTTTGACGTTGCCGTCGACGTTCGCCGTTCTTCCGCCCATTTTGGCCAGTGGGTCGGCGTCGAGCTGCGTGCGGAGACGCCGGAAATGCTCTGGATTCCTCCCGGTTTCGCCCACGGTTTCCTGGTTCTGTCGGAATCCGCCGACGTGCTCTACAAAACCACCGATTTCTACTCCCCCTCTTCTGAACACACGATCCGGTGGAATGATCCCGCAATTGGCATCGAGTGGCCTTTGACCGAGGCACCCATCGTCGCCGCCAAGGATGCCGCCGGCACCCCGCTCGACCAGACCGACGTGCCCGACTAGCCAACACCCGCTTACCGGGACTCTGCCGCCGCAGTCGCCGCATAAGTTGCCTTCAGAAAACCAACCACCCCTTCCCGTTGTGTACCGCGACGCCCCTGCCTCATCCTGGGTGGTCTTGGAACCACCGGCGCTCCCACGGCGTTCCAGCGTCGCACAGGTTTTCAATGTGACAAGTGATGTATCTGATTCCTCCTTATTTGTACAGATGACGGAAGTTTTTTTTATCTTCTTATTTCCAGAAATGGGATAGACTGGGTCAGACAAATCTACCACTTCCAGTTGTTTTATTGAGGCAGGCACAACAAACTAAAGTGCCTGAGCTTGGCCGTCGTTCTTGGTTCAACTTGAGATATGCAAAAAATTTGCACGCTGTTTCGACTCTTCTGCTTGCGGCTTTAGTATCCGCCAGGTGCTTGGTCACCGTGCGGGGCAAGAAGAACCCTTAGGGCCCTGCACTCGGGCGGCACAGGTTGGGAGAAACACCACTCGTTCACCTGACTCAATTCCGTCCGCATTGCAGCAATCCGGAATGGTGCCGGGGACATTCGGCGTTCTTCCGGCGTAAACACAAATATTTTGGTTTGATTCGGACCACCCGATTTGCGTTGAGCATTTTTTCCGAGGTCTCTCATGCCCACATCTGTCGTTCGCCCTTCCGCTTTTCGCGTCGTTTGCACCATTGTTAGCATCGTCTGCATAGCCGGCGTGCTTGCCATCTCCAGCGCCGCCAACGCACAGGGCCTGTTGCAGCCGCCATCGCCAAACCTGACTGCGGGCGTAACTCCTCAAGGCGTCGCCGCCGCCGATTTCGACCGCTCCGGCTGGACCGGATTGGTCGTCGCCAATAGCCACGTCAACCATGGTGCGAGTACGATCTCCGTCTTTCGTGGCACAGGCCCCAATACATACACCCCAGTCGGGACATCCACAGTCTGCGCAGACGCCACTGCGGTGTTGGCCGCTGACATTAATCACGATGGATATCCTGACGTCATTGTCGCCTGCACCAGCTCGGCCACCATCGACGTCTTGCTAAACCTGGGAGGAGGTACCGGGGCAGCATGGAAGGGCCTTGGCACCGCCACCTCCTATCCTCTCAGCGGTTCGCCGGTCGCGCTGGTTGCCGGGGACTTTGCCGGCCACGGCTACGTTGATGTTGCGGCTGCGGACTCGAATGGCAATGTTTCGATTCTTCTGAACACAGCCGGCGACGGAACCTTTTCCGCCGCTCACGTCACTGTCGGCGGTACCCTATCCGGAATCGCGGCGGGCGATTTCAACAAGGATGGAAGCCTGGACCTGGCCGTCTCCGACAGCGCTGGTAACAAGGTCGATACGCTGCTGAACAATGGCAGCGGAGGTTTCACAGAGTTGGGCACTGGCGTTTCAACCGGTTCCGGGTCGAACCCCAGCGGCATCGTGGCCGCCGATTTCAATCAGGATGGCAACATCGATGTTGCCACGTCCAACGCAGGCACCAATACCGCGACTGTTCTGCTCGGCAATGGGGCAGGATCGTTCACGCTTCAGGCAGCTCAGGCGACTGGCACCGACCCGATCGCCCTCGTGACCAGCGATATCAATAGTGATGGCTACCCTGACCTAGTCGCGTTCGACGAGCTTTCCGGGTCTACGGGTGCGGTGGCTGTTCTGCTGGGCAATGGGAACGGTACACTCCAGGTTGCACAGATCTCCACTCAGGCATTCCTTCCCGGTACGCAGGCGACTGTTGCTGATTTCAATCGCGACGGGAAGCCAGACATCGCGCTGACGCAGCAGGGCAATCAATACGCCTCCGTGATGCTTAACAATACGCTGCCTACGCAATATCCCGATGGGCGCAGCTTCGCTACCTACAATCCCTTGTCAACCGGGATGGGTAACTTTGCCGACAGCGTCGCGGTGGGTGACTTCAATCGCGACGGCCTGTTGGACATCGCGGTCAGCTATCTGCAGGACAATGATGTTCAGGTATTATTCGGCAACGGCGGCGGCGGGTTCGCTGCCGGGGCCACCTATTCGGTCGGCAGCCAGCCGTTCTGGATCGCTTCCGGAGATTTGAACGGGGATGGCTATCCCGATCTCGTCACCACCAACACCAACGTCGCCGGAACCGCCGGGACCGTCAGCGTCCTGCTGAATAATAAGAACGGAACCCTTGCCAGCGCAGCCACCTACACCGTCGGCAAACAGCCCTACCAGGTCGCGATTGGCGATTTGAACGGCGATGGCTATCCCGATCTTGCCGTCACCAACTACACCACCGGCAGCACTCAGGGTTCCGTGACCATCCTGCTCGGATCGAAGACGGGCACTTTCACGGTACAGCCGACGGCACTTGCCACCTGCGCCACTCCTTACGGCGTAGCAATCGGTGACTTCAAACACGACGGTTTCCCATCGGTAGCCGTCACCTGCTACACAACCTCCCAACTTGAAGTCTTTCCGAACAACGGCAATGGCAGTTTCGGAACTCCCTATATGTACACCGTTGGAAACACGATCAACAGCCTCGCCCCGAATCCGGCATCCATCGTCGTGGGAGACTTCAACCGGGACGGCAACCTGGATATCGTGACCGGCAACACGACCGCGAACAACATCTCGTTCTTTGCCGGCAACGGCGACAACACCTTTAATGCCAGCGTTGAAAGCCCCTCGCTCAATTTCCCCGACTCCATCGTGGCGGGAGACTTCAACGGCGACGGGATTCTTGATATCGCTGGTGTGGCTCCAAACTTCAACGCAGTCGAAGTCACTCTTGGCGTCGGCGACGGTACCTTTGGCACTATTCAGCAGCGTGCTGCGGGACAATTTGCCGCGAAAACTCAACCCTGGGCATTGGCTGCCGGCGACTTTAATGGGGATGGAACGTTGGATATCGTCACGGCCAACACCTACCATCAGGTCAATCTCAATAGCCCGGCCTATCAGTCGCGCTTCCTGGGCCAATATCCGCCCAACCCCGGTGGCTACCCCAGCATCGACGTCCTGATGAATGCGTCGGCCGCACAGATCAACCTGACCACGTCGCCTGGTTCGCCGCTCCCGTATAACAATTCGGGTGTGACGATTAACGCCAATGTTCAGCCTGCGTACACAGGTGGAACGCCAACCGGATCGGTGATCTTTGAAAATTCATCGGGTGCGGTTCTCGGCACCGGTCCTTACACCTTGAACGCAGGTGGAACCGCTAGCTATCCCGTCGGGCACCTCGGAAGCGGATCGTACCTGTTTACGTCTCTTTATTCCGGGGATGCCAACTACCAGCCCACCACCGGTTCTGGATCCTCGTTCGTTGTAACAGTAAACGGAACCCCGGTCACTCTTACCATCAGCCCCTCCTCGGTTCCATACGACACCACCTTTACGGCGAACGTGACCGTGACTGGCGGCGCGACGGGCTTGGGCCGCCCCACGGGTACGCTCACCATCTACAGCACCAGCGGGTTCACGCTAGGCAATGTGACATTAACGAATCAGGGGATCAACAACACCGGCGGGACCGCTACCTTTAGAGCAGCCGCCCCCAATTTGGTACCTGGAACCTATTACTTCTATGCCGTCTATACCTCCACTAACGGGAACTACCAAGCAGGCAGTTCCTCAACCGAACCGTTGACTGTGACCACAGCAACGACAACTATCACAGACGCATGTTTTTCGTTTATCATCCAAGCTTGCGTGGCGCAAGTTCAAGCCAATGGAAGCGTAGTGCAGTCTGGTACCGTCGATTTCTATTTCAATGGAAGCCCGACACCAGCGCCGATACCGATCGCGCATCAATTCGGTAGCTACTACGCGATTGACGGTCTAAGCATCACAAAATCTGGCACGTATACGATGGTGGCGACATTCGTACCGCCGGTAGGGTACTCCGCCTCCACAACGACAACTCAATTCTCGGTAACCTGCTTCCTTGGGCTCTGCTTCGGCGGCGGTCTGGATCGCACTGGGCCGCCCATCACCTTCAACTCCTTTACCGGAGCGGGCCTGAACGACGGATTCGGCTCTCCGCGTGCCAATCGCAATAACCGCGCCAGGCAAAGATACGCTCCCTTCACCCTTTTCTAACCAAAACCCTCCACCCCCAGGGCTGTCGCTTCCAAGCGGCAGCCCTTTTTTTCTCTCCTCACATCGCCTTTTGTTCTCCGTAACCGCCTTCGCTGAACTGTCCCGCACAATTGGAGCCCTCCCGAATTGAGACACCACCCAAAGATTTTTTCTCTCTCGAAGGATTTTTCGGCATCTAACAAACTGCCGAATTTTCTCCGCCATTTTTCTGCGGAAGCTAAATGCCTTGTAACATGGCTGCAACACTTGACATAGACACTGAGGGTGACTCAGCTCTCGGCCTTGAACAAATCGAGAAACACAACAATCAATTCATCCCTCCCCCTGAAAGTATTTGTCTTTTCATTTTTTTGTCTTTCCTCAGCACGACCGCACTCTCCTGGTGCGGCGACTCCGGGGACCGGATCGCAACGCGGGCGAATCCGAATCCCATGGCTCACTCCGCCAATTGATGTTGAAGTCGCTGAATTTCAGTCGAGGTCCTAGCCATGAATTCTGGTACGGTTCGCATGTCTCGTCCTTTTGTCTTCGTCGGCATCATCGCAGCTTTTCTGTTCTCTGTTGGCGCTCACGCTCAGGCAATGTTTCAGCCTCTTGGGGGCCCCGGCTCCCAGAGCAAGACTTTTACCGCGGGCACAATGCCCATGGGTGTTGCCGTGGCGGACTTCAACCACGACGGCTACCAGGATATGGTGGTCGCCAATAAATCCGCGAACACGATCAGTGTGTATTTGTCCACTGGCGCAGGCGGCTTTCAATCGCCGGCCACGTACCCCACCTGTGGCGGCCCCACAGCTGTGCTGGCGGGCGACCTGGATCTAACCGGTCTGCCGGACATCGTCGTCACCTGCAACACTCCCACCTCGAACGTGATCCAGGTGTTCCTGAATCTTGGCAATGGAACCTTCAATCCCACTGTCGACGGAATGACCAACATTGTGCTGGGAACCGGCAAAGGCCCGGTGGCCATCACTTCCGGCGACTTCAACAATGACGGCCATCCTGACTTGGCCGTGGCCGACAGCCTCGACGGTACCATTACGCTGTTCCTGAGCAATCCCAATAACAACTTCACGTATTACACCGTCTCGACGCTCTCCGGCTTCGGCATGCCCAACGGCATTGTTGCCGCGAATTTTACCAACTCCGGCAATGTCGATCTGGCCGTCACCGACGGATCCACCGGCACGGTTCATGTTTTGACTGGAGACGGAACCGGCAAATTCACCATGGTCTCCAGCCACACGGTGGGAATGGGTCCTACCGGCCTGGCCGTTGGCGACTTCAATAAGGATGGAAAAGTCGATCTGGCCGTTCTCAATGCCGGTTCGGGCACGGTCAGCATCCTGAATGGCAATGGCAATGGCACCTTTAGAACCAGCCAAACCGCCTCGATTGGATCAGCCACCGGAACAGGCGGGAGCTACCTGCTTGCGATGGACGTCAACAGCGACGGCAATCTGGATCTGATCGCCGGCAATACCTTGCAAAATACCCTTGCACTTCTCATTGGTCGTCCCAACGGCAATTTCCAGGCAGTGCAAACTTATATGGTTCCCAACGCGCCAGCCTACGTCGCCCCCATTGATTTCAACCGCGACGGCAAGCCGGACTTGGCCGTCACGCAGTCGACCGGTGGCACCGTCTCGGTGCTCATCAATAACACTCTGCCCACTCCAGTACATGGGAGCCTAAATTACCTGGCGCCGCACACCCTTACCAATGGTCGTGGCAACATGGCCGACGGCGTTGTCGCCGCCGATTTCAATCGCGATGGCTACCCCGACATCGCCGCGACATACATGGAAGACAATGCCGTTCGCATTGTCACCGGTACTGGCCGTGGCAATTTCAACTCTACGACTGAATATGCCGTCGGCAAGCAGCCCTATTCCTTGGCCACTGGCGATCTGAACAACGACGGCTATCCTGATCTGGTGACCGCCAACACTGGCGATGACACCGTGAGTGTGTTGCTGAATAACGGAGGCGGCACCGGTACCTTCGCCTCGGCGCAAACGTATGCTGTCGGCCATCTGCCGTACCAGGTCGCCATCGGCGATTTGAACGGCGACGGAATTCCCGACCTTGCCGTCACCAATTATGGAGATAACACCGTCTCCATTCTCTATGGGCAAAGCGGCGGCGGGTTCACCGGGGGGCAAACCCTGGCGACCTGCACCAATCCCTATGGCGTCGCCATTGGGGATACGCGCAAAACCGGTCAGAACGATATCGCCGTGACCTGCTTCCACACCGGCCAGATGGAAGTCTTCCTCAACAACAGCATGATGCCGTACCAGGCGCCACCGGCGCAGGCCAGCTTCCAGTCGCCGGAAATGTATTCCACCGACTCCTATCCAACCTCCCTGGTGATGGGCGACTTCAATCGCGATGGCAAGCTCGACATCGTCACCGGGAATTCCATCGCCAACGACGTCTCCTTCTTTGCCGGCAACGGCAACGGCAGTTTCAATACTGCCGTCAACAGCTTTGCGCTCAACTTTCCAAGTTCCATCGCCGCCGGCGACGTGAACGGAGATGGAATTCTTGACCTGGTCACAGTGGCTGCCAACTTCAACCAGGTCGCCATCCTGCTCGGCAAAGGAGATGGCACCTTCGGAGAACGGGTACAGTTCGCCGCTGGCCAGCAGCCGTGGGCCGTCGCCCTGGGAGACTTTAACCTGGATGGCAAACTCGACATCGTCACCGCCAACACGGTGAATCGGGTGAACCTGACGATCCCTGCCTATCAGACCATGTATATGACTGAGTTCCCGCCGACCAAAAACGGCAGACCCAGCATTAACGTGCTCCTAAATGCTTCCGGGACCACAATCAGGATGAAGCATTCTCCCGGCGGAACCGTCGCACCGGGAACGTCGGTCACGCTCACCGCCACCGTTGCGCCTACGGTTGGAAGCACCACTCCAAGCGGAACGGTCACCTTTGAAGACTCCGATGGCACAATGCTTGGCACGGCTACATTGAGCGGAGGCACAGCTTCTCTTACCGTACCCAACCTCGGCACCGGGCGTCATCAGATCACCGTCCTGTATTCCGGCGATGTTCTGTATCGTCCAAACACAACCACCAACCTAGGCTTTATAGTGCAGGTGTCGGGCACGCCGGTCACGCTGACATTCCAACCCAACACCGTCACATTCGGTTCCATCTTCTCGTTCACAGCTGTCGTTGGAACCCCTGGCTCCAAAAAAGCGCCGGTAGGCACCATCACCTTGTTTATACAGCTTCCAGATGGGACACTGGTACAGGCCGACGGACCCCAGCCCGTCATACCCAACGCAAACAACACCTCCACATTTTCAGACACTCTGACTGCGGGGGTACTGGGTACGCTGCATTCCTATGCGGTGTTTAATCCCACCGCAGGAGGGTACAAGACTGGCAGCTCGCCCACCGTTGTCGTAACAGTGACACCAGCACCCTGACCGATCGACATGAACACCGTACGAACCAAGGGCCGCATACGAAAGTACGCGGCCCTTCTTTTGGAGCATAAAAAAGCCCGACTCCCGTGAGAGAGCGGCGAACCAAACCCATAAATAAATAGTTGCCTGAGCAACCATATTGGGCAAATTGGTTGCCTCAGCAACCATTTTTGCCAAGCTTCAATTGCCCCAAGTTTGCGGCGTTTTTCCCCTCAGCCACTACGGCTTGGTGGCCAGCACTGTTCGCAAGGCATATTGCACCCGCGGAATCATGTCGCGATATTGCGCCGGAGAAGCATTGGCAAGAAATGCATGAAAAGCCGTCCTTCCGCAGGGAACATCGCCAGTTTGCATACACAGCACCCCCAGATTCAGTTGCGACTCAGCATCCCTGGGATCGATTTGAATGGCACGCTCAAAATTCTTCCTTGCTGCGATCAAGTCGTGTTGCTTCACCGCCACCAATCCCAACCCGTTGTATGCAGGAATGTAGGACTCAATGGCGAGCACTCGCTGAAATTCTGCCGCCGCTTCCGCCAGTTGTCCATTCGCGGAATACGCAGACGCCAGCCCATCGATCGCTCCAACGTCGGTCGGATCCATTTTCACCGCCGGTTCATAATAGGCGATCGCCTGCTTCGCATCACCCTTGCCGAGGTACAGATTCCCCAGTCGCGACAGGATCATCGGCCCGGTGACGCCATGATGCAGCGCGTCGAGACAGAGCTGCAGGTTGGCTTCATTCTGGCCCATCTTCTGATATTCGTCGCCAAGGGCATAATAGAGGGCAGGATTCGACGGGTCTTTCGCCAGCGCCTGACGGTACAACTCAATCCTGCGCGAAGAAGACATCTCGCCTGCAGGCGTGTCCTTCGCCTCATGCAACAGCTTCAGAATCTCAACCTGGTCCTTGGGATCTGCGCCCATGCTGTCTAAACTCACGGACTGCTGCGATGATCCACCCAGATATCCCAGAGAACGCAGCTTCTCCATGGTTTGCTCGTCCATCTGCTGGGAAACCACTTTTTCCGTTCCATTGTTGCCGATCAACAGCTTCAGTTGCCGATCCAGCTCGCGATACTCCTTGGGGTGCGCGTCGATGATGTTGTGCAACTCGGCCGGATCAGTTTTCAAATCGTACAATTCCGGTTTGGGGGCGCGAACATACATCCAGTCCGCAGTGTGAATGCCGCGCAGCGAAGCCCAGTTCATGATGAACTTCGGATACATGGTTTCTTCGTAGGAATATTCTGTCGCCACCGGCTTGCCGGTGAAGGCTGGCACCAGGCTGGTACCCTGCACTGCGGGAGACGCCTTGCCCCCCAGCAAATCCAGAATCGTCGGCAGCAGATCGATCGTCCGCGCTTGCTGCGATACGCGACCGCCCGCGGGAATACCCGGCCCAGACATGACCCACGCAATGCGCAGCGTGGAGTCGTAGAGAAAAACTCCATGCTGATATTCGCCATGATCTCCGAGGCTTTCACCGTGATCGGAAAGCACGACGAACAAGGTATTCTGCGCGGGCGATCTCTTTTTAACCGCGTTCACAAAGCGCCCCAGCTGCTGGTCCATGTAGGCAATTTCCGCGTCGTAGGTATCGCCCGGATACTGACGTTGAAATTCCGCCGGCGGCGGAACGTACGGCTGATGCGCATCATAAAAATGCAACCAGACAAAAAAGGGCTGCGAAGATCGCGCGGGCTGCGAGTTCAGCCATGCCAGTGCGTGATCCACAGTAACACCGGCATTCCGCATCATGTCTTCGCCACCGGAACCGCCCGGCATGCGATCGTCATACACAGAGAAGCCCTGGTTGAATCCGAAAGCACGCTTCAATACCACCGCGCCGACGAAGGCTGCTGTATTCCAGCCGTGCTCGCGCAAGATGGTTGCCATCGTGACGGACGAAGGCTGCAGCACAAATCCGCCGGTATCGCGCACGTGATGCACATTGGGATTGGTTCCGGTAAACATGCTGGCGTGGGAGGGAAGCGTCAGCGGCGCCTGCGCCACTGCTTTTTCAAACAAGACGCCGCTGTTTGCCAGGGCATCGATGGTGGGAGTTTTGATTTTCGCATCTCCGTAGCAGTGCAGGTGGTCCGCTCGCACCGTATCCAGGGTGATGAGCACAATGTTCGTCGGCTTCATCGCGTTGTTCGACGAGGACGCGGCAGTTTGCGAAGATTGCACTGCCTGCGAAGTTTCAGCGACGGACGGAGTTCCTTGTTTCTCTGACGATTTACATGCGGTTGCCCCCAGCAACGCAACCGTGCAGCAACCTGCGAGAACCGCGTGTCGCTTACGGAATCGCATGGACTTATTTCTCCGTCAAAAGCAGCAGTAACTGGCTTCTTCCAGCATTACCTAATCGGCCTATTCAGGGCAAATACAAAGCACAGACACCCTCAGTGCTCATCCGCTCCTCTCGACATGCGGGAAAACTTGCTGAGGACTTTCAATTGGCTGCGCGAATCCTATCCGTGGCAACAGCCCGCGCCATGCCCGTCGCCGTTCTGATGGTGGCAACCGCAGCCGCCACCCGAATGTTTCTCTCCATGCTCATGCTGGCCGCAGCCCTCGCCGTGCTGTTTCGTTGCGGACAACGGCTGTAACAATCCTGCCGCCAGCATCTCAATCAGGCGCGGCGCCGGAACCCCGGCGGGCGCAAGCCATCCATGAATCTGCGCCCGCTTCAGGTTCTCCACCGCTCCCGCTCCGATCTCGCTGCAGATTACATCGGTGCATCCCTCACGCAGCAGTTCTTCCACCACGGTTTTCCCGTTCAGTCCGTGGTTCTGTACAAAGCGGGAGGGACCTTGTTCGGTGTCGCGAATCATAATCCATTTGGCTTTGCCGAAGTGCGGTGAAAGGGTCGAATCTTCTCGATTCAAAAGGGTCATCAAAGCAATTTTTCGCATACAGTTCTCCATTTCATTTACAGCTCAGAGGCTGCCTGGTTTTACAAAACAACACGGTTCGACCGCGCGGTGGGGGCATGTGCTCCATCTTTTCAGCTCCGCCCGCCCAGCCAGAAGTCGCCGACGAGCGACGCGCGCACCCACTTTCATCGGTCACACTATTCATTGAGTCGATTATAGATGTAATTTACATCTAGATGTATACTATACCTGTACTGGAATTGGACGATCGATGTCGCAGTCCAGGCAATCTCCGGAAGGAGTCTTGTGCCATGCCTAAGTTTTTCTGTCCTCGACACGCCGGCAGCTCGCCATGCTCCTGCTCCATGGGCAATCTCTATCGCTACATTGAGCCCGTCGTTCTGTTAGTGCTGAAAGAAGAGAAAAAGTCGTACGGGTATGACTTGGCGGAGAAGCTGACGAACGTTGCCCTGACGGACGCCCGCATTGAACGCGCATCTTTGTATCGAACGCTGCGGGTTCTGGAAGACAATGGCCACGTTACATCCACTTGGGATGTGGAAGGTTCCGGCCCGGCCCGGCGCGTGTATGCGCTCACAAAAAAAGGTCGTCTTCATTTACAGGAGTGGGCGCAACTACTGCGACGGATGGGTCAGTCCATGATTGCATTTTCTCAGCGCGTCGAAGAGGGAGTGGACCATGGATCGTCGACACTGCGTCAATAACACCGCACTCGAAACTTCTGGTCTGGAAGCCCACTCATGAGCCTTCCCATAACTCCGCCCACCCAACTCGCCGCAACAACGCCAGAGGAAGACGGTCACGCGTTGCGATTGGTGGCTGCGTTGAATCCGCACTGCGTGGCCTGCGGCCATCAAAATCCGCATGGACTGCAACTCACCTTTCGCGTCGACGGAAACTGCCTCACCACGGAGTGGGTTCCGGGAAAAGACTGGGAGAGCTTTCAGGGTGTAATCCACGGCGGCGTCATTTCCACCGTACTGGATGAGGCGATGTCGAAGGCCATCATTACTCACGGCCTGGAGGCCTTCACGGTGGATTTGCAGGTACGCTTCAAGCAAAAGCTTCGTACGGGCGAAGCAGTCCAGATTCGCGGCTGGGTAGTCCAGCGAAAGAAGCGCAGGATCACAGCCGAGGCGAGCATCCGCAACAGCTCCGGCGATGAACACGCCCATGCCTGGGGCGTATTTCTGATTCCTCCACATCCGTCTGGAATTTCGAACGGAAACGAGCCGTCCGCCGCCAATAGCGTTGCCTAAATGGTGCTGGCGGTGCCTGCTCCCGAACCAGGACGGGCAATGGACCGTGCCAGCCGGGCTTTCCTGCGACTTGGAAATATACCGGCATGGCGCTGCAACGTGATCAGCGCGACACGACCCAAGCGAGCGGGCCGCGCGACATGCAGCCCCATTCCATTTAGCGAAGACCGCCGGAAGCAAGAATCGTCTCGCCGGTCAGCCACGCCGAGTCGGCGGAGGCAAGGAATACTGCCAGAGGGGCAATGTCTTCGGGTTGTCCAATGCGGCCCAGCGGAGTTTGCGCTTCGAGCTGCTTTTGGAAATCGCTGCCGATGACTCCCGCCGAATGCACTCCCTCGGTTTCCGTCATGCCAGGGTTGAGGGAGTTGACACGGATTTTCTTCGGGCTGAGCTCGCGCGCAAGAACGCCCGTGATCGCATCGACAGCGCCTTTGGTGGCCGTGTAGACGGCGGTGGCAGGAGGGGTAGTTCGGCTGGCAGCGGAGCCGATGTTGATGATGCTGCCGCCCTCGGGGCCAAAGGGTTTTGCGGCTGCCTGAGTGGCGAGGAGCAGGCCGAGCACATTGGTGTTGAACAGGCGATGAAACTTGTCTTCTGTCACTTCGCCAATTGGCGCAAACTCATACACGCGGCGTTGTTCACCAGCACATCGAGCGACCCAAACTGTTTTTTGGTTTCGGCAAAGATGCGCTCCACATCCTTCGCCTTGGAAACGTCGCCCTGCACGGCAATGGCTTTTCCGCCCTTGGCGGCGATGTCGGCAACGACGCGATCGGCGCCTTCTTTGCTGGACGCATAGTTGACGACGACGGAGGCGCCCTCGGCCGCCAATCCCTTCGCGATGGCTGCGCCGATGCCCTTCGATGCTCCCGTTACCACTGCAACTTTATTCTTGAGTTTGCTCATTTTTCTTCTCCCGGATCGGGCTGTCCTGATTCGACAGTTCGATAACTGTCTAAGTGATGTGGCTGGGCCGGGATGGTTGCAGATCTTTTCGGCTTAAATTTTAGCCAGGTGAGCCAGATATGCCTTCAGGACGTCCCGTTGCAGCTCCATGCGGGCAAATTTGCCTTCGCGGGTGATCTTGATGAGGCCCGCGGTTTCCAGCTCCTTCATATGGTGGGAGAGTGTGGCGGCGGTCACAGGCTGCGATTCGCGAATATCGACGCAGGAGGCAGTGTCTTTGCATGCGCCAATTTGCTGCAAGATCTCATGGCGTCGCGGATCGGACAGCGCCTTCGCAATCAGGTGAATCTGCTTCTCGGAAAGAGTTTTCTTTTTCGCCATGATGATCTCTGGGGCTGCGCTTCAAACTATTGCAAAACCAGAAGCGGTTCGGCGGGCATCTCGTCCCATGTTCGACCCTCTAGGCTTCGGCCTGTCTTCTTTTTTTGAATACCACCCCATTGCTTGAAGAAAAATGGGACATTGGCCCTCAAGCATTGATCGCGCAATTCAGTTGCCCATTTCGGATTCATGGGACGCGCGCCTGGGCCGGATTCGCCGCCTACGATCACCCAGTCAATTCCTTTCAGGTTCAGTTTCGGAAGCGGTCCCAGTAGCGGCTCTAAGGAGAGAAATTTCACTGCAGCTCCCGTCTTTCGCAAGTCGTCGATGCGATGGACATACTGTTCATTTTC
The DNA here is from genome assembly GCA_021793595.1 of Acidobacteriota bacterium. The sequence goes on from JAJYSL010000060.1 coordinate 19,420, forward strand.
TACACTCACACCCATCCAGATTTGCTCGTCCCAATTTAGCTTTGTACTCAATTCCAATAGGCGATCGGAGCGCTTGGTCAGAACCTGATATTGATGCCAATCCGCACGGCGCATGACATCGAATACTCGATTGATATAGTTGAACGGAACATTTGCGTGGAATATATCGCTCATGGAATTCACAAAAATTCGTTTTGGAGATTTCCAGTTAAGCGGCACCTCCAGCATCTGGGGCTGTAAAGTGACTTCGAAACCGTTGAGATAATTCGATTGCCCCATTGCATGAAGGCGATTTGCTAGCCGTTCTGCGTAGCAATGCTTACAACCGGGACTGATCTTCGTGCAGCCCGTGACCGGGTTCCAAGTTGCGTCGGTCCACTCGATGTGAGAATTGTCCGCCATGTCACAACCCCTGACGTTTTCTGTACTTATTGAAGATTTCATCCACAATGCCCGCAGCAACGGGCTTTTGTGAAGCGAAATATAGGTAGTAAATGACTGCATTCGTTCTTGTTTTCATCGGCAGGGGCTTCGAGACAAATTTAAACCCGGCCTTCTTCTTTAGACGCTCGCGCCATGCAGCCTCGAAGTGCTCGTTCGGAACTTTTTCGGGATTTCCGAAAAGATTACCGGAACGGTCATAAGCAGCATCCCGCCAAGTTTCATCGCCCCAGAGGCGTGTGAGCTGCTCGGTCTTGCTCTGCACAAAGCTGTCAGGGTCACGACGCGCAGCATTCCGATTGATATCCATAATCATGAAATTCAGAAACACCTCGACTGACCCCATTTGCCCAGCCGTCTCGATCACCTCCCATCGAAGGTTGATGTTATATGGATCGAGCAGGCAAAGTGCCCGTCGGTAGTCGCTATATAGTGCGCGTGGAAAAATTTTCTGTAGCAGAATATCATTGCAATCTTCGCTATAGACATGAACGTCAGTTCGTCTACCGGCCATGACCTTCAACTGTTTGGCGCGGCGAGGGTCCGAGTCTATGAAGTGATACTCCGAAAATGGAGGTGTGGTTTTGAGAGCGATGAGCGGGCTACCATCCACCACCTCGCCAGTTGTTTTCGATAAATGAAATCCGGGGCCAGCAAATGCATCAATATAAAGCCATTGAAGGCTCCGGATCGACTCGCGCTGATTCGCGTTGAGTATCCTCGAATATGCTGCTGCATATTCCTTGATAATCGCCAACTTAACTTCAGACCATATGCCGATTTCGTCGTATTCAATCGCCATACGAGAACTGTACCAAGCGATTGCGAAGAAGCCTGATTTATCGTTGCCCGTATCTTGTTATTCACCGTCCCAGCCGACTTCTAGAAAGGTTGCTCATTTCGGCGTAGAATGGAGGGGTACTTGAATGCTGCGAGCATTCCGGTCTGGGCTGCATCCTATGGGCCTGGGCTACCCGAAATGGGGGCGTCACGGTTTCGACGGGATCGTTTGCGGTAGAGAGGCATGCCGGGGGGTGGGCACCCGTAATCGCTTACAAAAACACAATTGCTAACAATCAACTAGC
>JAJYSL010000455.1 GCA_021793595.1 Acidobacteriota bacterium
ACGGCGCAGCCTCTATCACGTTGGAATATACCAGCGCCGACTTTGCCATTTCACAATTCGCCGAAGCTTTGGGAGATACAGCTACAGCGCAGACCTTCTTGCAGCGCTCAGCGAACTGGCGCAAGCTCTTCGATCCGGACACTCGCTACATCCGTCCTCGAGATGGCCAGGGTAATTTCCTTCCGGACTTCAATCCAGGCAAGGGCGTGGGATTCGTGGAAGGGAACTCAGCGCAATACAGCTGGATGATTCCGTACGATTTAAGTGGCATAATCTCTGCTGTCGGCGGCCCAGACGAAGCAAATGCCCGCCTCGACAAATACTTCAGCCGATACGGCCGTTGGAGAGGAGGGCCATATTTCCTGATTGAAAACGAACCCAGCTTTTGCGACCCCTGGATCTATAACTGGACGGGCCGTCCATGGCGCGTGCAAGAAGTAGTCAGAAAAACTCTGACAGATTTATTTACTGACACTCGAGGCGGTATTCCGGGGAATGATGATTTGGGTGCTACTTCTGCCTGGGCCGTATTTGCGCAGTTGGGAATCTATCCCGAAATTCCCGGTGTGGGAGGTTTTACATTGAATAGTCCAATCTTTGCGGATACCACTCTCAAGCTCGGCACGCATGAACTACAAATCCATGCACAAGGCGCACCTGAAAATATCTACATTGAAAAAGTCGCACTCGATGGTAAGCCGATCGCCAATTGGTGGATCCCGTGGAGGAAATTTTCTCAGGCGCGCCAACTGGACTTCACCTTGAGCGCCACGCCAAATCGAGACCCCGGCCAGCAGCCTCCTTCTTTTGCTCCAACCGGGCATTGATTCCACCTATATAAGAACCAGGAGAAGCGAATGATTTCCGCGATTCTGTTACTGTCGCTTGCAGCACTCGGCTCGGTTGCCAAGGCTTCCAACCTTGTCGCCGTGCAGCCGACACAGCAGAACGACGGAACAGGCGAGAAAGTGCCGCTCGCTGCGCAAACTCCTCAACTCTATCGTTACACCGGAAACATTCCAATTGATCTTCGCAAGACCTCGTTTAGCAGCTATGGCTCGTACATGTCCTTTTCCTTGTTTCCTCAGGGCCTGTATCTGCGCGAACTTCACGGAAATTCTGGCCGAGGGGACATGTTGCGAAACGCGTTACATGTGGAACTGATTACGAATGGGAAAGTCATTCCCTTCACGGCACACGCGACACCGGTGCAAATGCAGTTGATGAGTTCATTCGGCAATGTAGACATATGCTTTGTGCAGCCTAACCTGATTCGTATTCGCGCCCATGGTGTTGGATTCCGTCTTACAGCGTCAACCCAGGGAAACTATGCAGTGGAGGCAGGCCATCAAGAGTGGGAGCTTCACGGTAGCAGCAACTATCGCGTGGGCGTGCTGCTAGGAAGTTTGCATGTAACACAACATTGGAAGGGAACCAGTGGCGCGCCGATTACCGCCGAATTTCTTCCCCAGCCTTCCACCGGAAAACTGGAAGCTTTCGTTGGGGACTACAAATTAGTTTGGAATTCCCCGACCGAACTCAGCCAAAGCTACGATCAAGCTCTGCAAGCGCTAATTGCGGAGTATCGCCAGTGGCTAAAAAAAATGCCAAGCGTCTACCTCAAATTCGGTCCGACAGCGGAACAAGCTGCCTACGTGGACTGGTCTGCGGTTGTCGAACCCAGAGGCCCCCTCACAAGGCCGGCCATGCTGATGTCGAAGGACTGGATGGCGAGTCTGTGGAGCTGGGACAACTGCTTCAACGCCATGGCCTTCATTGCGACCGCACCTAAAATTGCCTGGGACCAATTTATGATTCCATTCGACAATCAGGATAAGAGCGGTCAGCTCCCCGATGTGATGAATGATGAGCAGGAATCGTGGAAACATACCAAGCCTCCGGTGCAAGGCTGGGTTCTTGCCTGGATGATGTCGCATAGCCACTCCATTGACCAGAAGAAACTCGAACAGGTGTACGAGCCCTTATCAAAGTGGACAGACTGGTATTTCCGATATCGCGATGCGGATCATGATGGATTGCCCGAGTACAACCAGGGAGATGATTCGGGCTGGGACAACACCACGATCTTTTTTACTCCGCCACCACTGGAAACTCCGGATTTAGCCGCGCTCCTTGTCGTGCAGATGGATGAGCTGTCCAAAATTGCCACAAAACTCGGGAAGCCATCCGACGCGCGAATGTGGCAAAAGCGCAGTGATCGACTTCTGAATTCTTTGATCCACACCTATTGGCGGAACGGCCAGTTTGTCGCCATGCGCGCTTTCGATCACCAGGTTGCTTCCAGGCAAAGCCTTATTCTTTATTTGCCTCTGGTGCTTGGGAAACGCTTGCCGCAGCCGTATCGCGACCAGTTAATCGCGCGCCTCATGGAGAACGGCCGCTTTCTCACGGCAAACGGATTTGCAACGGAACAACTGAACAGTCCCTACTTCAATCCCAATGGGTATTGGCGAGGACCCATCTGGGCACCCACAATGATGATGCTGGCGCAAGGTCTCCAGGATGCCGGCAGGCCTGACCTGGCGCACGAAATGCGCGTTCGTTTCTGCCGCATGGCCCAGCGCAGCGGTTTCGCGGAAAACTATCACCCGATCACAGGTTCCGGTTCCTTTATGCCGGATCTATACGCGACAAGTAACGATGGCCGCGACCCCACCTACACGTGGTCTGCCAGCGTGTTCCTGATCTTCGCGCACCAGCTTTCTCAACCCGGCAATTAGAATAAGAGTGTCGTACGCATTCCAGAGGAATGAAAACTTCAGGATCCGCGGTGGTGGATCTTTCGCAGTCTGGAACTATCAATTATGCCTACCAAAGCTAACGAGACACGTGTAATTGTCATCACAGGCGGAGCCAGCGGCATAGGCAAAGCGGTAGCGCTGATCTGCGCAGCCCGCGGGGACGCAGTTGCCATCCTGGACTCCAACGCAAACGCTGCGAAAGAAACAGCAGAGGAAGCCTTGGAGCGTGGCGCCAGCGACGCCTTGGGGCTCGCCTGCGATGTGACGGTGGAAGACCAAGTAGAGTTTGCATTCGCGCGCGTATCGGATCAGATGGGAGCACCGTATGGACTCTTCGCCAACGCCGGAATCGGAATCCGCGGCTACATTCACGAGCTTCCTGTTGAAACCTGGCGGCAGGTGATCGATACGAACTTAACCGGCGTTTTTCTTTCTTGTAAGCATGCTCTTCGAAATATGCTGCAGACCAATATTCCCGGCTCCATTGTCTGCACATCTTCGCCCACGGGGCTAGTGGCGCTCGGAGCAGGGGCTGCCGGCGCTTACAGCGCAAGCAAGGGAGGCATTTCCTCGCTGGTTCGCTGCATGGCGATCGATTACGCTTCTTACGGCATTCGAGTGAACGCGATCGTGCCCGGTTCCACGGAAACTCCCTTGATGTGGAGAGACACTCCGCCTGCCGAAGTCATTCGACTCCGCGAACAGCTTTCCAAAGAGATTCCGCTGGGTCGCTTGGCTCAACCGGAGGATCCTGCGCGCGCAGTGGCTTGGCTGCTATCGGAAGATTCATCCTATGTCACAGGATCTCAGCTGGTTTGTGACGGGGGCATTCTCGCCAAGGCTTCCGTGAGCGTTTGAAAAATTGAGTTTGTTCAATTTAGATCATGCGATTCCATCATTATTTTGTCTTGCCTCATGCGGGGCAGCGCGCAATGCGCATCAACCGCGTCCTGCAACTTATCGAATCGTATTTGTATTTCTTGGGCCAAAGCGAACGGGATCCACGCCCAGCACTCCCGCGGTTCGGTTTCCCCAACACGCCAGCTTGA
>JAJYSL010000061.1 GCA_021793595.1 Acidobacteriota bacterium
GAGGATTGCCGCCGATGGAGTTCCGGATTGCAGACACATTTACGGACAGCCTGGCCCGCCTGACCGGCGAGGAGCAGAAGGCCGCCAAGACGGCCACGTTTGACCTGCAAGTGAATCCGGCCAATCCTGGACTGCAACTGCACAAGCTGGACAAAGCGAAGGACCACAACTTCTGGTCGATCCGCGTGAGCCGTGATCTGCGCATGATCGTGCATCGCACCGGCACCAGCCTGCTGCTCTGCTACGTTGCCCACCACGATGATGCTTATCAATGGGCAGAGCGGCGAAGGCTGGAGACACACCCGAAGACCGGCGCGGCGCAATTGGTCGAGGTGCGGGAACTTGTCCAGGAGATCACGGTTCCCAAGTACGTTGAGGTTGAGCAGCCAGTCACCAAGCCGCGCGTCTTCAAGCTGATCTCCGAAGGAACTTTTCTGTCGTATGGCGTGCCGCCGGAGTGGATTCCAGAGGTGATGGACGCGACCGAGGACACACTGCTCGAGATTGCAGGCCATCTGCCAAGCGAAGCCGCCGAGGCGCTGCTGAATCTGGCGACCGGCATACGACCTCCGTTGGCTGAGGTTGCGCCCGCAGGTGGCGATCCCTTCGAGCACCCGGACGCGCTGCGCCGCTTCCGCGTGATGAAGAACGTCGAAGAGCTGGCGTTGGCGCTCGACTACCCGTGGGAGCGCTGGGCAGTGTTTCTGCATCCCGCGCAGCGCAAGCTGGTGGAGAAGAACTTCAACGGCCCGGCGCGTGTGGCAGGCACGGCGGGGACAGGCAAGACCATCGTAGCGTTGCACCGCGCCGCGCACCTGGCGCGCTCGAATCCGCAGGCGCGTGTGTTGCTGACAACATTCTCTGAGCCGCTGGCAAACGCGCTTCGCGCGAAGTTGCGCCTGCTGCTACACAGCGAGCCGCGACTCGGCGAGCGGATCGAAGTCTACTCGATGGATGCGATTGGGCGGCGGCTTTATGAGTTGAATCTTGGGAAGCTGCGTATCGCGTCGAGCGCCGTGGTGCGTGAGTTGATGGAACAGGCTTCCCAGGCGGTGGGCGGGCACAAGTTTTCGCTGCGATTCCTTACCACGGAATGGGCGCAGGTGGTCGATGGCTGGCAGTTGGAGAGTTGGGAAGACTACAGGGACATTGTTCGGCTTGGGCGGAAGACGCGCCTGAAGGAGCCCCAACGGCAACTGCTGTGGTCGATCTTCGAGAAGGTTCGCTCTGGATTGCGGGAGCAGGGATTGTTGACGACTTCAGGAATGTTCAACGTGCTCGCCCAGCACTATGCCGCAGGCGCATCCGCACCGTTCGACTTCGCAGTCGTCGATGAGGCGCAGGACATCAGCATCGCGCAGGTTCGGTTCCTTGCCGCCATCGGTGCGGGACGGTCCAATGGCCTCTTCTTTGGTGGCGATCTTGGCCAGCGCATCTTCCAGCAGCCGTTCTCATGGAAGACTGCGGGAGTGGATGTGCGCGGTCGATCCACGAGCCTCAAGATCAATTACCGGACATCGCACCAGATTCGCTCGCAAGCGGATCGCCTGCTGGAGCCGCAGATCGCGGATGTTGACGGAAACCTTGAGGAGCGCAGGGGGACGGTCTCACTCTTCAATGGGCCGCAGCCGGACATCAAAGCTTATCCGTCTACGGATGAGGAGAGCAAAGCAGTTGGTGACTGGTTGACCCACCTGCTCAAGAATGGAATGCAACCGCACGAAATCGCGCTCTTCGTCCGCTCCTCCGCCCAGCTTGACCGCGCCAAGGCCGCAGCCCAACGGGCAGAGATGAAGTACAAAATTCTCGACGAGCATGTTGAGACGACTTCCGGCTATCTGTCCGTAAGTACGATGCACTTGGCAAAGGGACTGGAGTTTCGGGCGGTGGGCGTGATGGCGTGTGATGACGAGGTGATTCCGCTTCAGGAACGAATCGAGACTGTCACGGACGAATCTGATCTTGAAGATGTCTATAACACCGAACGGCACCTGCTTTACGTCGCCTGCACCCGCGCCCGTGACCATTTGCTTGTGACCAGTGCCGAACCTGCGTCAGAGTTCCTCGATGACATGCTTGCCCGTTCCAGTCCTTGATTGCCCATTGAAGAATCAGTTACCAGCGAGACCCGAGGTACGCGACACACCGTTTGGGCGTTGTCACACCTCAGCGAAACGCTATCGCTGTCCTCGTCCATGATCGACGGTCCGCGTAGTGCGGATCTCAACAGTTCTCCTCATGCTTTTCAGTATCCTTTGCCGGGCTTCCACGAATGTTTGAGCCGCACGGGCATGCTCTTCACATAACTTAAGCAGACATTTCTGGATTGGAAGAACGGCCTGAGATCTAAGAGGCGCACTGCATTGATCGATCTCCTGCGTCTCCTGATATACGAAATTCTCTGCGCAACCGAAGGCATCAAACAGATTCCGAAACGTGCGAGAATACGGCGTCCCATTCGTTGTTTTTACAGAAAGGGTCCTGTTGACGGTACTGCGCGCACAGGAGAAAAAAAACCTCTCTGCGAAAGGTCCCTCTCAGCGTGCCGGAAATCCGGCATTTGCTCGCTTTCGCGCTGCGCGGCGGCTGGCACAGCCTGGAACATCTTCTCGACTGGTCTGAGTGGCGAAGACGACATCAATTCCTCGCTCAGTTCTTCCACTACCGAAAACAACAACTTCTGCTCTTTGCCCAGCAGTTACAACTGTAGTACTAGCCTCCTTCGGGATATCCCCTGGAGGAAGCCTGAGAATGAGAGTCTCTCTCGCGTGCTTCTGGCCGTGGTCAGAGCAACAATCCTCGGTGCCTCGAGGCTTCCCAGTCAGACTTGTATGCGGGTTCAGCCGCCCAATGCGAACAACGACCTTGGCCAGAGGGTATCCACGAATACTTTAGCTCCATCGAGCACATTTTCATGTATCTTGGTGAGCCGGAGGATCATCAGCGACTTGTACCAACCTCCCAAGCTTAAAACTCAAATCAAATGTGCGAAAAATATCGTACGTTATCCGAACTCCTGACCTCTACCGTGTCAAAGTCCCGCTTTGAGATAACCCCTGTCTTTACAAGGCCCTGGTCGCTCCTGTAGGCCCAGTAAGCTCCCCTGGAACATGTTATTGTTCCCAGAAATTGGCTTTTTTGTTCCCACGTATTCGGAGGCAGAGACGTCATGCCCGGAGCACTTGAATGCCTAACGCCTGAAATGGAGCGATCATCTCATCGCTCGCCCCGAAATCAGTGATGAGCATATCGATCTCTGGTGCAGGGAGGAGCAACCACTTTGCCGTGACCCCGATTTTGCTATGGTCGGCAACTACGATTTTCTTTTTCGAATGCTTTGCCATCGCCCTAAGAAATTCGGCCTCTTGCGAGTAAAGGCTCGTCAATCCTTGCGTGGCATGTATCCCTCTCACTCCAATAAACATGATGTCTGCAAAGAGCATTTGAGCTGCATTATTTGTAAGCGGGCCGACAAGCGAGAACCAGCTTCCACGAAGCGATCCACCAGTGACGACCACTTCGATATCTTTTCGCGTACTGAGCTCCATGGCGACGTTGACCGTATTGGTAATTACGGTAATCCCTGTATGCAGCCGGAGACTGCGTGCCACCTGTGTCGTTGTCGTGCCGCCACCCAAGGCCACTGTTTCGCCATTCTGCACCAACTCCGACGCAGCACGGGCGATTCGGCGCTTTTCTTCCACAAAGCTGCCAGCCAGATCCTGAAAGGAAACATCATTTCGAAAGGGCTCGTAGAAGAACGGTTCGATAAGAACAGCGCCACCGCGCGTACGACGCAAAAGAGATTTGCTTTCCAGAACTTGCAGGTCACGGCGGATTGTGGCTACTGAGGCTTGCAGTTCGGCACAGAGTTTATCTATGGATACGGCTCCAGTTGCCTGGAGGTGATCCAAGATGCGGGCTTGTCGTGCAGCCATATTCCCTGCGTGCTCAGCCATGCAGATGAGAATAACCGAGAAATCGTCCCGTGCAAAATTGTACCCCACGTGAACCATGTGATCAAACGCGATCACGATCTTCAGTGAGAGACTAACACAAATAGAATCAATCGCTTAGATCATCCGCGGATTTAGATCCTTTTCTTGCTTTGGATTCTCTGATGATTGTTAAGCTCATTGAAGTGAGTGAAAATCGATATTTACAATGTCAACTGTGATTTATATGTTGACATTCCTTCACTCGAAAAATACTATTCACACATCCGTGAGTGGAGAAAGTCTTTTGCGCCGTAGTTCTTCAGCGCGATGCGAACGTCGGCATGTTGAGCAAAACTGTTGGTGGCGTTATCGGCCAGGGCAGCGTATGCACAATTCGGATGGCGTGATCCGAGAGATTGAACGAGCGGAGAGAGGGTTGTGAGTACGAAAGTGGATACTACGGCGACAAACCTGACTGTGGCGAATGGAGAGGGATGCTATAGGTTCCGTGGCGTGCGGCCAGTCACTTTCTTTTCTTTAGGTGGCTGCGGCTCTTCGGTGCTTTGGACAGCGTAAGGGGAACGCGATCGTTATACCGGGGGATGATATGGGGGCCAAAATGCTTTATGCGGAAAATAATTCAATGTTCACGAGGCTGGTAATTATTGTATGCGTCGCGTTCTGTCTCGCGGCGAACTTATCTGCGCAAACTACAGCTGGTGTAATGACCGGAGTGATCACGGATTCGACGGGAGCGGTGCTACCTGGTGTACAAGTAACCGCGACCAATACGTCAACGTCGGAATCCAGAACGGCCATCACGGACGGCAAAGGGTATTACATCATCCTGCAAGTACCGCCAGGTGTTTACAACATTTCGGTGGCTAAAGGCGGCTTTGCAACTGAGAAGCAGTCGAACGTGGGAATGGAAGTCAACCAGAGTCTGACGCTTAATTTTAAGCTGCCCATATCCGCGACGACGCAGACCGTCACGGTCACGGAAGCCCCACCGGCACTGAACACGACTTCTTCCACCTTGAGCACAGTGGTAAATCACCAGACAACCGTAGACCTGCCGCTGAATGGACGAGAGTTCACCCAGCTCGCGCTGTTGACGCCGGGAGCGGCGCCAGTCGAAAACCTTCTGCAAGGCATATTGACGGTACCACTCGGCGCGGGTGGCATCAGCCCGTCTGTCAATGGACAGAAAGGCGATCAAAATAACTTCACCATGGATGGCACGCTCAATAATTCACTCTACACAAATGTGTGGGCCATTGCACCGCCTCCCGATGCCATTCAAGAATTCAACGTTCAGTCGCACATTACGGACGCCCAGTTCGCCGTCTCTTCGGGAGCGAACATCAATGTCGTCACCCGGTCTGGGACCAATGACTTCCACGGGGCGTTGTGGGAGTTTGTCAGAAACGACGCATTGGATGCGCAGACGTTCCCTGAGACGCAGCGCCTCCCCTACACGCAAAACCAATATGGTTTTTACCTGGGAGGTCCAGTCACAATACCGCGACTATTTCATGGCAAGAACAACACATGGTTTTCCGGCTATTGGGAAGGGTTTCGATCCTATCTGAGCCAAACCCAGTTGGCCAGTATCTTGACCCCCGCCATGATACGGGGAGATTTCTCGGGCGTGCTGGGGCCTCAAGTAGGAACGGACAGCCTGGGTAGACCGGAATACGCGAACGAAATCTATGATCCGCTCACCAGCCGGCCAGACCCCCAAAATCCTGGCGCGTTTCTTCGCGATCCTTTTCCGGGTAACATCATCCCCGCCAATCGCCTCAATCCATCCACGCTAGGAGTGATTCAGAAGTATTATAACTTAACGCCCAATCTGAATGTCGCCGAGGGGGTCCTTCCTAATTACCAGTTTACAGCTCAAACCAGCACGTTGAGCGATGTTTTTGGCGTACGGATGGACCATAAATTCTCAAACAACGACACTGTGTTTCTACGTCTCAACCGATCGAATGCGCATGCACTTTACCCCGAAGCGCTTCCCGGATACAGCTACGTGCTTTCCAATTTCGCCAACCAGGCCGCAGTCGGCTATACGCACCTTTTTGATCCCAACACTATACTGCAGCTTCATTATGGATATACATATGCCAACCCCGTAGATGGGGACCAACCTGCAGGGAGCGCTTTTGCGGATTCAATCAATTTCTCGCTTGCTCAGCCCCCCCAGTACGGAGTCGAATTGGGGCCGGCAGTCAGTTTAAGTAACGGCTATAGCGGCGTAAACCAAATATACAATCCTCTTGGCCCTACAGAAGGGCATGACTATCATCTTGACTTTTCGAAAACAATTGGCGGTCACACGATCAGCGCGGGAGGAATGTTTTATCACATTTACAATTTTGAAGCCGAGGTCCAAGCCTCTACGAACTTCACTCAAAATGCAACCGCACAGGATGCGGTCGCGGGACCAACAGGGTTTGGTCCCGCCAGTTTTCTACTCGGAACCCTGGACAGTTACTCAGGGTGGTTCGGCCGTACGGGCATAAATCTAACCACAAATTGGTATGGAATTTATGCGCAGGACCAATGGCAAGCGACTAAACGGTTGGTGATCACCGCCGGTCTGAGGTGGGACTATGTGACCCCGCCAAACTTCCATACGATTTTCACGGCACTCGATGCTCTCACGGGAAAGCTTGTCATCACGGGGGCCGTTCCTCCCCATGTTCCCGTCGCAACCGGGAGATCTACATACTATGTGCCCCGATACAATGGATTCGAGCCCCGTTTTGGAATAACCTTCCAAGCGGCGAACCGGACAGTGCTTCATTCGGCTTTTGCGATTCTCGACGATCATAACAATACCTTGGTCCAGGAAGGTGAAAATGTGGGGACCTCCTGGCCTTATGCTGCTACCCCCTTTCTGACCAGCCTCGATTTAGGGATACCACAGATGTACCTAAATAATTTGCCGGCGGCTGCGACATTCTATGGCCCACAGACGCCGCCAGTTCCAGGTCAATGGAGCGGCAACCCGAATAACAAGATTCCGTACGCTATTGAATACAACGCTGGAATCCAGCAACAACTGTCGCAGTCGCTCTCGATGAAGCTCGATTATGTGGGATCACAGAGCCGACACCAATACATTGCGCCGCTGGCGAATACGCCAATGGTTCCGGGTCCTGGCCCCATACAGAGTAGAGCGCCCCAGCCTTTATATAGTCCGGTCTTCTATTCCTGGAATGAAGGGCCAGGAAATTACAATGCGTTGCAGGCATTCGTACAGAAATCGCTCTCATCTGGGCTGCTTTTCATGGCCTCTTATACCTATTCGAAATCTATGGACATAAACTCCGATCCTTACACCAACTCTATACCGAACTTTTACGATATGGCCTCGAACTATGGTCCATCGAATTATAGCTTGAAGCACATGTTTGTCTTGAGCACCGTGTATGCTCTTCCGATTGGAAGAGGTAAGACCTTCTTGTCGAACCCCAATAGGGTCATCCAGGCGGTCGCTGGCAACTGGAATATTGGGGGAATTGTGAGTCTGCACTCGGGGCAACCATTCAATGCGTTGGCGGGCGCCGACGTTGCCAATGTAGGGACAGGATTCACGCAACACGCGCAACGGACAGGCGCGAATCCGTATGCCTCGAAGCAGAGCTATACAAATTGGCTCAACCCGGCCGCATTTACCTCGCCGGCGCCATATACGTTCGGGAACGAGAGCAGGAACGATTTGACGGGGCCTTCATATCGAGATGTGGACGTCAATGCATACAAGGATTTTCCTATCGGAAATCGGGCGACCCTTCAGTTCCGGTCGGAATTCTTTAATGTCCTCAATAGTACGAACTACGCCAAGCCGGTCAACAATATTCAGAGTTCCGCGTTTGGACAAATAGTCGGCGCCGCGGGCCCTGGAAGGCAAATCCAGTTCGCGGCCAAACTAGTGTTCTAGCAACAACTCTACTAAGGCCTGATATGAACTGTGGTTACGCTAAGTTCATATCAGGCTCCAGTGGTTGCAGCCATTGCTTGCTTAGCGTGAACGACCCTTTAGACCCTGCTATGGCTATGATTGAGTCGACTTGACTTGATATGGCGCGTGCAAAGAGCCTGTCTGTAGGAGTCGAATGTGCGAGCAATAACTTTGACCTTACATCATTTGGGATCATTCTATGGAGATAAATCAGTATGCAGCTAAGCGGTAAGGTTGCGATCGTGACGGGTGCCGGCTCAGGCATTGGCAGGGCGAGTGCGCAGCTCTTTGCGGAAGAAGGGGCCTCCGTAGTCGTCGTGGATTGGAGCAAGGAGGGCGGCGAGGAGACAGTGGAAACGATCCGCAAAAACGGCCATATAGCCACGTTCTGCTATGCGGATGTCTCCAAGGCCCAAGATACCGAGAAAATGGTTGAGACGGCTGTCAGGGAATATGGGAAGCTTGATGTCCTCTTCAACAATGCCGCTGTCCAAATCATGGCGAAGTTGGTGGACACGACTGAGGAAACATGGGACAGGATACATAGTGTTAACTTGAAGGGTTTTTTCTTAGGGTGCAAGTACGCCATCCCCGCCATGATTCGCGCCGGCGGTGGATCGATCGTGAACATGTCTTCGGGGCTGGGACTCGTCGGCGATCCCGATTTGGTCGCCTATGGGGCGGCCAAGGGCGGGATCATAGCCTTTACGAAGGCGGCCGCAATGGGCTATGGGCCGAACAACATACGCGTCAATTGCATCTGTCCTGGCGACGTCAACACCCCCTTGCTCCAGGAATTCTTCGATAGCTTTCCTGATCCAGCTGGTTTCAGGAATGAAGTGAATTCGAAATACGCCTTGCGCAGGGTTGCCGAACCGCGAGAGATTGCGCAATTGGCAATGTTTCTCGCGTCGGATGCGTCCTCTTTTATGACAGCAAGCGTAGTAGTCATCGACGGCGGCCTAACTTCGAAGTGCTATTAGGGAGACTCAGATAAAGCCTGCGATCCTCACAGTTTACGCGGATAAAGTTGCAGATGGAGGCAAAGGGCGATGCGGCAGCAGACATTGGCGGTGGCTGAGGACGGCAGTTTCGAAAAGTATCGCAAGGCGGTGCGGTGCGAGGTTTTTTCGGGGAGATGGAGCGGATCGTGCCCTGGGCGGAGCTGGTGGCGCTGATCGAGCCGCGGTATCCGAAGGCCAGCAACCGCCGCCGCCCGGTGGGAGGGGAGCGGATGCTGCGCATTTATTTTTTACAGCAGTGGTTCAATTTGCCGGACCTTGCGGTGGAAGAAGCGCTCTACGAGTCGGCTTCGATGCGGCAATTTGTGGGCATCGATCTGGGCCAGGAACCAGTGCCGGACGAGACCACGATTTGCCGCTTACGCCAGCTGGAGAAGCAAGATTTGGGCGGCAAGATGCTGGACACGGTGAACTATCATCCGTGCGAGCGCGGCATCAAGATCGCGACCGGCACCATGGTGGATGCGACCATCCTGCATGCGCCCAGTTCGACGAAGAACAAAGCGGGGCAGCGCGACCCGGAGATGCACCAGACAAAGAAGGGAAACCAGTGGCACTTCGGAACCAAGGCGCATGTGGGCGTGGACTCGAAGTCGAAGCTGGTGTATTCGGTGGCGACCTCGGCGGCCAGCGTGGCCGACAAGCACATGCTGCCCGACCTGCTGCATGGCGAGGAGAAAAAAGTATGGGGCGACGGTGGTTATCAGGGACAGAGCAAGGCTATCCGAGAAGCCGCTCCCATGGCCCAGGACATGACCCATCGCCGGACCAGGTTCAACAACTATGTGGATAAGTTACAAAAGAAAAAGAATACGATTAAGTCGAAAGTAAGGGCCAAAGTGGAACATGTCTTTCGCGTGCTGAAGCGGGAGTTCGGCTTCGACCGGGTAAGACACCGCGGGCTGGCCAAGAACCACAATCGACTGTGCGCCTGCTTTGCGCTGGTTCATCTCTATCACCACCGCAAGCGGCTACTTGTGGCGTAGAGTGCCCGGAGGCAGGCAATGGGCCTCGTGAACTGCAAATTCAACCTGCTGGGGCATCGCTTTCTGTCATGTCTTCCCGCATACAGCTTGCATACCGCCGCTTGCGCATCGTAGCTGTCCAATCAAGCATCTGTGCAGAGGCTCCTTAGCTTGACCATTGCGATCGTTGAAGTTCGAACCCAAAGGAGATATCTTTCGTGTCGCTAAGTGCATTGCAAACAACTTCAGAAGATAATCGTCGGCTTCGCCGGTCAGGCTATGTTTCGTTGATGGTCACCCTGGGCCTCATGCTTGCCCTTCATACAGGTATTGCGATCTCCCAAGAGCGAACTGTCTGGCAGATTGGGAAACATGACAATGCTTCTTTGGAGTTCAAGCAGTGGTGGGACTTTTCGCAAGGGAAAGAACCTGTTTTCATCGTGGGCCAGAGCGATCCGAAGAAGGACTGGAGCAGTTTCCAGCCGGGCTCGGAGAATTCCACGTACGGCGAACGGGTTCACCCATTTACTGTCCAATTCAATCTCGGGGCCAAGCCGCGTGGCACTTTTTATCTGACCGTGGACTTGCTTTTTAGAGGACCGCTGATACCTGCGTTCACTGTGAGCATCAACGGTAAAACGGGGGCATATAAGTTCCATCCCATTCAAAGCTACGAATTGGGAGATCCGGAGATGTACGACAACATCGTCTCTTCCACTCAGCGCCTGCGAATCCCTTTGCCCGCCTCATTTTTCCGCGAGGGAAAAAACCAATTGGTGTTCAGTGTTGCGGGGGAGTCCGGATCGACGATCTATCCGCATTCTGTCAAGAGCAATGGGGATAATTCAACGGGGATTTACTATGACGATGTTCAGCTAAGCAATGACTCGACCGCCCGGTTCGACGAAAGACATCTCCAGGCAGAGGCCCATCCCACCGTTTTTTACCGCCAGGACAAGAACAACAAACTGAAGGAGGTCGTCTTACTGAGCGCTGAGACCAGGGAGCATTTTGGATCTGGCACTGCCACGCTGAGATTGGAAGGAGGAAAGTATTCCTGCGCCCTACCGGGTGGTTATGATTTTGGGGAGAGCGAGTGTGCTGTCGAAGTGCAAGAATTTATCGGCGCGTCGCCAGGGAGATTGACAATACAACTGGGGAAAGTAGCCCAGTCCTTTGCTGTCTCGCTGGTTCCGCAGAAAAAATGGAAGCTGTTTGAAGTGCCAACGAACCACATCGACGCAGGTTACACGGATTATCGGCCAAAAACCTACGAGGTGCACAATCGGAACATCGATCAAGCGCTGGAAGCTTTCGCAACACACCCCTGGTACAAGTTCAACATCGATGGGTCGTTTGACTTGGAGCAGTATTGGGCGCATCGCGACAAGACGCGCCAGGACAGCGTGGTGCAGGCGATCAAAAGCGACCGCATGGGGCTGCCCGGGTTGTTCTTCACGCTGGACACAGGCTTGGCCTCGCAGGAAGAGTTGTTCCGCCTAGGGTATTACAGCCAGAACTTTGGGCAACGGTACGGGATTCCTGTAGAGTACGCCAACCAGACGGATCTTCCAGCGCACACTTGGGCGTTGCCCTCGTTCCTGCATGCCCAAGGGGTCAAGTATCTCGTTGTCGCCAGCGATCCTTATCGCGGGCCCATCCTCCTTTACGGTGGTTTGCTCGGTAAGTCCCCCTTCTGGTGGCAAGGGCCGGATGGGGGCAAGGTCCTGACCTGGTATGCCTGGTTCTACCACCAGATGGAATACCTCTACGGGATGAATGATGTGATGAAGAAACCGGAATTCCAGGCTGGCGTCACCTCCATACCGATTTTCTTGCAACACTATAGTCTGTCGAGCTATTCCGCGGACGCGGTCATGATTTATGGAAATATGTCCGACAATCGACCATTCAATCCCTATGACGTGGGCTTCTCACAGAAATGGAACAGCGAGTTTGCTTATCCTAGGATCATCTCGGCAACTGCGCCGGATTTTTTCCATTACATGGAGCAGAATTTCTCGAGCTCGTTTACGACTCTGCGAGGCGACGGAGGGGCAACATGGGAGGAAATGATCGCAGCCGATGCGAAGCACGCCGCGATTCTGCGACGCTCCACAGAGCGGGCAGTGGCGGCGGAGGAATTAGCTTCACTGGGTGTGATTGTAAACAAAGACTACAAGTTCCCGATGGACCAGGACAATGAGATGTGGCACAACCTGCTCCTATATTCGGAACACTCCTGGGGGGGGATTGGCAGGACTTGGCGTCATCCCGATGAGCAACTGGTGAAGAACCTGTACCGCGCGAAGCAGGCGTTCAGCACGCAAGCGGAGATTCAGGTAGACGCACTGCTGCGGCGAGGCCTGGATCAGCTAACAAGCAAGGTGTCCGCGCAGGGGGACATGCTGCTGGTATTCAACTCTTTGTCGTGGGAACGCGGGGGATTGGTGGAAGTGGATTTGCCTCGTGGAGCCGGATTGGTGGATGTGCAAACGCGGCAGCCCGTATCCCTGGAGTTGGTGCGTCATGCCAAGGACGAAGATTTTGATAGAGTGCGTTTCTGGGCTGAAGGAATTCCGTCGCTTGGCTATCGGTGTTACGCAATTTCGCAACCCACGTCGTCGACTCTAAGCAAAGCCGCCGTGGATTACTGGAGTTCGAGCCAAGGTGTACAGGGATCGACGCCGACAGTCGCATCTTCGAAAAACGAAATCGCCAACTCGAGCCAGGGCGTGATTGAGAATAAGTTTTACAAGGTCACTGTGGATCCGTCCCGGGGTGGGATTACAAGCATCTATGATAAGCAACTGGGGCAGGAGTTGGTGAACCAGAAAAGCCCGTACCTCATGGATCAGTACCTGTATGTGGGATATGGACACGAGGGAGCCAGCAATCTACGCCAGCGGACGGAGTTTAACAGCTCCCTGCTGCAATATGGACCAGCGTTGCCACCGCCCGATCTACAGGTATCGACGGGTGGGGGTGGAAAGATCGTTGGGGTGAAGAAGACGGTTTGGGGAACGGTTCTGACCATAGAGGGCAGCGCGGCGCACACCCCGAAGATCGAGACGGAGATCCGCCTGTTTGATCAGGTGAAACGGGTCGAGCTGGTGAACCGAGTTCACAAGGAACTTGTGCGCGCTCCCGAAGCAGTTTACTTTGCATTTCCTTTTCTTGGTCAGAACCCCACAGTTCGTTATGAGATCCAGGATGGATGGGTAGATCCAAGCCGCGACGAGTTGCCGGGGGCAAACACCGAGTGGTTCTCTGCCCAGCACTGGGTAGCGGTGACGGACGAGAATCATAGCGTCGGATTGGCGCTGAACGAAGCGCCGTTATTCACGATTGGGGACATTGACCGGGGCCATTGGCCGAAGACCTTGGAGCATCCAGGGGACGGTACGATTTTTTCCTATGTCATGGATAACTACGATGGGGATGACGACCTGCCGTATCAGGGAGGGGATTTCACATTTCATTATGTGTTGACCAGCGAGAAGGAGTTCAATCCTGCGGGACTGGCGAGATTTAGCCGGGAAGCGGACAATCTACTGGAAACAAATTATGTGCGGATGGGATTTGATCGATCGGAACCTTCCACGGAGGCTCTGAAGGAGGATCCGAACAGCCTTATATCAATTACCGGTGGACAAGTGATCTTATCCACATGGAAGGCGGCGGAAAACGGTCAAGGATATATTCTGCGATTTTACAACACTACAGACCAGCCAGCCGAGGCGCAGGTAACTTTTCCGCACCTATTGTTCGATCAGGTTTATAGGTGCAACGCAGCAGAGATTGATGAGAAGGGAATCGAGCCACAACAAAGTGAATTAAAGATCTCGCTGGGAGCGCATGAGATAGGCACGTACCGGGTGACTGGATTCCGGCTCGGACCTTAGCTGCCGACCTAGCGAAGCCATGATGGAATGCCACCTCGATCGATTCGACATTTGTTGGGAAGTTCGCTTCCCAGAAATCAAACAATTTCCAACCCTAACAACAATTAGAAACGGAAACTGCACGCCTAAAGTAACGCTACGCGACTCTACCTAGGGAAAGGGCTGGATTGGGCTCGCAGACAGGGTCGTTTTATAGACAGCATTCTGAGAGGGAGTTTTGATTGATACAAGACCGGCAATCTGAGCACGTTTTGAAGGCAGGCGCCTTAGGATCATTTGGGGCGGCTGCCTTGGGGGCCGTGATGATGTCGCCTGCCCTGGGCATCTACGCAAACCTCGGACTGATATCGGCCTCTGCTGGCAAGACGGCTCCTGCAGAATTCATCGTTGCGCTTATTCTGACTCTCCCCACCGCAATCAGCTACGCCTGGATCGTCGGCGAAATACCATCTGCCGGAAGTGCCTACACGTGGCTGTGTGAGGCCGTAAATCCAATAGTCGGGACATGGGTAGGCTTGTTGTTGGTTGCTACCTATTTCCTTTCCGTGATCCTCCAGCCCATTCTGTTCGGACTTTTCTCTAACGAACTATTGCTGGCATTGTTTGGATACCATGCTGGCTACGGCGCGTGGTTTGCCGGGGTGGTCTTTTCAACAATTTTAGTTGCGCTTTTGGCCTACCCAGGAATTGAGGTTTCCGCCAAGGGATCCATTACGCTTACCGTAATCGAGGCGGCAGTCGTATTGGCCTTGGCTTGCACGCTCATTTTTTATTGTTTCCGCCACGGAAGACTAGATCTCAGCCCATTTAACCCCGTCGCCTCTTTGAATGGCAGGCACGGTTTTTCTCTGGGACTGATCTTTGCTTTGTTAAGCTTTAGTGGCTTCGGAGTCATCGCGACGGCTGCGGAGGAGACAGAGTCTCCCCGCGAGGTCATTCCGCGCGCGCTTGTGACAGCCTGCCTCCTGCTGGGAGCATTCTGGGCCTTGAGCGCATGGGGTTTCTCGATGGTGCTTCCAGGACATGCGTGGGCGGCCTATGTGAACAAGGGCGAAAATCCTGTGGCGGTCATCGCGCGCCAGTATTGGGGGGCAGGCGCGATCATTGTGATCTTGACTGCGCTTACTTCTGCGCTTGGCGTTTATCTGGCATGCATCGTTGGTTATTCGCGGGTGGCGTACGCGATGGGGAGGGACGGGACCCTGCCAGCTTTTTTCGGACGGCTTCATCCGAAATACCGGACCCCCTGGAACGCCCAGCACGTGGTTCTCATCGTGACTTTGATCGTGACAGCCATATGGGGCCGTTGGCTTGGCGTGTATCTTTCATTCGACTGGTGGGGTTCGGTGGTGGTGTTCTTTGCTATGATCGCCAACATTTTTGTCAATGTTGGATGCGCTGTGTTTTTCTACCGATTTCGGCGCGCACGATTTAGTTGGTTCTGGCACTGCGCAGTGCCTCTAGTGGGAATTGCCGCAAGCATTCTTCCCCTAGTTTATTCCTTCGGGCCTGATCTGTGGAATGCAGGCTGGCGACAAGGTCAAAGTATCATCGTGTGTTGTATCGCGGTGACGGTTCTTTCCGGGCTTTATTGTTTAGTGTTGCGCATTTGGAAGCCTGAGGTTTTCAGGGTCACTGCCACGAGAAGAAACTGATGAAAATTTCAATCTTGAAGATGACCACGGCATCAAAGCGGTTGTCACCGACATAGACAAAACCGGCGTCGTGTGTGTGTGAATTATCTAGAACCCGATAAGTGTTTTAGTCGAGTTGAAGAGAGCAAGGTTTCCAGAAAGTGACGAACAATCTTAGTTGCGAACCAACTGTATGGAATGGCCGAAAGGCCTACCAGTTGAGCAACGGGATCGTGCGTTTGGTGACCTTGACGGGCGGAGGTCACATTGCAGAATTCAGGTTTGAGGAATCGAGCGGACTCCCCAGCCTTAACCCTTTATGGAAGCCTCCATGGAAATCCATCGAACCCTATCAATACCGGTCGACACGCCACTCTTCACTCTATGGTTCCCTGACTGAGGGAAAGTTGCTCTCGGGAATTGCAGGACACAGCATCTGCCTGGATCGTTTTGGCCCACCCTCCGAGGAAGAAGCCGCTGAGGGCCTGTCTTTCCACGGCGAAGCCCCAGGCGCCGAGTGGAAAAAAAGATTCGTTCGGGTGAGCTCCGGGCATGTCTCTTTAGGACTATCGGTCCGTCTTCCTGCGGCCAACCTGCGGTTTCGTCGCGAGATCAGGCTGCACGAGGGAGAGTCGGTTGCGTACTATACCGAGACGACAAGCAATCTTGCCCAGGCGGATCGCGCTTTCAACTGGCAGCAACACGTCACGCTGGGGCCTCCGTTTTTGGATCCCCAGGCCTGCGGAATTGTTCTGCCGGCAACCCGCGGTATTACTTACCCAGATGACTACGATGAGGGTAAGTCTCTGTTGGAGCCGGGGAAAGAGTTTCGCTGGCCGCTCGCTCCTTTGCGCGGCGGAGGGTCTGTGGACTTAAGAAATGTATTGAACAGTCCCGGATTAGGGTTTGTTGTGGGATTGTTATTGGATGCCAGGAAAGAAACTGGATTCATCGCGTCCGTCAACAAGAAAAGACGTCTTATATTCGGACATTGCTTTCCTCGAAAGCAATGTCCCTGGGTGGCCATTTGGGAAGAGAACCGGGCAGTTGCCGCTCCACCTTGGAAGCGGCGTGTGCAAGCCCGTGGTCTGGAGTTTGGCTCAACCGCGCTCCCTCTCCCACGGGACCAAGCCATGGCGATGGGTAATTTGTGGGGAACTCCCAACTTTGCCTATGTCCCGGCTCGCGGGCACTTGGAACTTCGATATGTTTCATTTTTAGCGCAACTTCCCTCGGACTTTCCGGATGTCGCCGATATCACGGTCGATGACAATCACATACTGATATTCGGGAGCAAGAGACGATCTCCCTTGCGTCTGTGTGCTTCGGGAGTTGCAGCATTTATAGCCTAAGCATGTGCATATTCTGAGGAGGCGTAGACGCAATGAGACGCAAAACATCGATACTTGTTGGATGCATGGTTTCCTTGGTGTCTGGCTTTTTGATGACCCCGATGGAAGCGCAGACCGATCGCGCCATCGTGGTTTTTAAAATTGGGAAATTCGATCGTTCTTCTGCAGAGTTCTCCAAAACCGAGACCCAGCCAATAAACTTTATTGCTGGAAAGAGCGATCCAGCGAAAGACTGGTATGCGATACAGCCTGCAGTATTAGCATCGCCTACCGGTCAGCGCCCCACGGACAAAGCTTCGGCGGCCCGCGCCATCACCTTTACTCTAAATCGCGCCCCGGGAGCAGCCTACCGGTTGCATGTATCGCTGCTGGTTGAGAGTGCCAGCGTGCCCGTTTTGCACGTGAGCATCAACGGAAAGCAGGGAGAGTTCTATCTTCATCCAAAGCTCGATTACAGCGATGGCGACTATAACTCCCCGATCTACTCCCACGCCGATGTCGTGTTTGACCTTCCCGGACGTTATCTGCAACGGGGCGTCAACGTGATCACGTTCCAGTCGGTTGAGGACGCCAAAGAGGTAATTCCGGATGCGAGTCTGACGTACGATGCGATTGAACTCGATCAAGACCCGGCGGACTTTCATTTTCAAGCCCCATCGGCTCAGATTGTTCCCACCGTTTTCTATCAGAAGCGCCAGGGCGGACTTGACGAGATTGTCGATCTCTTTGTCCGCTATTACGAGCAGCCGAAGTCAAATAGTTGGGTGGACATGACGATTGCCGGCCGGCACTACCACGAGATGATTCATGGTGGTCATGATTTTGGCGAGAAGAAACTGGAGTTCTCAGTTCCGGAATTTCCCGCCCATACCCAGGCACAGCTTACATGGAACGTGGCGGGTCACCGGCAGCACAACGAACAATTCATCGATCCACAAAAGAAGTGGACGCTGCTTCTGGTGCCGCACATTCATCTCGACATCGGATACACGGACTATCAGGCCAAGGTTGCAGCCGTGCAAAGCCGTGTCATCGATGAAGCCATGGACTTGACAGCGCAACACCCTGATTTCCGTTTCAGTCTAGACGGCGCGTGGAGCCTGGAGCAGTTTATGAAGACCCGTACCCCGGCAGACCGGCAACGCGCGATTGCGGCTGTAAAAAGTCAGCAGTTATTTGTTCCCGCAGAATACGCAAATCTGCTCACCGGATTTCCTACGGCGGAGACACTAGTCCGTTCACTATATGCCAGCGCCAACTTCAGCCGGGAGCATAACACGCCGTTCAACTACGCCAACATTACCGACGTTCCTTCGTACTCATGGTCTTACGCTTCGATACTGGCCTCCGCGGGGATTCACTCTCTCATCGCCGGCGGCAATGACGGTCGCGCTTTGACTTTACAGGGACGGCCCAATGAGAACTCGCCCTTCTGGTGGGAAGGGCCGGACGGCCAGAAGGTACTGGTTTGGTACTCCGACATGTATTTACAGATGCAGATAATGTTTGGGCTGCCGCCAATCGTATCGGCTGGGCATGACACACTTCCCTTGTTTCTGCAGCAATATGAGCACCCCAGCTATCACGCAAATGCGGCCATTATTTATGGGACGCAGGTGGAGAACACCGATCTATTTCCGCAACAGGCAGAGCTTGCGCAGCAGTGGAACCGTATCTATGCATACCCGCATATGCAGTACTCTGGATTTTACGATGCGCTGAAAAATATTGCACAGCAGTTTGGCAACGACATTCCGACGGTGCGCGGAGATGGCGCGCCTTACTGGGAGGACGGCGTTGCATCGGATGCGTATTATGCTGCAATGGAACGCGGGAACGAGGGCCGCGGGCCATCGGCGGAAAAGCTTGCCACGCTGACTTCCCTGGTGAATCCACGCCTTGCCGCGGACAAGAAAGATCTGGATCGGATGTGGCAGGACATGGTCCTGATGGACGAGCACACATGGACCTCCTGGGACAGTGTGAGTGAGCCGACAAAGAGCGAAGCTGTCGGGCAGTTGGCGGTCAAGAACATGTACGCAGTTAAAGCCCATGAGCGGGCCGACTTTTTGGCGCGCAACAGCATGGCGAGCCTGACAGATTCGATTCCTGTGGGCCAGGGGTCTCTGGTCGTTTTCAACACCTTGAATTGGAAGCGCAACGGGCTGGTTTTGTTCGATCTTCAGAAAAATGATGAAATCGTGGACGCGTTGAGCGAACAGGTTGTTCCGGTGGAAGTGCTGCGGGAGGGCAACGGATTTCGTCATGTGCGGTTTACAGCGCAGGATGTTCCCGCCGTGGGGTACAAGGTCTTCCAGTTGCGTCACACCAATGCAGCCACGGTTCCAGTGGAAACGGAACACACGACCGTGCTCGAAAGCCCGTACTATCGCGTGGAACTTGACCCTGCCAGCGGGGCAGTGCGCAGCATTTATGACAAGCAATTGCAACGCGAACTGGTCGACCAAAAGAACCCATATCGGTTTGGCCAATATTTATATGTGACCAGTGGCGACCATGTTCCCTACACCGCGCTGGAGCACAGTCTTGTCCACCCAAGGCCGGACGTGCAGATCCATCCGGCGCGGGATGGCCATCTTGTCTCTATTACCCGCACGCCTTATGGCTGGATTGCGCGCATGGAAAGTACGGACACGAACACGCCGAAGATTGCATCGGAGATCCGACTTTTCAACGAAGAAAAGAAAATCGAGTTTGTCGAAGACGTGAACAAAAAAGAGGTTGATACGAAGGAGGCGGTTTATTTTGCATTCCCATTTGCGATGAGTGGACCGCAGTTCCAGTATGAGATACAGAATGGCGTGGTGGATCCCGCGAAGGACATGTACCCCGGTGCGGGTCATGAATGGTTTTCCGTGCAGCACTGGGTATCTGTGCAAAAGAACGGATTTTCGGCGTCCGTGTTACCGCTCGATGCGTCGCTGATCACACTTGGCGATGTCCTTCGTGACGCACGGCCCGCCAAGTGGGGCGAGCGGCCAGGGATTATTTTCTCTTATGTGATGAACAACTACTGGGACACGAACTATCGGGCCGGGCAGGGAGGACATTTTCGCTTTCGCTATGTGATCACGAGCGCCCATCTAACAAGTCCCGTCGAACTGAGTCGATTGGGGTGGGAGGAGATGACACCGCTGGAAGTGAACGAAGTCACATCGCAGGACAAGGCGCTGAATTCGCCGCGTCCACTGGATGGCGAGCAAGGCAGTTTTCTCACAGTGAACGACCCGGAACTTCTTCTCGACACCTGGAAGCCAGCGGAGGATGGAAAGGGCACGATATTGCGATTCCTCGATCTTGGTGGCGCACCTCGGACGGTAACAGTGAAAGCGCCATTGCTCCAACTAGACCAGGCAATGCAGACCGACTCCGTTGAGAGAAACCAGAGGCCGCTGTCACTGACTGGAGCCGATGGATTTGAATTCATAATCCATCCTCACGAGATTGTCACCGTACGAGTTGTTGGTAAGGATGTTGCGGGCAAGAAGTGAAGGTATGTAAGACGCCGGAATCCTTGTTGGATGTCCCAAGAAGTTTGATAGTTCTGCAGTTGACAGATTTTTCATATGACAGAGACCACCGTCAGACAGGCGACAACATGGGTTGTGGCGGATCAATCGGTCAGGCAGCCTGAGAAGGGCACAGCCGGAGTTCCGCGAACTCCGGGTCGCACGAGGTACAGTCCGCCCGCAGTTGGCTCGCGGTCTGCATCCGCGGGTTTGAAGTCCTCTCGCGCGGTCGTGATATACAAGTCGGTCAGGTCGTCGCCTCCGAATGTGCAGCTTGACACCTGAGATACCGGGAGGTCGATGCGATCCGCGATGCGGCCATCGGGCGAGACACGCTGCACACACGAACCGCCCCACATGGCCACCCAGAGCGACCCTTCTGCGTCGATGGTCATTCCGTCTGGAAGCGCCCCCTTGTCCGGGAATCGAATCAGGCAACAGCCCGATCCAATTTCACCGGTCTCGGCGTCGTACCTGTATTCCATTATCATGCCTTGCGGAGAGTCAACGAAGTACATGCGTTGGCGGTCGAGACTCCAGGCAAGTCCGAGATCGG
>JAJYSL010000456.1 GCA_021793595.1 Acidobacteriota bacterium
AATTCCACTATGATCGGTTGTTTCGCAAATAGGAGATGCAGTCGAAATGAAAACTATATTTGGAGCAACGCAGCGGAGCGCATTCTCAATCGGAGTTTACCTGCTGGTCATAGCTGTTCCCTGCATCTGCGTGAATGGATGTCACTCCACCGCAAAGGAGAAAGCCGCCAGCAGTGCGGCTTCTTCAGCGTCTCCCTCTGCGGCCAAGCAATATTCCGTGCGTGGCAAAGTCGTTTCCGTCGATGCGAAAGACGGTGTCATTTCGCTCGATACAGAAGCGATCCCGGGTTTTATGGAAGCGATGAGCATGGCCTACACGTTGCAAGACCCTTCTGTAGCTTCCGAGTTACATCCCGGAGACAAGATCACAGCGCAATTGCATCTTGGGGCGCAGGGTGCGGTCCTGAGTGAGATCGACATCGTCCAGCAGGCAAATTTAAACATCAAGCCGACGGTGCAATATCATGTGCCGCAGGCTGGGGACGTAGTGCCGGACTTTGCGCTGCGAAACCAGAGCGGCAAGGAAATTCATCTCGATCAATTTCGCGGCAAAGTGCTGGTGCTGACTTTTATCTACACGCGGTGTTCGTCTGCAAAGTATTGCCCCTTGATGAGCCGCAATTTCGCCAAGCTGGATACGATGTTGGCAGCCGATCCTAAGCTTTACGCAAGGACGCATTTACTCAGCGTGAGTTTCGATCCAAAGTACGACACGCCAGCGGTGTTGCGCAGTTACGGTGGCGCGTATACCGGCCAGTACACCAAAGAAAAATTTGCGCATTGGGATTTTGCCGCACCGAAAGAGAGAGAGCTGGCATCTCTATTGCAGTGGTTCGGCGTCGGCGTTACATCGACGGACGGCAAGATATTGCAACACTCACTTTCGACGGCTGTGATTGGCCCGGATGGAAAAATTCGTTACTGGTATCCGACGAACACCTGGACGCCGCAACAGCTCATGCAAGACGTGCAGCAAGTTCTGGCAGCGAAAGGCGAGCAAAACGGAGCGAGAAAGTAAGCAAATGGTCATCGTATTGATGGGAGTGACAGGAACTGGCAAAACCACTGTGGGTCAGGCGCTGGCGCAGGCGATGCACTGTGAATTCGCCGATGCCGACGATTTTCATTCGCCGGAGAATCGCGCAAAAATGCGTGCCGGTACTCCGCTGACGGATGGAGATCGCGGACCGTGGCTGCGCAGCCTTCATCGGCAGATTGAAGCATGGCTGGCGGAGGGCGTGGATGCGGTGCTGGCATGTTCGGCACTCAAAAAGTCGTACCGCGCTGAATTGGCAAATGGACTAACGCCTGATTCAATCCGCTTTGTATATCTCACGGGACCGGAGCCGGTGATTCAGGCGCGGCTGGACTCGCGGCAGGGGCACTATATGCCAGCATCTCTGCTGGGCAGTCAAATAGCAGATCTGGAGCCACCGACGGATGCAATAGCTGTTTCCATCACGCAAACGGTCCCGGCGATTGTGCAGGAAATACTCGGTGCATTGGCGCTCGAAGGCTATGCTGGTAAAGAGTAGTCCTACTAAATAAATTTTTCGGGAGGTTTGTTACCTTGGCAAAACTTACGATGATTTTTGCGATTCTTTTGATCATTCTCGGGGTGGCCGTTTTTGTTGCAACGGGCAGCCATGCGCCAATGGCGCTGATACCCACTTTCTTTGGGGTCCTTCTCGGCATTCTCGGTTTGTTCGCGAATACGGAAAACAGCAAGCGCCGCATGCTCTTTATGCATATCGCTGTGACGGTTGGCCTCATTGGGTTTATCTTTCCCGGCTCGCGGGCGGCGGGAGACCTTATCAGGCTGATGCACGGTCACGCTGTTTTACGTCCGGTAGAGATGCAGGAAGAGTTGGCGATGGCGGGGACCTGTTTGATATTTGTCCTGCTGTGCGTCCGTTCTTTTATTGCCGCGCGTCGGGCACGGACTTAGGCACCGCGGTCCAGAGACTGGAAAGGCAGCATGGCGATACGACCAGCATGGGTAGGGGCAGGCACACGCAGCGGGCGCAAGTCGGAGTCCGCAGGTGGACGTGCTTCGATAGACACGCCCGAAAGTAAAAAGAAGCCGGAACTGCGCAAGGTGTTGCCGGAGATCTGGGCGCTGGTCCATCCGCGCCGCTGGGTCCTCGCTCTTGGCATGTTGCTGATGGTGATCAACCGCATTTCCGGGTTTGTTCTTCCTGCTTCGACGAAATATTTGATTGACCGAGTCATTGGCAAACATAACGTGGGTCTGCTGCCCTGGATCGTGGGGGCTGTCGTTGTTGCGACGACCATTCAAGGAATCACTTCCTTTGCGCTGACGCAACTACTCTCCAAAGCGGCGCAACGTCTGATCGCCGAACTTCGAGTCAAAGTACAGCAGCATGTGGGGCGGCTGCCCATTGCCTTTTACGACGCCAATCGCTCGGGCACGCTGGTTTCCCGCATCATGACGGATGTCGAAGGCGTGCGAAACCTGATCGGCACCGGGCTGGTGGACTTTGTCGGTGGCCTTCTTACGGCGGTGATTGCTTTCGTATATCTGCTTCACATCAGCGTGGTGATGACGCTGCTGGCGTTTGGCGTCGTCGTAGTTTTTACTGCGATTCTCCAGGCGGCCTTCAAAACCATTCGTCCAATTTTTCGTGAGCGTTCCAGGATCAATGCCGACGTGACTGGCAGACTGACCGAATCGCTGGGCGGCGTGCGCGTGGTGAAGGGCTACCACGCAGAGGAGCGCGAAGCGCAGGTATTTGCCGGGGGCGTGCAGCGACTGCTGGACAACGTGATTCGCACGCTGACGGCGCAGTCGTTCATGGGGCTGGCCTCGACGGTCGTACTGGGCGCTGTGGGTGCGTTGGTCATGTTTTTCGGCGCGCGACTGGTGCTGGCGCATAAGCTTACGCTCGGCGGCTACTTTTCCTACACGCTGATTCTGGCGTATATGATTGCGCCGGTGGTGCAGATCGTTGCCATTGGAACGCAGTTGACGGAAGCCATTGCCGGGCTGGACCGTACCAGCGAAATCCTGAACGAATCCGATGAAGAAAATGATCCGCAACGCACGGCTGCACTCGGAGCTATTCGCGGAGATATTCAATTTCAGGACGTCTTGTTTTCCTACGAGCCGACCAAACCCGTGCTTCACGGCATCTCGCTGGAGGCGGCTCCAGGCACCGTGACGGCGCTGGTTGGGCCATCGGGATCGGGCAAATCCACCATCATCAGCCTGCTGTGCGCATTTCACAAGCCAGATGCGGGTCAGGTATTGATCGATGGAATCGATCTTTCGACGGTGCGACTGAGTGACTATCGCACGCAACTGGGCGTGGTGTTGCAGGAGTCCTTTCTGTTCGATGGGACCATCCGCGAGAACGTGCAATTTTCGCGTCCGACGGCCAGCGAAGCGGAAGTGCTGGAAGCTTGTAGGATTGCGCGTGTCGATGAATTTGCCGAGCGCTTTCCCGAAGGCTACGAGACCATCGTGGGTGAGCGAGGAGTGAAGCTCTCTGGCGGCCAGCGCCAGCGCATCTCCATTGCGCGCGCGATTCTGGCGAATCCACGCATCCTGATCCTGGATGAGGCGACATCAAGTCTCGATTCGGAAAGCGAAGCGATGATTCAGGAAGGTCTTGCGTACCTGATGCGCGGACGAACAACCTTCGTCATTGCACACCGGCTTTCCACGATTCGCCGCGCGGACCAGATCCTTGTCGTCGAAGAAGGAAAAATTGTAGAGCGCGGCACGCACGCTGAGTTGTATGCGCAAAATGGACGCTACTGGGACCTCTAAGAT
>JAJYSL010000457.1:0-1956 GCA_021793595.1 Acidobacteriota bacterium
GCCAGCCCAGATACTGTTCGGGAACAAGCCTATAAAAGTGTTGTAGTCCTGTAACGCCTGGTTATAGCGGCGGCGCTCAACGGCAATGCGATTTTCCGTTCCGGCCAGTTCATCCTGCAATTGCAGGAAATTCTGATTGGACCGCAGTTGGGGATATGCCTCGGAAATCATCAGCAAGTGGCCGAGCGCGTTGTCCAATTGCCCATTGGCGGCGATTTTCGATTTTGGATCGTGAGCGCCCAGCAACGCGGCGCGAGCGTTGGCTATGTCGCTAAAGACGGTGGTTTCGTGCGCCGCAAATCCTTGCACCGTGGCCACTAAATTGGGAATCAAGTCGGCCCGGCGCTGCATGACCACTTCGACCTGCGACCAGGTTTGCTTCACCTGTTCATTTTTCGCGACCATTTGATTACGAGCGGAAATGTAGCTGCCAAACACCAATACTCCCACACCAGCCAGCACCAGAAGCACTACCAATACAATCAGTCCGGTCCGTTTCATCGTTATCGTTCTCCTCAATCTTTCATTCGCCTGCAAATCTATCGAAAGCTGCTGCACGACTTTGCGACTCTACCAACTGCCGGAGGCTCCGCCACCGCCTGAAGATCCCCCGCCAAAACCACCAAATCCTCCACCATCGCCTCCACCAAATCCGTCGCCGCCTCTGCCGCCGCCACCCATCATGTTCCCCAGGATAGCCCCCAGCAAAAAACCTGCCCAGCCATTCGGTCCGGAGCGTATCAGCGACAGGAAAACAAAGATGGCGAAGATCGCCAGAAGTATGTCTCGGCCAGCCTGTAGAGGACGTCTCTGAGGTTGCGGTGAATATTCCTGAACTTGCGTGTGGAGGGTGACGCCTGCATCCTGCGCGATCACCTGAGACACATCCTGCACGCCGAGTGTCACAGCTCCGTCATAGTTGCCCTGGCGCAGGTACGGAACCATCTCTCGGCCAATCGTGCCGACTTTGCCGTCGGGCAGAATTCCTTCCAATCCGTAACCCACTTCAAAGCGGTATTTGTGGTCGTCGGTAGCGACCAGCAGGAGCAGGCCGCGGTCGGATGACTTGGGTCCGACCTTCCATTTCTCTTCCAGACGGACAGCGAAATCGTCGATTGTGTCGTCGCCCGTTGTATGGATGGTTACGACAGCGATTTGAGCATGTGCCTGGTGGTCGACTTCCAAACAAAGTGTTTCGAGCTGACTACGCGTATCCGGCGAAAGCACTCCGGCAAAGTCATTCACATAGCCAGTGGGTTGAAGATCTCGAACACGCTCCGCGCGCACTGTCCGGGCCATCAGCATCGGGACTGCGATTACCGCGATGCACAGCGTAAGCAGCACATTGGACCAGTGCTTTGCTGTAAAAACCGGGCCACGCTGGTTTATCGAATCCGGAGAACCCAAGGATGCCATGCTGCCAATGATTGTACGTCTTGCAGAGCGGTCTTCGCTGTAGATTTAACCCCAACCTGTAAACGTTTATTGCAATTTGAAGTTTTCGCTTTGCGCCACCTGCTGCAACTGCTGAACGCGATTGTCCGCCAGGGTCCGGATCTGCGACATCAGAGCGCGCAAATCGGGGGAATTTACCGCCGTGGACGAATCGCTCAGGATTTTCTGATCGTTCTTGACATACCCGTCCATCTGGCTCAAGTACATCTGATCGAACTGCGTGCCAGTCATCTTTTTCATCGATTTGATGGCCTTATGGGCCTGACTGGAAAGGCGGCCGCCTACTGGAAAACTGCCGTTGGACAACGCCCCGGTCATCGCCCCATCCATCCGGTGGTTGTCCATAATCGTTTGTTGCGCCATTTTCTTAATGTCCTGATTGCTGCTATTTTTTAGCGCCAGTTTACTGAATTCCGTCTCCGCCATGCTGTCGCTTTTCATCCTGTTGAGAAAGTTCTGCTCGACGTTGGCCTCGACGGTGTTCTGCAGTCCCATTGGACC
>JAJYSL010000457.1:1966-3793 GCA_021793595.1 Acidobacteriota bacterium
GGGACGATTCCCCATTCCGCCCTGCATTCCACCCATTTGACCCGCTGGCGAGCCACCCATCTGTGCCCGGGCCTTCGGGATGGTCACAAAGACCAGACCGCACATTAGAACGACTACGCTGGACAAGCTGAAAAGATTACGCTTCCGTGCAAAAATCATCATTATCATCCTCCGTATCGCTGAGTTTACCTTCCCACATAAAAGTTAGACGACTTCCCGCGCGAGATGGTCTCCTGATATCCAGGAAGTTATCGTTCATCCTGTTAACCTGGGCGTATTAACGCTATCTAAGGGCTTCGACGATGAGGGCAAAATGGACGAAGGTAAGGAAGACGACATCGAGTTTGTCGAAGCGGGAGAAGATGCGGCGGAAGCCTTTGAGCCGCCGGAAGAGCGTCTCGACCTCATTGTGTTTGCGGTAGATGGCCTTGTCGTACCTCCATGGTTCCAGGCGGTTGCACTTGGGCGGCGCCACGGCAATAAAGCGAAATCCAAGGCCAGTTGCCGAACCGTTGGGGATCCATATTTGCTGTATCCACACCCTCCAAGTAAAATCCCATTCGCATACGTACTTCTAGCGGTTTCGATTTATATTCTCCCAGGAAAAGGTAGCCAGCGCTTCCTCTAATAAGTGCATCTAATTCTTGACGAGTCTATGCATGCCGTTGCCTATAGAAACCATTCAGTACACTCCACTCAAAGCGCGAACTGGCGTTACCGGCCTCGATGACATTCTCTATGGCGGTCTGCCAGCCAATCATCTTTATTTATTGGAGGGCGATCCTGGTACCGGCAAAACCACCATGGCGCTCCAGTTCTTGCTGGAAGGCGCGGCGCAGGGAGAAAAGGGCCTCTACATCACGCTTTCGGAGTCGAAATATGAACTGGAAGAAGTGGCCCGCTCCCATCGCTGGTCAATGGATGGAATCTCCATTTTTGAAATGATTTCTACAGAACAAGGTCTCGCGCCACAGGCACAGTACACCGTATTTCATCCTTCTGAAGTGGAACTGGCGGATACGATGAGCTCGATCCTGGAGCAGGTCGAAAAGATCCAACCACGCCGCATCGTCTTCGATTCTCTCTCTGAATTGCAGATGCTGGCGGGGGAACCATTGCGATACCGACGACAAATTCTTGGACTGAAACGCTTCTTCTCCGATCGGGAATGCACCGTGCTGCTGCTGGACGACCACTCAGCAGAGGGAAGTGGACTGCAACTGCAAAGTATCGCGCATGGCGTGTTGATGATGCAGAGTCTGGATCGCACCTACGGCATCAAACGGCGGCGACTGGAAGTCCGCAAATTGCGAGGCGCGGCTTTCCGTGAAGGGTTCCACGACTTCTCCATTAAAACGGGGGGGATTGTCGTGTATCCGCGGTTGGTTGCCGCCGAACACAAATCGGACTTTTGCCACACATTCGTTTCCAGCGGCGTGGAAGAACTGGATCGGCTGCTGGGTGGTGGCATAGATGGCGGAACCAGCACGCTCCTGATGGGGCCCGCGGGCTGTGGCAAATCCACCGTTGCAGCCAGATACTCGCTTTCCGCCGCACAACGTAATGAAGCTGCCGTCATTTTCGCTTTCGATGAGTCGCCCGCAACCTTCCTCCGCCGCTCCAAATTACTTGGCATGGATCTGGCGCCCTACGTCGAGACGGGAAAAGTCCACATTGAGCAGATTGACCCCGCCGAACTTTCCCCGGGAGAATTTGTCGCGCGGGTCCGCAACTATGTAGAGAAAGAACAAGTCCGCATCGTTGTTCTCGACAGCTTGAACGGCTTCGTAAACGCCATGCCGGATGAGCGGTTTTTAATGTTGCAAT
>JAJYSL010000458.1 GCA_021793595.1 Acidobacteriota bacterium
GTCAATCACGTCTCCATCGACAATGCCAGCCTTGGCGGCGGGACTGTCCGGAACCACGGAAATCACCGTTGCATAGCCGAAGCGTTTGGAAACACGTACCCCAATCTGGGCGGTGCTTTCATCCTTATGCGCCTGATAGAAGCTGTATTCCGTCGATGTCAGATAACTGGAATTAGGATCCAATCCCTCCAGCAGTCCATGCAGCGCGCCAGTCGTCACGTCGGTAATGTTGGGCGTTACCACGTAGTCGTTTTGGATGTGCTGCAAGACTTCACTGTAGACTTCCATCTGCTGATAGGCGTTGATATCCGTGCCGGCGCGAACACCGCCGGGCATAAATCCACCCAGAAAGACAAACACGATCAGCAAAACTGAGATTGCGAGTAACGAGAGCTTCAGAGCTTTAGGCATGGTCAATAGGCGCGGAGCATGATCGGCATCCGCTGGCATCAGTGTACAGCGTGCGGCCCTCTCCAAAGAAACCTCGGGAATCAGGTCGAGAAACTCATTGTGAAGGCATCCATCCTAATATTAGTGGTGGCGAGTGGAATCGAACCACCTGCTTACGGGGTATGAGTCATCCAGACGCAGTTGATTCTAAACAGGATCAACAACTCATTGGTAAACGACGCAACCCATCCAGTTTCCGCGAGATGAATTAAGCAGGGGCTCTGGCCAGTACGGCATATTGGCCGCCGCAAGGTACTTTCCGAAGCATCTTCTCTACCGCCCCGAATCGGTTGAAGATTCTCTCGGGAAGATAGAGAAAATATTCCGTGCTGACGATCTCGAGGCCGGCAGCTTGCAGCAGCGTCCTCATGTGCGGCGCCAAAATAAGCTCCGCATCGACATCGACGGGGCACCTCCGCACGACGGCTCGCGTCACGGGATTTCGGGGATTGTGCTCCACGATGCAGCACAGCCCGCCGGGCGCTAGCACGCGGCGGATGTCGGCAGTGAGCAATTCCCGGGCTGCTCCATGAACATGGTGATAGACGCAAACAGCCGTTACAAAATCGGCCGAAGCATCGTCGAAGGGCAAGGCCGAGATGGATGGTTGATGCTCGACCCGAAAAGCACATGATTTCGAAATCATGCCGGAGGAGGGATCGCATCCAGTGGCCAGCGCGAAATTGTCACCGACCAGATTCAGCAAATCACCTTGTCCGCAACCCACGTCGAGCCATCTCTGCGTCGCCACATCCACGGCCGCACGCCGCAACATGTCTTGCATGAGCAGCCATTTTCTGCGGTGAAAATGGAGGGGGTCGTGCGCGAAGCCATTTCGGACCGGGTCGTCCAACAGTTCCGCATACGAAGGCGCAAAGAGGTCGAATTCCCTTGGCGCAGGCGAAGGCGAAGGCCCAGCCAGGGCAGATTCCATCGACGTTCTATCGATGGCCTGCATTGTATAGCTCCTTTCGCTCCATAATGCGAACGCCCTTGACGTCTTGCACAACTCGATAGTGCGATTCCAGGTATGGTTCGATCACCAAGCCTCCGGCAGGACGATACATGGCGGCGGAAAAGTATGGCGCACCTTTTGTTTCCACCGTCGTATCCCAGACAACGTACTTTACTTTCCGCTTCTCGAGAATTCGGATCACTTTTTGAAACTGGGAAGGAGTGTTGTAGTTGTAAAGCAGCAGGCTGTAACGGGTAGGATTCGTGGTGGCGGAGAGAAAGTAATACATGGGGCAAGTTGGGTAGGCGAAGATCTCACCGCCAGGAGCCACGTGGGAATCAAGAAATGCAATCACCGGATCGGGCTTGAACATGCCTACGGAACCCACACGCGTGGGGACGGAATGCACGCACAAGACAATAAACAGGTTGACCACAGCCAACGCGCCTGCGGCGACAGCAAGAAGCTGAAGCGCCCAATCGGCAATTTTCCCTCTATATTCAGCAAGAAAATAAATACAGAGGATCAGCAGCAGCGGAGAGCCTGCTGTGAGATGCGCGATGTCCCGTCGGTGAATCTCCGACAGCCAGAGAGCGCAGCCACACAGCCAATACAGTAATATCTCCGGTCTCAGATTCATTTTCCCCCGTGGAATCGCGAGGACAGGCACCAACGCTGGGAGTGCCGCTATCAGAAGGAACGGCAGGATCAGGACCACTGCTGCCGGAGTCAGCCAACGGACGCCGTGAATCGGGACAACCCAATGGTCCCAGAACTGTGCCATCCCTGTTGCATACGGAATGGTATTCACAGTGGCGTAGTGGCGCGTGGGCCACACGAAATTCATGGAGATGAGATCCCAGAGTGCGCCCTTGCTCCAGAAGCACAGCAACGTGAGTCCGACGACACTACAGTAGCCAGCGATCACAATGCATAGCGAGGACAGAAAGCCGGAGCGACGGTTCTGTATCCAGAGCCAACCCAGGAAAGCGAGCAGCAGGAACATTCCTTTGGGCTGCAGGATGCAGGTTGTTACTCCAGCCAGAACACCCGCAGAAAGCAAGAGAATAGGCTTGCGAGAATCTTGCCAGAAGACGAGACAGACGACCGCCAGCAGCGAGAAGAAATTGCTGTCCACGTGATGGTTGACCATCGGCCAAAACGTACTGAAGTAAACGCTGGCCAGCAGGAGTGGCGGAATAATCTGGTATCTTGCACACACCCGGCGGGACAGAAAATACATGGACAGAAACGTCCCAAGGGATGTTATGAGGAGCCAGGTTCGGTCCACGAGAAAGGTTGCGCCGAACAGCTTGAAAAATCCTGCCAGTATATAGAAGGTTCCGGGTCCCATCACCTCAAAGAAGTCGCGAGCAAAGACCTGGCCGTGGAGGATTCTCACCGCGCCATCAACAAGTGTTCCTTCGTCGCTTCCGATAAAGATGAGCCGCATGAAGGGCAGGAGATAGGCGACAGCACAAATAGAAAAGATCCCATACCTAAAAGAATCCCTCTCCGCCAGCCGGGATACGGATGCATGCCGAGGCTGAGGAGCCGCAACGTCAGTCCTGGTTTCTTCCGCAATCATCTCCGGCGATTCTTCGGCGATCAATCCCACAGTTGTTCCATCCTAAAGGTAGGCAGAATGTCGATTACGCCCGCGCGCCGGCGAGCGGCTCATACAACGGCGAGGCGGCAGATGCCGATATTGGAACCGCACGTTCCGGGTCATCGATCACAAACGGACCCAACGGCGGAGCAGAGTCCGCCAGAATGACGGCGCGAGGCAAAGACTTCTGAGCTACGGAAACATTCCGTACCTCTGTCACGACATAGAGGGGTCGTTGTTTTGCTTCTTCATAGTTTCTGGCGACATAATCGCCAATGGCGCCAAGCGCCAGCAAAATCATTCCGGAGAACACGCATTGCAGCGCAACGACCGAAGCCCATCCGGGCACAAGGGATGTGGTCCAGAGCGCGAGATACATTACGCGCAACAGGTAGAGGAAGCCAGCCGAAATGAGGCGGCCGGCAGCAATACTGATGCGCAGCGGGAATGCCGAGAACGAAGTAACACCGGTCCAGGCGAATCGCAACATCTTGAGCAGCGGGTAATGGGTCTCGCCAGCAACGCGCTGCTTGCGATCGAAGGGAAGCATCACTTCCTTCAATCCCAGCCAGGTGACCATGCCTCGCATATATCGGTGTTGTTCTCGTAGGGAGCGGATGGCCAAAACGGCTCTACGGCTGAACAAGCGAAAATCTCCAACATC
Source organism: Acidobacteriota bacterium (assembly GCA_021793595.1). The sequence goes on from JAJYSL010000458.1 coordinate 3,679, forward strand.
AGGAGTCAGCGGCTGGTCCGCCATGCGCGACAGGACTCGATAGTAAAGTTTTGCGGTCCACCTCTTGAACCGTGTCTCTCCGTCGCGGGAGTTTCGTTGCGGCGACACAATGTC
>JAJYSL010000459.1 GCA_021793595.1 Acidobacteriota bacterium
CCACATTCCCTCCGCCCCGACGACTGCGAATAAGTTCGATTAAAATTCAAAACCAGAAAGGACAACCCAGCCTACCCTTCTCTATCCTTCAGGCTCATCCTTCGATTGGAAAAGACTAGCGCCTGCGCTTGATGTATCAACGGCTCAAAAACAGCTACACCGGCGATGGTACAGCGGTTCCAATCCCGGACCCTACTGAATGAATATGGAACCGGATCACTGCGGCCGCAGCGGCTGGTATGGCTGAGCGAGCATCAACGTTGCCAGGACTTGTCTCTCATAGTCAGAATAGTGACGTCGAAATTCTGGCGAGTTCAATATTTCACTGCGCTGCGATTGCGGAAATTCGCTCAAATCCCGAACCGCTCTGTGCATCATGATTTGCCGGTCAAACGGCATCTGGTGCACTTCGAGTATTCCGACGCGAACCTGTTGCCGCTGCTCCGGCGACAACCTCTCCCACGCTTCCAACCGCTCCAACATTCGTTCGCGCCGGCCGGGTGGCATCGCATCCAGTTGCTGCAGGCGTTCCAGCAAACGCTGCTGCTTGGCGGGTGGAAGCCGGTTGAAGCCTGACTCGGTTCGCAGGGCGCGCTCCTGCTCCGGAAAAGGCATGTTTTGATGCTGCCGCAGCCATTCGTCCAGATGCTCCCGTTGCGGCTGAGGAACAACCGGTCCGGCCACAGCATTGCCTGGATATCCGGCATGATCGCCCGATGCCGTGTGACGTGCCTGATACCATGCGACAGATTCCCCCGCTGAGCCAACATGGTCTAGACAAGGAACAGACGAACACCGAGCTGCCCATCCCAAACCGCATGTCAGGAATATCGTCCAAGCCGCAAGAACGAAAATCGAACCCGCTAGAGAATTTCGCATACGCAACGCAAGCTCGCACTTGTCCCGGGAGGTGTGCATGGGGGTAAGGGATTTGCGCTTTTTTCCAAGACAGCTCATCTTCCCATTCGCAGCGCCGAGATTTTGAACATATCCCATGCGAGCCGCCCCCCACTCTCTATCCCGTAGCGCCAGTACCCACCCATCTGTTCGTACCCGGATTTAATGATGTATGGAACCACGATTAGTTGGAGAAATTTCCTCCACCGTGCACCGGGCCGCCGTCTTCAGTCGTCTCGTCGAACGATGCCAACTGCTGCAGCGTTTGAGCATTGGAATCGAGCAGTTCCAAGTCATTTACGGTGGCAGAAACCGCTGGTTGGTGGGGTGGCGCAATGGTAACAGTCTGATTCAAACTGACGATACCCATATACGAGCCGCCGCTAACGATGACCAGCAAAGCAAACGTGGCAGCCACTGCCGGACTCAAGTGAAGATTGCTTCCGAACAGCAGATGTAAACGCAGCCTCTCCAACCATCCCGGCGCTTCCGATTCTCTGGCTTCGCGCAGTCGCACAGCCAGCCGCATATCGAAATAAGGACTTGGTTCGGGCGTCTTCCAACTATCGAGCAGTTGCATGGTCGCCTGCAGTTCTTTCAACTCTCCGGCACAACCAGGGCATTCCTTCACATGCTGCATCGCCTCGGCGGGAACACGAGTCGGATCGAAAATCATATCAGGCAAATAGCCTTGGAGCTTTTGACATTTCACGGCAGCTCTCTCCTCTCGTCAATTCTAGGCAAACTCTTTCAGCTTCTCTCGCAGCGTTTGATAGGCGCGGAACAGCAGCGACTTAGTCGCCGACTCGCTTAACTTCAACACCGCACCGATCTGCTTGTAATCCATATCCTGATACTTGTGCATCACCACAGCCATCCGTTGCCGCTCCGGCAACGCCATTACGTGTTCTCGAATACGCCGCATTCGCTCGTCCTGCAGCATATCCTGTTCGGCAATCGGGTGAAGATCCGGGACATCGGGTTTTGTGCCTGTCTCCTCATCCGCCTGATCCAAAAAGATATTGGCGGAGGCACGCTCGTACTTGGTATCCCGAGCTTGGTTGATGGCCATGTTCGATGCAATCCGATACAGCCAGGTTGAAAAACGTGCCTCAGCGCGGTACGTTGCCCGGGCTCGGTAAACCCGCAAAAAGACCTCTTGCGCAAGCTCTTCCGCTACGGCCTGATTGTGAACCATACGGTACATGAAGCTAATAATCGGCCGTCGATATTTTGCGATCAGAAACTCGAAGCAAGCCTCATCGCCTGCCCCCACGCGCTGCATGATCTCCGCATCGCTCAGCTGGGAGAGGTCACCGGCCAGCCCTGCCGGCAGACGGGAAGCCGCCAGCCTGGCACTCTGTTCGTCGATCGGGATTCGTTCCAGCGCGATCGTGCCCATATCCTGTCGAACACTTTCATCGGAAGAAAGTTGCGTTTCTTCTTTCCAAAATGCTTCAGATGCAGGGGTTATTGGAGATCCTGTTGCTTCTTCCAACCCGTCTTCGCTGAGAATGTTCTCCAAGTCTTCGTCCTCGTCCCCTTCTTCACTCTCCGAGGAGTGAGTATCCTCGAGCGCATCCTGGCCGGACGGATCGGAAGCTGGCTTGTTTTTGGGGGATCGGGCTGCCCCGGAAGCCTGCCCGGTGTCTTCCTTGGCAGCGCCGCCGGATCTTCCCTGCCGCGGCGTGGCCGGACTGGTTTGCGGGTCGGCATCGCCCGCAACCGGATCCTCGGGCTGCCGGCATTGGCCGATTTCCCTTGGATTTTTCTGCCCTGGATTTCCATCTCTTGCCGCCATGTGGTGTGTTCGGATTCTAGCGTATACTGGGGCAAAGAGAGATGCTTCCACCGCATCTTTGTTTCATCCCACCCACCCGGCAAGAGCCATTTGCGGCGCCCATTGCTGGAAAATTCAGCCCCGGGCAAAGTGGGGCGCTTAACTCAGCGGTAGAGTGCCACCTTCACACGGTGGAAGTCGCAGGTTCGAATCCTGCAGCGCCCACCATATCCTCAACAACTTACGTTCCCTCCCCTACTCGAAAAGGGCACAAAAGGACACAGAGAAGGCACAAAACCCATACCATCGCATGGTTCGTACTTTCTCACGCCACAACCTCCTGCAAACGCTGACGACCGAAGAGCTCATCCACGACCTTGCTCTGCGCCTCCCGCTTCTTTTCCATCCGCGGGTGGTTGTAGATCTCCATCGTGGTCGAAAGCTTCGCGTGCCGCATCAACTCCTGCACCACCTTCACATCGTCGCCGTGATCGGCCAACATCGTGCAGTAGGTGTGCCGGAACGTGTGCCACCCGATCACCTTCATGATCCGCGCCTCCGTGCCGCCGGCTGGAGCACCTTCTGCAAGGAGGCGTTGGACCAGATCGGCATCTTTCCAAAAAGGCGCTCGCTGGCGAAGACCCAGTCGGTGTCAGCGGCATACATCGTCTCCGCCTTCCACGCCCGAAGCTCATCCAGCGTCATCAAATCGAGGGGAACAGGCTGTTTCGAGATCTCGGATTTGCAATCCCCAACCTCACCATCGACCACGGAACGGAGCACATCGTCAACGAGTCCTGTCCGACCAAGATTTTCCTGGCCAATCCCAACATCGACCGCAAACTCTACAGCGAGATTTTCCAGTTGAACGATACCCAGCTTGAGCTGCTGGAGTCGCTCGTGCCTAATACTACAGTTGTAACTGCTGGACAAAGAGCAGGAGCTGTTGTTTTCGGAAGTGGAAGAACTGAGCGAGGAATTGATGTCGTCTTCGCCACTCAGACCAGTCGAGAAGATGTTCCAGGCTGTGCCAGCCGCCGCGCAGCGCGAAAGCGAGCAAATGCCGGATTTCCGGCACGCTGAGAGGGACCTTGGTGGCGGAAGGTTTTTTTCT
>JAJYSL010000460.1 GCA_021793595.1 Acidobacteriota bacterium
AATCTCATCCGCCTCGATCCGGTCCAACGAAAAGGCGGCATTAAGGCCCGACGCCTCATCGCCGCCACCTCCGACAACTACCGCGCTCAACTCCTCGGACTCACATGACGTTCATGCGATTGCCCTGCGGCTGGCGGCCCTACATTGATCTAGAGCACAATATCTGCTATGGGCCCGCCAAACCACTGGAACGGCTTGACGGATGGCCGCTGGAAATATTTATATCTGGCAATGGATGGGGAAGAGCAGTTATTCCATCTGCAAAAAGACCCCAATGAATTGCATGACCTTGCTGGACTGCCGGAATATGAGGCCGAGTTACGCATCTGGCGGGGGAGGATGGTGCAGCATCTCGAAGAACGTGGAAATCTCTGGGTGCGCAACGGCAAGCTCATCCCGAGACCGTACGGAATGATGCTCTCGCCTAACTTTCCGGGATACGTACTGGCAGATAGGATAGACGGATTCCGATGACGCATTCTGGAGATCCCGTCTGAATTCGCTACTGAGGAGTTTCAAGTCTCCAGGAAGCTCATCCCCTGCCACGGCGCAACACCGTGGCCTTTTCGGGAGCACCGACCGGAATGGGCCTTACCGGACCGGTTCAGCATCCAGGGTGCGCACCTCAAACGGCTTGAGTTGTATCTGCACGCTGTGGCCAGCATGCAGCGGCAGCACGGTACTGGAGGCATCTGGCTTCCAAGGATCCCGCCCTAGATAATTTTGCGGAGCGCCCACAGGCAGCTCCAGGGCCGGCTGAATATCAAGCGAGAACGTCTGGGGTTGGTTCGATGGATTGCGCAGCACAATAATCGCCTTTTTCGAACTCCACGACGCCCATCCATACACCTGTAAACGCTCAGGATCGCCGCCAATCCAATGGGAGTCCTTCAAGGTCTGTGCGTTTTTACGGGACCATATCGCAGCCCGGGCCAATTCGTCCCAGTTACTGCTGGACAGCAGGGAAGGCGTAATGTACATCTCCTGAACTTGCGTTCCGGAGCCAAAGAAAGACTCAACTTCGTCCCGGAAATCGCCTTGTGGGTCCGTATTGAGAAATTCAACCCGCTTGGCGTAGATGATCCCGTGAAGCATCAGAGAGTTGAGCGGAAACAGAGGACTCCGTTGCACGACATTTTTGTAGGTTTGTGCGTCTCTATAGGTGATCCACCTCTGACGGGAGCTACCGACCCCGCCAAAGCTATGGTCCTTACCACTGCGCCAAATGGAGTCGGCATCGAAGAGCCAGAAGGGTGAGGGATTGGTGCCCGTAGTCAAATTGATGAAAAGGTCCGGTTCCTGCTGCCGCAATCTCCGAAATAGATGAATGGCAGCATCGAAATCGCTGTCAAATATGCTGCTGGGAAAGACGCGATTTGCATTTCCTGTCCCATCGAATTTGAACTCATTGGCACCGTAGCGCCGAATCATTTCGAGGCATGTATTTTCAAACTTCCTATAGTATTTGGGGCCTGAAAGCGCAAAACCTTTATTCACGATCTCATAGCCATGCTTTTGGCCAAATGCGATGCGCTGTTTTTTCATCGCCGCATAGCCACCCCAGGGAGACAGCCACACCCCAATTCTGGAGTTGTAGTGTGCGGCAAGCTTGCTCACGCGACTGAAGCCCTGAGGGAAGCCGGAATGAAAGTCCCACAGACTATTGGGGTTGTCCCAGCCATCATCGAACAAGAATGAACTGATTTTGACACCGCGCTTTTGCACCAATTCCGCGCCAAAGGCATGAATGCGATCCAGTGCGCCGGCCTCGTCGTATTCGTTCTGAAATCCCAAGTCGTACCACGAATTATATTGCAGAAAAGTACGGTAGGGGTGGGCGCGCTCGCGTTCTAAATATCGAAGAAATTCCCGCCGCATTTGTCCGGCAGGAGCTACTCCAACCACCGACGAATAAGAAATGCTCTCGCCAGGGTGAATAGGAAGTTTGCGGGGCAATGTGGCCAGAACATCTCCGTTCTGTACGGTGCTGATGGACAGAGGATGCTCAAAGCCGAAAAACATCGTGTCGTCTGTAACAGGCGAACCTTTGACCGTCCCTGCAGCATGCGCACCGGGATCAGTCAAATGCAACAGGCATATCTGTGTTGCGGGCAGGGATTGCGCACCTGTATGAATCGTAATTTGCTGACGGAAGTAATTGGAGCCGTCCCGTAAAATTCCACACCAGTGGATGCGAATGGCACTTTTTTTATCGGAAAAGTCGGTACAGATTTCTTTGCCCGCAAGGTGTTCAGAATATCGAGAGGCATGAGGATTCTGGTTGAGTTCCTGCACCGAGAATGGCTGCGTGATTTCCATTGCAGTAGAACGTAAAACCTGCCCGTCTCGTAACGTGAAGGAAAAGGCGTCCGGAATGTTCACCGTTCGTTGCGTTGCGAGATCCTTAATATGCAGCCCACTCCAATGGCTCGCATGGTAAGAACCTTCCGCTAGTAGCCATCTGTTCCCCACAGTAAAATGTGTCCCGTGGATTGCTGCAGTCGTGGTTGTATTTGGGGCGCTTTGCGCCGTAATAGTTGGTAATGCAGCAATGGACAATCCAACGGCGAGGAGTGGTAAATGGCTGGGGAAGTGACAAGCTGAATGTATCTCGCGCCACAACATCATCATACGATTGACCTCATTCTCACATGTAAACCACAATAGTCTGGTTAGCGCCTCACTGCTTTCTCTATCACACCGGAAACATATCGTAACATAACAATTAGTTGCAAAACTCAACTTTCCTCCCGTTCATCTGATAACGGCGTCTTTGAGCGTCCGGTTCATGCGCTCGGCTTGGCCGTTGATCCACGGGTGCTTCGGTTTGGTGAGCCGATGATCGATGTCGGCCTGAGTGCAGGCCAACTCGAAGGAGTGGGCGCGAAAGAACTCGCCCTGCTGGATGGCGAGCCGGATCTCTGGCACAACTGAGCGGGTGTTGTCAGGCGTGGTGAAGTGCTGGCCGTAGCATCACACAAGCACTGGAAGGAACGCTTGAGAGGAAGGCGCGGAGGAAATCGTCCGCTACCCACGTGGTGGCTTTTTCCTGGAGTTGGAGGAAGGCGAACTTGGAGGTGCGGTCGATGGCCACAAAGAGGTATGCTTGCCCTCGGCCGTGCGCACCTCGGCCAGGTCGATGTGGAAGAAGCCGATCAGGTAGCTGTCGAAACTTCTTCCTGCGGGGCTTTTCCGCCTTCGACCTCGGGTAGCCTGCTGATGCCATAGCGCAAAAGACAGCGATGTAAAGAGGAGCGGGTCAGTTGGGGGACCGTGGGCCTGCAAGGCATAGAGGCAATCGTCGAGCGGCAGCAAGGTGTGCTTGCGAAAGGCAACGATGATGGCCTCCTGTTCCACAGACAGGACGGTGGAGTGGGGTGACTTCGGGCGATAGTGTCAAATATTTTGTGTCCTGGTTGAAATTTCGTGATTTGTTAGGCGCAATCGCTATGGTGGATTGCGCAAATCTACCTGACCCGCTGGAAAATTGAGGAGACTTTTCGCTTCCTCAAACAGAGCTATCACCTGGAGGACATCCGGGTGATGAAGTACCAGCGATTGAAGAACTTGGTCGTGCTGGTCACGGCGGCGGCCTACTTTGCCGCGACCTTTTTGGGCCAGAAGATGAAGCTGCGCATCCCCTCCGAGAAGCTGCTGATCATCTCACAGCGTTTCTTCGGCATTCCACCCTTCCGCTTCTATGCGCTGGCCGATGGAATCAAGCGAATTCTGTCGCAAACCAGCTTCGATCCGCCGCAACAAACTCCGCCAAGTTTACAGATGGAA
>JAJYSL010000461.1 GCA_021793595.1 Acidobacteriota bacterium
TGATTGATCCAGCGATTCCCAGGCAGCATATCGAGAAATAGACACAGATCAGGAGTAGCATGGTTGTTATCTGTTCTTTCCAACGAAGGCGGATTCGGCAGTAACCAGCGACGCAGGGGCCTTTCGTCCTGCAGCCACTAACAAGCCGTGGAGTATCGCCAATGGCGGCGGTGGATAGCCCGGCACTTCAATGTCAACAGGAAGTACCTCCCGTACCCCGGCGGCGGTAACAAAACTTGGACCAAAGACGCCGCCTGCCAAAGCCCCCTCGCCGACTGCCATCACCAGTTTGGGCGTGGGCATGGCGTCGTAGACCTCGCGCAGGGGCTTTCGCATTTGATCCGTAACTGGCCCGACGACCATAAGGATGTCAGCCGTGCGGGGAGTTGGGGTAATAAAAAACCCGAGGCGGTGCAGGTTGTAGTAGGGATTTGCAAGTTGCTTGACCTCGTTCAAACAGGCTCCACAATCGCCGGCGTCAACAACACGGATGTGAAGAGATTTTCGGAAAGCCTTTGGCCAGTCCGGCGGATTCGCATCGGATGACAGGCCCGCCCATTCATAACTATTCTTCCATCCCAGCGGGGCATCCGTTCCGCGAACACAACGAAAACAGTGAATACAATGGCGGTAATTCACACAGAGCTCGGATTCCCGTAGAAAGATCGCGCCGGTTGGGCAGCGCTCAATCAACTCTTGCTTCTGTGCTTCACTCAGAGTGACTGATGGGTCCGGAAGGCCAGGCGAGACTCCCAGAGCTGTCTCTTCTGCTTGAGGGTAGCGTGTGCTTTTCACTCCGGTGCGTATTCCTTTTGAAACCCATTGGCTCATCGATTTGAGATTCCTCCTACCGGTCGTTCTCTGCGACAGAAAGCCCGAGTGTTGCCAGAATGATCGGAAAATCCTGAAAGGCAAAGTTCTCCGTAGCCCGGTGGAACCCATGCCAGTTAACGAACGACGGTGAAATCACGTGATAACGCTCTAGCCGCCCGTCTCGATCCAGCCTGACCCAGTGGAAGGCGCCGCCGCGCGGAGCCTCAGCCCAACCGAGGGCCGCTCCCGATTGAGGGGTAACGAGCACCCGCAGATCGCCATCTTCGAGCAGTGTTGGGATCTGCGCCATGATGCGCACGGCCTGAGCTGCCTCCTGATGGAGCACCCGCAGACGAGCAAACCCGTCGCCTTCGTTTTCAGTTATCGCGTCATATTGGATCCGATCGTACCCGCAATAAGGCTGCGCCTTGCGTAAATCTCCGGCAGTTCCGGATGCACGAGCGATGGGCCCCACAAGGCCAAGGTTTCGCGCATCCTCGGAAGAAATCACTCCCACTCCCTCAATCCGATCGAGAAAGCTGCTCGAATAGCGAAGCATCTCATAGAGAGCATCGAGTTTTCGAAGAACCTTTCGTGCTTGCTCAACGGTGCCCAGGCAAGCCGAGCTTGTGAAATCGCGCATCAGCCCTCCCGGCACTGCCAACCCAAAGAGGTAGCGGTGCCCTGTAAAAGCGCCCGAGATGCGGAGTAAGTCCTCTTCCAAGATGGCAGCCTGGCTGGCGGCAACCGAGAGGCCGGTAGATTCACAAATTTCCTGGATCACCCCGACGTGATGGCGAAGGCGCTCGAGCTCTGCCAGGAAGATTCGCAGCGCAACGGCGCGAGGCGGCACCTTGACTCTACAGATTGACTCAACGGCCTGACAGTAGGCAACAGCATGAGCGAAGGCTGTAGTGGCCGCAAACCGCTCGGCCAAAAGTAATCCTTCCTCCACTGTTTTTCCTTCCGCAACTTTTTCCAGCGCTCGGTATTTGTAGAAAAGACGCGGAATGGCACGGATGACATCTTCGCCCACGGTTTCCAGAAAAAACTGCGCAGATTCGGTGACGCCGGCGTATATGGGCCCTATGGGCATAATGAAAGCGCCTGGAGCCTCTACAATGGTTCGTGGCCGCCATCCTTCGCGTGGCGCGCGCTCCGCTAGAGCGGCCTCTTCGTCAAAATCCCGCCGCATGGGAGCCACGGCTTCCTGCCAGCTATCGTCATGCAGAACAAAATCGCCAAGCTTGGGGTGGCCCGTAAAGGTTATGCCAAACAGATCTTCCGCTTCCCGCTCATGCGGATCGGCAGCAAACACAGCCGGGCTGATGCTGGGAACGGCTTCCTCTGCAAGCGGCAGGTGGAGCAATAAATGAATCCAGCCAGGCTGATGGTCAAGGTAGAAGAGATACCGGAACTCCCAATTTTCGTGCTGCTGCTCAAGAATCAAGCCCGCAAAGCGCATCTTCGCTTCTGTCGTCAGCCAGCGCGCCACATCGGGAACAATTCTGGGCGCACTAATCCGAAGTTCAGAGACGGGTTTTCTGCGGTCGGCCCAGACTTCCAGGTCTTTGGGCCACTTCTGGCGGGCTTGGGCGGCTGTCGCGGCTACAGATTCCATGCGTTTACCCTCCGATGATTCCGGCAGCACGGATGAGCAGTATATGTAATGTATTGGGCACATAAACGCCAAAAATCACTACAGGTACGGCCGCCAAGATTAATGCAAATGCGCTAGTCCTTGGCATCCGGAGAGCCTCGACAGATTCATCTGGTGCTATCCCAAAGACCATACCATTGACGTGAAGCAAAATTCCGAAGAAGGCAACGGCAAGAAAGAGCGCCAGTAAGCCCGTAGCGAGGTAATGCCCGCCGGCAACGCCGGCTTTCAAGATTGCGAACTCGCCGAGGAACACGGCAAAGGGCGGCGCACCAGCGATCGCCAGGCCGCCCAGAAGCAGGGCGACGGCAACGCCGGGTGATCTTCGTAGCAGGCCGCGCACGGCTGCAATTTCGCGCGTGCCGAGGGTCAGCAACACAGTCCCGGCAGCAAAGAAGCAAAAAGACTTGGTAAAGGCGTGGGAGAAAATCTGATACATGGCTCCATACTGCGCCGCCTTGCCGCCAAGACCAGCAGCGGTGAGAATGATTCCCATATGCTCGACCGTCGAATACGCAAACAGCCGCTTATAGTCGTGCACCTGAATCAGCAGAAAGGCCGCCACACCCACGGAAATCAGCCCAAAGACCAATGCCCAATGGTCGACAGCGAGGCCCAGGGAAGCCCTTGCGATCGGCATTAGCCGGAGGATGACGTAAAGAATCGCACTTGTCTCAATACCGGAGAGCAAAGCGCAAACAGGTGTAGGGGCTTGACTGTGCGCGTCAGGCAACCAGGTGTGGAGCGGGACCAGCCCAACCTTGGTCCCAAATCCCACGAGGATCGCAAGATATGCGATTTTCACTACAGTAGGCGGCATGTGCGGCGCAACGAGAGCCAGCCCAGACCACGTATAGACCGTGCCTCCCGCCACGTGCATGGCCCAGAACAAGAGCAGAAACCCAAACAGCGCGATGGCTGCTCCGGTCAAGGTGAGGATCGCGTATTTCCAAGCTGCCTCCAAAGCCTCCCGGTTGCTTTCGAAGCCGACGAGCAGCACTGAAAGGAGCGTGGTGAGTTCGACCGCCAGCCAAGCGACGCTCGGCCCCACCACAACCGGGACGGCGACCATGGAAAAGATAAAGAGGTTGAAATTACCGTAGTAGTGGTGGAGGACGGAGGGATCATGCGTGGTGCGCCGCATGTAGCCAAGGGAATAAAGGGAAGCTGTGACGGCAACCGCTGTGACGAGGAGCAGGATCAAAGCCCCCAAGGCATCCATTTCGAGCCAACCTGGAATCGCGATGACTTCTCCCTGTGCGAGGACCTGACGGGTTGTCCAAAGCGCCAACGCCAATAGAACGAGGCAAC
>JAJYSL010000462.1 GCA_021793595.1 Acidobacteriota bacterium
TCTTTACAACGAGCTGTATATGCACCTGACGCCAGGCAGGAGTACACAGCGATTCACCTTGTTGGCGCCGAATACGAAAGTTGCGATGCTGGAACGTGCGTCTGTTCCCAGGTATGCGGCCGGCGGTGTGCTCGGCTTGCCGGCAGCTCCTGCGAAAACCGCGTCCGCGCGCCGCGGCAAAGTTCAAAAGGAAGGCTTTGAGTCGCGGTTTGCTCCCGCAGTCCCCATGGAAGACTGGTGGCTGGCTCGCGACAATGCGGGACACACGGGATGGATGCTGGCACGCGATTTCCAGGTGGATGTGCCGGAGGATGTGGCCCAATATGCGGAAAATGAGCGCATGGTCGGGGCATATATTCTGCGTACCGTCCCTGACCCGGATTCCGGCAAGCCCAATGGGCAGGTGCCGGAATATTTGACGGTGCTAACGCCGTATAAGCAAGGGTTGCCGTACGACTTTGACCAGGTGCGGGTGTTCACCTGGGACACGCATCGTCATCGCTATGGCACGGCCTTTCGCGAGCATGATATTCTCGGATTTTTCCCGGTGAAAGTGGTGCCCGTCGATGCGAACAACCCGAACGGTTCGGAGCAGACGTTCAGCTTCCAGGTGGCAGAGGGCAACAACGTCAGCCTCGACCCGGAGACAGGGAGGCCACGCGCGGCACAATTGAAGACGCTGACGTACCGGATGGAAGGAAACCTGGTGCGGCGGGTTCTTCCGGGGGGTGTAAAACCCGTTGTTACGGGAACCGGTGCTGTTCGTTCAAGAGCAACACATACAGGTCGACGGCATCGGCGTCCGAAGGGCTAGATTTGCGGATCGTGTGGCTTCGCCGATCCAGATTTACACATCGAATGCTTGATTGAGATTGGAGACCCAAGTGAAACGACGTCAGTTCTTAACTTCATCGATTGCGGCATCAGCCTTCGCGATGGCAGGGAAAGTGTCCGATGCGCAAGTCGCCTCCAACGGGACACCGCGCGAATACTACGAACTCCGCCAGTATCACATGCAGAATGGATCGCAAACCAAGCTGACAGATGCCTATATCGCTAATGCTTTGATCCCCGCGCTGAATCGGCTGGGGATCGCTCCTGTGGGAGCGTTTAACCTGACGTTGGGCCCAGAGACGCCGACGTTATATGTTCTGCTTCCCAGTCCCAGGCTGGAGACACTGGTCACCGCAGAACTGCAGTTGGCAAAGGATGAAACCTTCATGCGGGCTGCAGCGCCTTTCTGGAATGCGCCCGCCAACCAACCGGCATATCTGCGGATCGAAAGCTCGCTGATGATTGCATTTGAGGGCTGGCCAAAGCTGGTGGTTCCACCGGTAACGGCGCAGCACGGCAAGCGCATCTTTCAACTGCGCACGTATGAAAGTCCTAGCAGCCAGGCTCATGTGCGCAAGGTGGAGATGTTTCATAGCGGCGAATTCGACGTGTTCCAACGAGCGGGATTCTGGCAGGTCTTCTACGGCGATGTTCTGGTCGGGCCGCGCTTGCCGAAGCTGACGTACATGCTGAGCTATCCGGATTTGGGAGAGATGAATGCGAAGTGGGCAGCATTTGGGGCCGATCCGGAGTGGAAGAGATTAACCAACTCGCCTCGGTTCAACTTTGAGGAGATTGTCAGCAATATAACGAACCTGGTGCTGACCCCCACCTCCTACTCGCAGATATAAAAGCTGCTTTTTCTTCGATTCGAAATGGTTCGAAGGACGTACGCGGTGCATTTCCGCGCTTTACTAGAGGCTGGATTTGCGAGGATAATAGCGCCAGCGAAAGGGTCTACGGCGGAGGGTGCTATGACAGATCGAATTTCAAGACGAGAGTTTCTAGAAAAAACGGCAGTCGCGGGCGCGGCGGCGGTGGTGCTGGGCAGCCAAGCGGTGGAAGCATCTGGGGCCATGCAGACCCGCATTCTCGGCAAGACTGGCGCGCGTGTTTCCATCGTTGCGCTGGGTTGCGGCAGCCGTCTTCTTGCCTACGGCAGTGAAGACGCCGGAGTGAACGTGTTGAATCACGCACTCGACGCGGGCATCAGCTATTTCGATACCGCTTACGGATACGGCGACGGAAAAAGTGAAACCTGGGTCGGCGAAGTCGCGAAGACTCGGCGCAAGGAGTTTTTTCTCGCGACCAAGATTGAACCTCGCGACGGCGACACGGCGATGCGAATCCTCGAAGGCAGTTTGAAACGCCTCCAGACCGACCAGATCGATTTGATTCACGTGCATGGCCTGCAGGGCGCGGACGATCTGACGAAGGTCGAAGCCAAAAATGGCGTGATGAATGCGCTGTACAAATTGCGCGAGCAGAAGGTGACGCGATTCATCGGAATTACCAGTCATTACAATCCGGCGGTGTTGAAAAGTGCCATTGAGCATAACGACATCGATTGTGTCCAGATGGCTTTGAACGCGGGCATGCAGGGGATGCCATTAGGGCCACACAACGGCTTGAACCTGTCGAAGGCGATGAGCTTTCAGGATGTCGCGCTGCCGGCGGCGCGCAAAAAGAACCTGGGCATTCTGGCAATGAAGGTTATGGGGCAGGAGGGCCTGCTAGGTCCAGGGCCGGATAAGAGCGACGCGGGACATCTGCTGCGTTACACGCTCAGCTTGCCGGTTGACGCGGCCGTGGTGGGGATGCCGACCCTCGAAATGCTGCAGCAGAATGTCGCGTGGGGAAAGAGCTTCACTCCCATGTCGAAGTCGCAGATGGAGGAGTTTTCGAATCGCATCGCCGCCGGAAACAAGCTGGCGCTGGATCTTAAATTCAGCAATCACAGAGACGCGTAGGTCGACGCGGCTCGCATTCCACAGTTCCATGTTTCAGAGGCGAGGGGAGCAGTCTATAGATGAAAGCCATCCTCGTTCGAGTTGGAGTCGATCACGCATATGGAGCCTGGAATGCCCCGGTTGATCCAAGGACGGGGCATTTTGTATTTGTCCCCATTCCCGACAATGCTAAGAAGGAATACACGCATGGGAACGAGCGCAAATACGATGAAATAGAGGCACCGCTGAACGAATTTGCTGCAAAATCTGGCGTTTCGAGCCTATGCTGTCCGAAAACATTACGAATGCGCAACATGCACCTCGACCCCGATTTCGAATATCTCACCTATGGTGACAACGGAACACGTCGTGGAGCTAGAATTGCCACGCTCAGCGCCAATGATTTGCTAGTCTTTTACGCGGGCCTGCGATCCATCGAGCAACGCAAGGAATTGGTGTATGCGCTCGTAGGCATTTTTGTAGTTCAAGAGGTTGTTCGCGCGCATAGTGTGCCGTCGGAAAAACGGCATGAAAATGCGCATACTCGTTGGACTATCATTAGCGAGAATGATGTAGTTGTACGCGGTAAAAGTGGTGTATCTGGCCGTTTTGATCGATGCATTCCCATTGGCGAGTGGCGTGAAAATGCATATCGGGTTTGTTCTCCCATAGAAGACGCTTGGGGAGGTCTGACGGTCAAGAATGGTTACATTCAACGTAGTGCTGTTCCTCCTGCATTCCATAACGCTGAGAGATTCTACAGATGGTTTCAGTCGCAAGACATAACTCTTTTAGAGAGGAACAATTAAGATGCGAGCGGATCGCGTTTTCATCGTGCATTTGCGGCGTCCCTACAGTAAAACCAAGAATCCTAACGAGCAGCGGTCAGATCCATTCTGGGAGTTTGGTAGCTTTGGAATAACTACATGCCATGACAATAATCTGATGCACCCCAACAACGCGGATATGCTCAAAGGTTCCCGGC
>JAJYSL010000062.1 GCA_021793595.1 Acidobacteriota bacterium
GGGCGGTGCGCTCGATAACGATCAAGACGCTCCGTAATCTCGTGTTTCCAATCGTCGCTCAGCAGTTGCTGCTGAGCGACTAGTGAAGACTGTGGCGCGGACAATGCTGGACTCACCCTTATCTCCTATTATATAGCCCTATTATCAGTGCAATTTCCACAAAAAAATTGCTTGCTTGCCTGCATGTTTGCTTCAAATAGAGATGCAACCCGCAGGCGCAGTTCTATCTCACCGCAAAAACGAATTTCAATTCGGTTTAAGAAGGAAGAATCGCGGAGAGGGCAAACAAGGGCGGACGCGCTGCAAGCAACACGATTGCGTCGTCGACCAGGATTGTATGGGTGCCAGAGCGGCGGGGTCAGAAAACATCGGCCAAAATTTTCATTGCTGCAGGAACGTTTACACTGAAAGTGTTCCGGCCCATGAGAACCCGTGTTTGTATCTGTACCATGCTGCTCGCGTTTTGTCATGTGCGAATGAATGCACAGGCATTGACCATGCGGCTTCCGTCGGGTCGATCCAGAATCCATTTCATCCCGTTTGCCGCTGCAAAAAGCCAGTCGGATGCGCCCACGACTTCCAGCCAGAATTCAGTTGCAACCGCATCACAGGATGTGTCCAACGCCGCTCCGACATCCAACACAAATCTTCCCAATGCGCCACAGTCTGCGACGGAAAATCTTCCCATTGCGGAGCCTATCCCAGCGCCGCCCACCGGTGTCCCGGTCACCATCCATGCAAATCATCAGGAGCACCGCGGCGAAATGTACGACTTATCAGGTGGAGTAGAAATCGACTACGAAGACTATGTGATCCTCGCCGACCATGCCACCTACAACACCGCTACCGGAGAGGTGACAGCCGAAGGCCACCTGCAGGTCACGGGCGGCCCCGATCACGAAGACTTCGCCGCCGACCACGGCACCGTCAATCTGAATCGGCAGACAGGCCATTTCTATGATGTGATTGGATCCGTGGGTGTGATCCACGCTCCTTCGACAGCGAACGAGTACATTCCCAAAATATTTGGGCTTCCTCCGTCCAGCGACAGAAGCCTGTACACATCGACGAATCCATTCCTGATCAGAGCCGGGGAACTCATCAAGAAGGGTCCGGATAGCTACGAGCTCATCGGTGGCAGCATGACCTCCTGCCGCCTGCCCAAGCCCGACTGGCGCATTCTCGCTCACCAGATCGTCGTCGACAATGGGACGGCAAAAGCCAAATACGCAGATTTCCAGGTGTTGAATAAACCCCTTTTGTTCTTGCCGTATGTCACCCACGGCGTCGATACTTCGAGCCGCCAATCCGGCTTCCTGATTCCCGCGTTGGAGGTCGGCTCCAGCATCAAAGGTACCGTGGTTGGCGAACAATATTACTGGGTCATCAACCGCAGTGCAGATTTGATGGTGGGCCTTCAATATTACTCCCTGCGCGGCTGGGAGCAGAACGCCGAGTTTCGCTACAAGGGGTTAGGCCATGACTTTGTCCACGGGTTGTATAACGGCGTAGAAGACAGAGGCATTGCATTATTCAACTACGCCGATCAAGGTGGACAGGATACGATTGTGACGGCGCGTCACGACATGACGTCCTATACGCGCTTTGTCACCAATGCGGAGTATCTCAGTTCCTACGTGTACCGCCAGATCTTTGCGCCCAACTTTTCGCAGTCCGTCTCTTCTGAAGTGAAGTCGTGGGCTTTTCTGACGCACGAAAAAGACGGCTTCGCCAGCAGCTTCGATGCTGAACGCTATGAAAACTATGCCAGCGACACATCGGGCGATGAGATACGAATTTTGCATGTGCCGCGGGTTGAATTCGACGCCGTGGACCGTGAAATGGGCTCATCGAGAGTGCTGGGGGGCGGTGAGGGCAGCTTTGGATTTCTGACTCGATCGGAGCCGTATTATCAGTCCCACCACGTGGGCCGATTCGATCTGTTTCCGCACGTCACGATGCCCTGGATTGCCGATGGATGGACCATTCGCCCCACCCTCGGAGTGCGCGAGACAGGTTATTCGCACAGCCAGTTGCTGGGTCCCGTGCCGGCGAACGCCCCCCCCCGTCCCACAGGTGCCCTGCCAGGCGAAGATGCTGTACCCACCGCGATAAATGCTTCCATCAATCGTGCCGCCGTGGAAGGCGACCTGCAAATTCTGCCTCCTGTATTGGAGCGTGATTTTGACGGTCCCTATCTGGCGAATCGGTTCGGAATTGCGCTTCGGCATACGATTGAGCCGGAAATCAATTATCGCTATGTCGCCGGAGTCAGCAATTTCAATCGGATTCCCCGCTTCGACGCCACCGACATCTACAGCGACACCAATGAAGTGGAATATGGACTGACGCAGCGGCTTTTCCTGAAGCGACTGCATCCCACGCCGTGCGGAAAAAACTCTCCCGACGCAGGACAAGCAGAACAAATGGAGCCGTCGAATCATAGCTGCGGAGAAGTTTCACGGGAGTGGCTCTCCTGGTTTGTCGGACAGAAATATTTCATCGATCCAACGTTCGGCAACGCGGTCATTTCCGGACGCCGGAACATATTCACGACCACTCTGGATATGAGCGGAGTCGATTACATAACCGCACCGCGCGACGTCTCGCCGGTCGTCTCCCGACTGCGAGTGGCGCCCAGCTTCAACACCGATCTGGAGTGGGCCGCCGACTACGACACTAAAGCTGGTCGCTGGGCCGCCAGCAATGTGTTCGCCGACTACCGGCATGGCAATTTCTTTTCCGGACTCGGTCATTCGCTGTTGAATGCTGTGGGCGAAACGCCCGAGCCGCCGACCCAACCCGCCAATTTTGTGAACTATAACCAGATGCAGTTGCTTCTAGGCTACGGCGCTATCACCAAGCCGGGATTTAGTGCGGCAGCAAAAGGCAACTTCTCGCTGGAAGGTCGCGCGCTCGAGTATGGCGGTATACAGGCTACCTACAATCGTAATTGCTGCGGCCTTACGGTGGAGGTCCAGCGTTTCGCGCTGGGGACCGTTCGCAATGAGACGTCGACTACCTTCAACCTGTCGTTGTCGGGCGTAGCCGCGGTCGGCAGCCTGGTCCGTGCTGAGCGTCTCTTCTAAAGCGACCCCATCATTCCGCGGCAGAAACTGCGATCGCCCTCTTTTTTTGCGTAGCGGCACGAGCGTTGCATGTTGGTCGCACTCGTCGGCGCGTAACGCGACCGACAAATCCCCACCTCAACACGCGAAATCGCCCGAATTTTTCAACGCAAGCGGAATCTATGGACTGACCTCTTTCCTTGCTGCCAACCAAGCCCGCGATACCGTTCTGCGTGTGATAATGGAGTTACATCCATCGCCTGGGGAACTCGTTGCGCATATCTCGTTTTTTACTCGCTTGTATCCTGGTTGCCGGAGTGGGCTGCAAAGCGCAGACCCCGACCGCCAGTACCGCCCTTCAGGCGAAGCTCGATCGACGGATTGAGCTGACAATTCGCTCCCAATATAATGTTCCGCCGGATTACACGGTGACCTTGGGTGATCGAAGCAAGAGCGACATCGCCGGATTCGATACGTTGCCCGTTACCTTCAGCAACGGCTCCCAAAAGAAGACCACGGTTTTTCTGATTTCGAAGGACAACAACACGCTGGCGCGGCTGGAGAAGTTTGACCTGACCAAGACGCCCGGCTCGGGGATCAATGTGCTTGGTCGCCCCATCCGCGGCAACCCCAAGGCCAAGGTGACCATTGTTAACTTCGACGATTTGGAATGCCCGTTCTGTGCGCGCATGCATGAGGTGCTATTTCCCGGAACGGAACAGCATTACGGAAACCTGGTTCGCTACATCTATCTGGACTTTCCGCTGGTGCAACTTCATCCCTGGGCAATGCATGCCGCTGTCGATGTGAATTGTCTGGCGGATCAAAGTCCTACCGGATATTGGAACCTGGTCGACACCCTCCACTCACAAAGTGACGAGATTTCCGGCGCGCGCGGACAGCAGAATGTGGCCGCCAGCGTCAAAAAGGTGGACGATTTAACCCTGGCCGAAGGAAAACGCGATAATGTCGACATGGGGAAGCTGCAGGCTTGCATCTCCAAGCAGGATGAGTCGGGGGTTCGCGCTTCCATGAAGCAGGGCGACGCGCTGGGAGTCGATGGAACTCCGACCCTGTTCGTCAACGGCGAGCGTGCCACCGGGGCTATCTCGCAATCGATGCTTTGGACTATTGTTGATCGCGCCATTCGCGATGCCGGAGAAGTGCCGCCCCCAGACAACAACTCCACATCGGCCACACCCGGTACTGCGCCGGGCGATTAGCAGCCGACATGGCAGACGTGTGAACGCACCAGAGACCGTCGAATCCACAGAGCGATTGGAACATGGAATGGCCGGAAGTAACGTGAACCAGGCAGGCAGAGAAAAGCCAGGAAAAATGTTCCAGGAGCCGCAACGCTGGAATCGACGCGACCGTAAAGATGCGGCGATCTTGAATGGAACAAGCCAGGACGTAGTCGAACTGGTTTTGTTCTAAGTGAATGGAGAACTGATTGAACCTCATCATGCAGACCTTGTCGAATCCCACCACCGCAGAATTCTCTCGCGGGCCCCTAAAAATGGCCCTGCAGCGTAGCGCCAAGATCGGTACCGTCGCCATGACTGGCGCTCTTTTCTTTGCTTCGTTCGCGGGTTGCAAGCGCATGCCCAATCCGGATGTCTGGGCTACGGTGAACGGTCATCCGATTACGGAATCGGAAGTGAACAAGTACTACCAGAACCAGATCAGTTCCAGACAGCAGCAGCCCACGTCCGACGAAGCCGCGATGCTGAAACTGGAAATCCTGCATCAGCAGGTTGGCGAGGAAGTGATCCGCCAGCAAGCGGAAAAATTGCACCTGGTGGCCAGCGACGCCGAGGTCGACGCGAAGATCGCGCAGCTGAAAGCTCCCTACACCGAGCAGCAGTTCAACGAGCAGTTGAAGGCCAAGGGCCTCAGCCTGGAAGATGTCCGCCGCGATATCTGGCTGAATCTGACCATGGAAAAGGTCATGAACAAAGAGATCGAATCCAAGATCAACATCACCGATGCGGACGTCGCCAATTTCTACAATCTGCATCAAGCAGACTTTAATCTCATTGAGCCGCAGTACCACCTGGCACAGATCGTCGTCACTCCGAATCCAAACGTGCGCGTCGAAAACCGGCAAAACAGCAAAGCGCGCAATGACGAGGAAGCGCGCAAGAAGATTAATGCTTTGCATAATCAGTTGGAAACGGGTGCCGATTTCGCCCAGCTCGCCATCAATTATTCCGAAGCGCCGGAAACCACTTCCAGTGGAGGCGACATGGGCTTTGTCCCGGCGTCGCAACTCAAGTCCGAACCGGAGATCTATGCTGCCGTCAGCAAACTGCAGCCGGGCCAGATCACCCCGGTGCTGCCCATCACGCAAGGCGCATCCAAGCAGCCCGCGGCGTACATGATCTGCAAGCTGATTGCAATCGAACCGGCAGGACAACATCCTTTGAGCGATCCTCGCGTGCAGCAGATGATTCGTCAGCAACTACACGATAGCCGCTCTCGCCTGCTGCAAAGCGCGTACAACGAGATGCTGCGCGATCAAGCTCGCGTCGTCAATTACTATGCGGAAGACATTCTAAAGAAAGCGCACTAGCCCGGATAATGCGTGAAGTCTGAGCTTGAGAAAGCCTTTTGCGCCTCCAACATGTTGATGAGCCAGCGCTTAAGGCACGAAGAACGGCATTCTCTTGGCCGGCTCTATCCGATAAAGCGTTCATTGTTTCCAGAGATTTTTGCCCCGCCGGTGGTGTATCGCAGTTGATCGAGCGGATTCTTCTGGCTGGGCTTTCAGAAGTTGAGCGCTTGCTCCCTTTATTCTGCTATCGCTACACGTACCATCTCTGGTTGACTCTCGCATTCATACTTCCGTGACCCGGTCAATGGATCCTGCGGGAATGGTTCCTCGCGCTGCGGACCCACGCGTCTTCCACGTGGGCAGTAATGCGGATGAAAGCTTAACTACGACCGGAGACCTGCCAGCCGCGAACCGCGTTGTTGCGGCTCACGGCTGAGATGCCCATTCCGGGGCTACGATGCCTGTGGTCCCGGAATGGCGTAGAAGTTAAAACCTGTAAATCAGGGACAGTTGGAATTGCCGAGCTGGTGACAGGGTGCTGGTGATCAGACCCCAAATCGAGCCATTCGGAAAGTCTGCAGCCGGCACGCCATGGGATGCGAGCGTATAAGCCGGCGCCGCATAGCTGGCCATGTTGAACGCATTGAAAGCGTCCGCGCGGAACTCCAAGTCCTGCTGCTTGAAGGTCTGAAACGACTTGAACAGTGACAGGTCGATGATGCGATAGCCCGGGGCGCGCTCCGTATTGACATGCGCGGTGCCGAACCGGTTCGGGGTTTCCACACCGTAAGCGCATGTCCCATTGTCCGTACCGGTGGTGCAAGGATTGGCGGACGGATCGGTACCAAACCAATGATCCGTGGTTCGATGCACGATCTTCATGGGCCGGTATTGATTGGCGCGGGCCGAGCCAGAGTTCTGGTGGGCATAGTTGGGGCTGCCAATGGTAATTGGGAAACCGGAGTACAGGATGACATCGCCGGACAGCCTCCATCCGCCCAGGGCCTCATCGGTGATCCGATTCCAGTCGCCGCCGAATCTCCGCCCGCGTCCGAACGGCAGTTCGTACACCATGATGCCATTCACAGCCTGTCGGGTGTCGTACCCGGAGACGCCATAGTCAGCCTTGGGATGGAATCTATCCTGCCAGTAGGGGCTGTTGGCGGCGACGCCAGGGTCGCCATAAAAACCAGGGTTGTTGGTCATCGCCTTTGACCATGTATAGTTCAGCGTGAACTCCAAACCGTTGGTTTGTTGGCGATGCAGCACCGCCTGCAAAGCGTTGTAATTTTCAACGCCCTCGGTTATCGTGGCCACGATGGAGCCGTACTGTCCCACCAGGTTGTAGAAGGGAGCGTTTGTGCAATTCGATGTACAGGGAGAAGGCCACTGGTTGTACGCTGCCGGCACGATCAGGCGCTGGCCGATTTCTCCCACATAACCCACCTGAGCGCTGGTCTGATTATTGATCAAGTATTGTGTTGTCAGATTGAATTGCTGAACGGCAGTGGGGCGCAGGTTCTTGGCCCACGCTCTATATTGCGTTTGCTTTGTGACTGCGCCGGCTGCGGCAAAGCCTTGTGTCACGCTCAACGGAGTTCCGGGCGTGTTTGCCGTCGGGGTGAGCGGCGAGTTGGAAAACTGCGAGAGGAAGGGATAATTTTGCGTCAATCGCAGGTTGGCGCCCGTGCCCTCCAGAAAGTCTGTAATCCCATAGCCGCCGCGCAGCACCAATTTGGGACGCATCTGCCAGGCGAAGCCAATGCGTGGCATCCACTCGTTGTAGTACGGATTGTAGAGGGCGCGGCTATTGCCGTTTTTCCCGGCAAACTGCAGGCAAGGATTGCTAGCGTCCACAGCGCTTGTACACGAAGCAGGATCGTTCAAGTTGACGTTCACTTCTTTATTGTTCACTTCATAGATGGGCTGGTCATATCCATAGCGCAGACCCAGGTTCACGGTGACAGTAGGCCGGACTTTCCAGTCGTCCTGTACATAGAACGCATCGCGGTACTGGCGCTGGCCGCTGGGCCCGGCGACGCCGCCTTTCGCAGTTCCGTCCGACTGGTCGAGGACGAAGTCCGCAAACCCGTAGCCCCCGCCATTGTTCACGCCTGTCGTCGTGTTCGCGGTGTAGTAGTTGTCGTAATAAAACTGCCCATTGGCTCCGGCGTTCCCCGCGTAATAGCTATTTTGTTGATAGCGAGCGATCTGGACTCCGAATTTGGTAATGTGGTTTCCGTGCTGCCAGATCAGATCGTCGCCATAGTCGAAGATATTGTCCACGAAAGTGGTGACGATAGCAGCTGTCCCAACATTGCTTTCATAGGTGGCAAAGTTCATCAACGTGAAACCCGGGTAAGGTTGCTTGGGGAAGTTAATTCCCACCTTGGTGTTGCCGGTCGTGCCAAACTGGCCGCTTAGGTCGGTGGGAACTCCGGTATCCCATTCGACCCGCGACATTCCAGCCCGGAATTGGTTGACCAGAGACGGAGAAAAGGTATGCACCCAGTTGACTACGCCACTGTGGAACGGATAATCGTTATTGCTCGGGAAAGTGACCGGGAGGGCGACTTTGGGGGTCAGGTCATAGGCATCGCCATCGGAGTAGCGGAACATCAACGAATCCTTTAGACCGGCCTGGTAGTCGACGCGAACATCGCCTTGGTTATTGTGGATGGTAGATGCAGTGGGCGCCTGATAGTTGGCCAGATCGGCGGTACCTGAGATTGGGGTCCGATTCGGCAGCGGATAAAGGGCCACGTTGGCGGGTGAAAATAAAAATTGCGCTACGGGATTATTGACCGGAATCTGGTTATTGAGGTAAGGGGTAGCAAGCGCATATCCACCGGTCGGGTTGGTTGCTGATGGATCCGGATTGTACAACTGGATGCCGAGCGGCAAAAGTTCGGAGAAGTCCCCGGTCCGCATTTTGGCCGTAGCGACGCTGGCCGAACCCAGACCGCTAGCATTGTTCCGAAATCCTTCATAGTCGCCGAAAATAAAGAGTTTGTTTTTGATGATCGGACCGCCGCCAGTTACGCCAAACTGGTTCTGGTGAAAGACGCCCTTGGGAACGCCCGCACGGTTATTGCTCCATGTGTTGGCGGTCAGGTTCTGGTCTTCAAAGTACTCATAAGCGCTGCCATGAATGTGATTGGTCCCACCCTTGGTGACCAGCAGCATTTCTCCGCCGTTCACGTCTCCGTATTCGGCGTCGGCATTCGCGGTAATGACACGCATTTCCTGCAGGGCGGCCGGGGCCGGGTTGTAGCCGACCAGGTTGTTGAGGGTCTCGTTGATCTCAACGCCGTCGAGAATATAATTGTTCCCCTGCTTTCGATTGCCGTTGAAGGAAGGCTGGGTGGTCGAGTCGGTATCGCGTTCTGTGCCTTCGGAGGAGCCCATGTTGCTGTAGGTAGGGTTCACCGCGCCAGGCACAAACATGCCCGCGCTCTGAAAGTTCTGTCCGCTCAACGGAACGCTGGCCAGGGTATTGGCGGAGATGGTTGTCCCCATGGTGGAGTTTTGCGTCTGCATAATGGGAGACGAACTGGAAGCCACATTCACTGTGGTGGAAGCCCTTCCGACTTCCAGCCGAACGTCGATTTTCGCAATCTGGTCGATCTGCAAACCGAATGGGGGAACCGACGAGGTGGCGAATCCGGACTTGGTTGCGGAGATCGAGTATTCCCCAATGGGCAAAAACTGGAAATTGTAGGCACCGCTACGATCAGTGACGGTAGAGCTGGCAACGCCGGTAGCCACGTTGGTCGCGGTCACTGTGGCTTTGGGAACGACTGCCCCGCTGGGATCGGTGATGGTTCCGCGAATCGCACCGGTAATGGTTTGCGCAACCGCGGGCGATACGCCCAGCAGCACACCAGCCATCAGCAACATGGCAAGCATTCGCCAACGAATCGCGCGAAATGGACACATAACAGCGGAATTCCCTGAAGATTTCCTGGTGATCATGATTTTCAACAGCCCCCATAGTTTTGGTTTCCACTCACCCAGATCTGCTTACACGCCCGGGTGTGAACAATCAAACTTCTTTGGTATAGACCAGATTTGGTATAGACCTTTGGTATGCCAATGCCGACGAATTGTCAAGGAAGATCAAGAGAAGATATGCACAGTTGCGTCGTCCGGACTCCTAAACAGGTCCGAACCCCGACTGAATTGCAAGAATATGCTGCGTTTCCGGGGAGATTTGCAAAACGGGCCGTTGCGGCCTTAGAGCCATTACCGTGGAATGCGGACAATAGCGCGATAGCGGTCGCTGCGATAGCGCGAGAAACAGGCTTCGATAGGGCGTCCTTCGGGCGACATCACCATGCGTGTGATCGAAAGGATGCTGGACCCGCGCGGTACCGTCAAGAGGCGAGCTTCTTCCACAGTTGCCTTCGCTGCTTCGATGACATCGACCGACCATCCAATGGAAGCTCCATATCGATTCTGCATCACAGAATACAAAGATTCTTTTTCGAAATCGATCGTGTCGATGCCACGGAAAACCTCTCCTGGCGTGTAGGAAACTTCGATTGCAATCGGCACTTTGTCGGCCAGACGCAATCTCCGCATCCTGAAGACCTTCTCATCCATTTGCAACTGCAAACGTTCGACGATCTCCACCGGCGGTGCAATCAAACCGTGCTCAAGGACAATGGAACTCGGCCTCATACCGGCGCCCCGCATTTCCTGGGAAAACCCTTGCAGCGAAATCAGCGTTTTTTCTATCTTCGGGGTGGTGACAAATGTGCCTTTGCGCCGAACGGTGACCACGTAGCCGTTTTGCTTGAGCCCATGCAGCGCCTGCCGTGCGGTCATCCGACTCACGTTATACGATCGCGCCAAGTCCTGTTCAGACGGCAGCAATTCGCCCTCCATCAGGATTCCCTTCTTGATCTTCTCCATGATGGACTGCTCTATTTGGGAATAGAGAGGTATGATATTTCGCTTATCAAACGTGGCTGCCGAAGCGGCAGACGAAGTCATCTTAGGTGGTCTTTTCGGCAGAGGACGCATGACACCTTACCGTTTCTGGGCCGTAACGCAACAACTTCAAGGCATAAATTTTGATCCGTGCATTGAAAATATCATGCCCATTCAGTGTTGATCCACTTCCCATCGCAGGTAGGGTGTGCAACCCGATAAAGGTTGATTGGTCTATACCACCCGTAGTATAGATCAAGAGGTATTTAACAATTCCACTGCTCCCAGTGCTTTCACTTATTGAAGTGTTTGGCTGCGTATGCAAATCTCTCGGCCAAGAAGCAAATAGATCCTTCGGCTCGAGCAGCCTCTCGATCAGGCAATCGTGGACAGAACGGGGATGAACATCTTCCACGCGAATCTTTCCTGGCGTGCAAGCTGTTTTCTGAATCAAACACGTCTGCTCGGCCACGCAATCCTACAACGTCAGCGCGGGACGTGTGACATACTGACCATTGATTTTCGTTCAAACCGGGGCTTGAACAATATTCAAGCTATCCATGTTAATGAAGGGATGGAATTGGTGCAGAGTCACAATACTCTCCGGTCATTGCTCCTCGTATTTGCCGCTATCACTGTACTCTCGATAACTGTGAATTCCCATGCCCAGTTATCTCCAGCGCCGTTGCGCCCCCCCGCCACTCCTCTGGTGACACACGATCCTTATTTCAACATCTGGTCCATGGCGGACAAGCTGACCGACATTCCAACCAAGCACTGGACGGGCGCAATCCAGGAGATGAATGGAATTGTTCGGGTCGATGGCAAATATTATCGCTTTCTTGGCGCCGAAGGCGGACAAGGTCAGAAAATTCCAGCGCTGGATGAAGTGAGCCAGACAATTACGCCAACACGCACGATCGTAGAAATGACAAGTCCGGAGATCGAACTGCGTGTCGAGTTCTTTTCTCCGGTATTTCCGGAAGACATGAAAGTTATGGCGCGTCCGGTAACGTACCTGACCTGGGCTGCGAAATCGCGCGACGGGCGCAACCATCATGTCTCTCTGTATTTCGACGCTGCAGGAACACTGGCGACAAACGACCCCGGCGAAAAAGTTCTCTGGTCACGCGGAAAAATCAGGGGACTCGACCTGCTGCGGATTGGCACACAGGCGCAGCCTGTACTGCAGCGCTTCGGCGACAATGTCCGCATCAACTGGGGGTGGTTTTACATTGCTATTCCGCAGAACGAAAACGCCGAATTGACAGCGGGCAATCGAAGCTATCGCGATGATTTTTTGCTGACGGGAAACCTGCCGGAATCCGACGATATTGAAGGCGTGCGAACTCCGCAGAGCCATTATCCGCCGGCACCTGCTTTGAATGTCGTTCTCCCGCTGGGCAGCGTCGGTGCCGCGCCCGTCACACGCCATATCCTGCTCGCCTACAACGATGTGTATTCCGTCGAGTACATGGAAAGGAAGTTGCTCCCTTATTGGAGGACCGAGTTCCCGACATTTTCCGGAATGTTGCAGGCTGCGGAGCAGCAATATCCGGCGCTTGAAGCGCGCGCGAAGAACTATGACGCTGCACTGGAAACGGATCTGGTCCAGGTGGGTGGCCCGGAGTATGCGGCGATCGCAACGCTGGCGTTCCGCCAGGCGATTGCCGCGCAAAAGCTGGTGGAGAACAGCGATGGAACGCCATTTTTCATGCCCAAGGAAGACTTCAGCAATGGCTCCATCTCCACTGTCGATGTCATCTATCCCAGTGCGCCGATGTTCCTGCTGTTGAATCCTAAGTTGGTTGAGGCGCAGCTAGAGCCGGTACTACGATACGCGGAGATGCCGAGGTGGAAGTTTCCTTTTGCGCCGCACGACCTGGGCGTGTATCCGCTGGCGAACGGTCAGCAGTACGGGGGCGGAGAAGCAAGCGAAGCCGATCAGATGCCGGTGGAGGAATCCGGAGATATCATCCTGCTGGTTGCGGCTACCGAACATGCCGAGGGCAATGTCGAGCTTGCACGACGCTATTGGCCGCTGTTAACGAAATGGGCGCAGTACTTGATGGCCCATGGGCTCGACCCAGAAAACCAGCTCTGCACGGATGATTTTGCGGGGCACCTGGCTCACAACGCAAATCTATCCATCAAAGCGATTGAGGCCTTGGGCGCGTATGCGCAACTGGCTCAAAATCTGGGAGACACACAAGCTGCGGCGCATGATCGGTCGGCGGCCGCAAGCATGGCAAATCAATGGGTCAAAATGGCCGATGCCGGCGATCATTCCCAGCTTGCCTTCAACAAGCCCGGAACATGGAGCCAGAAATACAATCTGGTGTGGGACCGGATATTAGGATTGAATCTTTTTCCACCGGAGGTCGCTAGCAAGGAGATCGCATTTTACAAAACGCAACTCCACCCATACGGTCTGCCGCTGGACAATCGCGCGACCTATACGAAGCTGGACTGGGAAACATGGACGGCAACGCTGGCCACAAATCCAGCGGATTTTCAGTTATTCATTCGTCCTATTTATAAATTCCTGAATGAAACGCCGGATCGGGTTCCAATGACGGATTGGTACGACACGATCACAGGAAAGAAAGTCGGCTTTCAAGCGCGCTCGGTGGTGGGGGGCGTTTATATCAAAATGCTCGCCGAGCCTGCCATGTGGAGAAAATGGGCAACGCCAGCCAACAATCCCTACGCAGAATTCTAGCTCCGCAGCGAGGATCTCCCTCACTTTGGAGCGGTGTGCCCGATTGAGACGATAGACACACGTCTTACTTTTTTTACCTTCATTCTCTGAAAGGCCTGCATCTCTCCGGGTGGCTCTTCTGGTTTGCGATGGGGCGACTTCAAGTGCGAAGCCGCTTCTGCGCAATATGCTCTTCCACCTCGTGCCGCGCCCGCTCCAGCGCCTGCTCCACCGCCAGCCGCGCCGCTTCCAGCGCACCCTCCTCCGTCGGTGCCCGTTCCACGATCCCTTCTATCGCTGAGCCCCCCCCCAATGCCCCTTCGACCGGAACAGGCGGCTGCCAGCCAATCACAATGGTCGAAAACGGTTTGGGAATCAGAAATCCGTCCCACGACCGCAGCGTCCACGCCCGGTCCGGCGCCGCATAAAAGATGCCAACCCCGCCGCCTACCTGCTGCGCCAGCTTCACTCCGCCAGGCTTGGCATGGTAGACCGGGCCGCGCGGGCCATCGCTGGTGAACGCGGCATAGTTGCAGCGCGTGCCGTTCGTCGCCTCCAGCGCCCGCTGCATCCCCAGCAGCCCCGCCGCGCCGCCACGCGAGCTCGACCCGCGCACCGGCGTATACCCCACGCGATGGATCATGGCCGCGATCAGTTCACCATCAAAACTCGGGCTGATCAGGATGGCGATCCTGCGCTTGCGAAAGTGATGCGCAATCGACAGCAGCGAACGGTGCCACAGGCAGTAGACGCGCGTCTCAGGATGGTCGTCCGCATGTGTCCCCGGCGCGCCAATGTCCTCAAACCGCAGCGTCATCCCCAGCAGCCGAAACACAATCGCCCCCAACGGCGGCAACACCGCCAACGCCATCCGCCGCTTCCAGTTATGCTTGTGCGCCACCCACCCATTCTAGCGATGTGTTGTCCATTATCCGTATAGCGGAATGTCACCAACGACAAAGACAGTCATCGTAGGGAATACGGCTAGAATCCACGCTTGTAATACCCAGATTACCGGATGGATTGATTGGCTTTCTTTTCGGCTTTGACAATGCAGGACATAAAGGGGAATTCATCTCCGCGTCCGCAAGAATAAACTCACTGCCTGAAATGGAAGTATTGTCAGTAGGTTCGTTGTCTTCCCGAAAAACCTTGTCAGTGCGCCCAGCGCCAGCTCAATGCTGCTCGGGGTACGGATGAAATGGCACGCGACACCCGTTTTCGGCTCGGTTTCTTGCCAACAAATTTCTTTTTGCTCGTCGTTGATCGCCTCAATTTGACTGTGGCTTCGTTGGGATAAAGCAATTCTCGCCGAATCTGTACTTGTTCAGTTCACGATCTACAAGGGCTTGAATCTCTGCACTTCTGCTCAGTGCGTAGACGGCCCGATGCGCAAACTGCACGGTGGCAGTATTAACTTTGACAGTATCTTCCATGCTGAGCACTTTGCTTGCCCAGCGGACGCCATTGGCGGCGAAAAACAGCCGTGTGGGCGAGAGAGGGAACACTATTGCTGTATTCTGATGGCCGAATCCACTACCCATGGTTACAGGAGATTTGGGTCCATTCAAGGCCCAAGTTTGAACCGGACAATCCGATGTCACGAACTCGCAGCCGGACGCAACCTCCAAAATGAACCAACGCTCTTTTTCGATAATGTTCTTCGTAATCATCTTGGCGCTGTCTTCAATTCCGGCAAGCTGACCGAATGCAGGCGCACGCATCTCTGCCAAAGTCTGCCGAACCTTTGCGCGCATGTCGTCTGAGTCAACAAAGATTCCCTGTCTCAGAAGTTCGCACTGCATCTCCCTGATCTGTTCGTCGCTGTCGAAATTCTCTGCATCCATCATCCGAGTCAGTCTCGGGACGAACTGCTCGCGCACCTTACGGGAACGCAGGAACACAGTTGCGACGAACGATGACCACACGATCTCCTGTTCGCCGGTAAGCGTCTTCTCGTCGTGGATTATAGGATAGATCTTTGCAGCATCGGTCTCGAGTCTCTGGAACCAGTTTTCGTACCGATTTGCAGTTAATTCACCATTCACTCTGTACTCGAAATAGTCCTCTTCAGATGAGAGGCTTTTGGTCGATCGCCGTTGCGGATCACGACCTGGGACATACTGGAAGGCGAACTTCGCGGTGTCGGCAAACTTGTTTAGGTAAAATCGGGGCACAATATGCGAATGGCGCACCAACGGGCGGATCGTTGATGTCACCGGGCGGATGATTGGCTTGAATCTGCTCACGCCTTACCTTCTTATGCCTTCTGTTTACAAGTATGCCGCGGAATTAAGAAATCGCAAAGAGTGTTGGCTTGAGTGGGGGCAGAGTTCGAATCTGGGTGCCCCAGGTCTGGATTTTGAGACCTGGGAGGGCCGCTCACAGCCCTAAAAATCCGCTCACAGCTTTGCTGATGGCCTGCATGGTCGCCGCATCTACGCGACTCGTGCGCGTGCCGATTTTGCTCCGAGGCACGGTTGTTCGCGCGTATCTCTCCTCACCTGAGACACGCGGCGAAGTCCCGTTTCTTTGCCCGGCAGCACGCCCACGCGAAGCAGCGGATTGGAATGCCTCTCCGAACACAATCCTGTTTCATAAACTTAAATCTATTTTTGCTTGACGGTTTCGCTCTGGCAGGCGCTCGCATCCTAGCAACGAGGGCATCCTGGATTCACTCTGGTGAATCGAGTGCCTGCGTCGCGGCAAGCGCGCGACCGAGGGGGCAATATGGCACAGCCGAAGAAATGCAAGCACCCAGCCTGTAACTGCACGACCACGGATGGAAAGGATTATTGCGGCGATCACTGCAAAAACTCCCGGAATATGACCGAGCTGACTTGCCAGTGCAACCATCCAGAGTGCAAGGGGGAGGTTGTCCGATCCTAATGCAGTCGAATTGTCCAATCTTCCGCAGGTGCAAAACATAGGCGAGGATACTCTTGTCCGAGGCAGTGCGCCTCCCTCCAGCTGACAGTGCACCTGAGAATTCGAAAAAGCAAACGACTCTGCGATTGACCCGCCGCAGAATCGTTTTGCGAGTGCCAAAGCATGCCTTGGGCCACGGCAAAAGCGGGCGCAACGTTAGGGCGGGGAATCTCTCGAGTAGAGCCATAGACCGCGCGAGCCAATCATCGAAGCGATGGTGGCAAAGATGCGCCGGAGCAATTGGCGCCGACGCCTTTCACCCTATCAATTCTCCGGTTGACAAGACGAACAGGGAACCTGAGAATGCAGGCGACTCTTCTTCCCCCGCCAACATCCCCGACTCATCCACGAACGAACGGAGAGCAGTCATGACCAGCTATCAACCTCGCGTCGCATTTGTCCTTGGAATCGCATTCTCACTTTCGATGTTCCTGACGGCGTGCAGAAAGCCTACGCCAAAGACGGAACAGGCGGCGCCTCCGCCTGGCCAGTCGGCAACCGGCGTTGTGCCCGCGCCATCTTCACCGGCAACTCCCGCGTCGGCCGCCACGCCGGCGTCCTCGGCAACACCGCCAGCGCCTGCGCCCGTGCGGACGGCTCCAACTCCGCCGCGATTGCCGCGGATTATTCCTGCTGGAACTTCTCTGTCTACGCGAATTTCGAGTCCGTTGGGTTCGAAAACCAGCGCCGCCGGAGATCGCTTTGACGGCACACTGGTGAACTCCGTTCGCCTCAACGGAAAGGTGGTCATACCGGCAGGTTCGGCTGTTAGCGGAGTTGTGGTCACGGCGCACTCCGCAGGCAAGTTCAAGGGTGCTGCCAGCCTTGCGGTTCGCCTGACCGCGGTGAATGTCAATGGCAAGTCCTATCCCATCCGCAGCAACACGATCAGCCAGGAAACCACGGGCAAAGGCAAGCGCACTGGCGCGTTGGTGGGGGGCGGTGCCGGTGGCGGAGCCTTGATTGGCGGCTTGGCCGGCGGCGGCAAAGGCGCCGTGATCGGTGGACTTGTCGGCGCTGGTGCTGGAACCGTGGGCGCGGCTGTGACAGGAAACACTCGCGACATTTCCTATCCAGCGGAAACCGTTCTCGCTTTCCGCCTGAGAAACAGCTTGAATCTGGATGCAGGGACGGCAGCGAACAGCGCCGACCCCCCGCCCCCATCACAGGAATAGTCGCCGCGATTGGGTGGCTGAAGCGAACAGCGTGCCAGCGACGAAACCGATTTCAACAGACGCACACTTCAGGGGCCATCGTTTCCGCCAGTCGGAGGGCGGGACCGGTTGCCCCGGTTCTTTGCGGCCATCCTTCCAATCTTCGGTCCGCCGCGCCCCAATTCTCATGCAGAACCCACCCCCGCGGGTGAAGTGTCGCTGAACTCGGTCGATAAGAGGTCTATGGGGCTCCGGCATCTTCGGAGGCAAGGCGGATATGCGCGATCGTATGGCGATGCTGGAGGCGACACTCGACCTGCTGGAGGAGGGAATCGCCATCCTCGATGAACAGTTGAAGGTTGTGCACTGGAATCAGGCCGCTGCGGCTCTCACGGGCTACACGGCGCAAGACGTGATCTGCCGTCCGTGTCCCGGAGAACTGTATCGCGTCGATCAACAGGATCGTGACAAGGTAGTTGCCAGCGCCGAGACAGGACTGAAAGCAGGAATGGCCGATGGCGGCCGGGTCAGCGGGCTCGCCTTCACCCAGCCCGTTGCAGAACCGCTGCAATCTGCCATTTCATCCCTGCAACACCTCACTCTGGTAGCCATGCACCACAAGCTAGGGCATGAAGTGCCGGCGATGCTGCGAAAAGTCTCCCTACAAGACTCGCAGGGCGCTCCCATGGGCGCAGTGCTTCTGTTTTATCCGGCAGAAGAGGTGGATGCATTGCCGCGTGGAGAAAGCGGCGAAGGTGTCGGCATCGAGGCCAGCCAGGCGGAGATGGAAGACCGGCTGGATGCGGCCCATCACCAATGGGCAACCAGCGGCATGCCGTTTGGCCTGCTGTGGATCACAGTCGATCAAGCCAAGTCGCTGCGCAAAACCCATGGACGGGATGCATGCGAAGCGATGCTGCGTGCGGTGGAAGATACGCTGCTGCGTCAAATGAAGCCGGCAGAGACCATTGGACGTTGGGGAGATAACGAATTTCTGATCATTGCACACGAGCGCTCGGCGGAGCAATTGACTGACCATGCGCGCCGGCTGGCTGGACTGGCGCGGACCGTGGATTTCCGTTGGTGGGGCGACCGCATCGCCCTCACCCTCAGCATTGGAACCTGCTTTGCGATTGGAACCGACACGCTGCAGTGCCTGCTGAACAGGGCGCGCCAGGCCATGCGAACCAGCGAATATGTGGGGGGCAATCATGTCACTGAGGCGAGGGAAGAGCAATGCTTCCGATCATAGGAATTGTCGTCGTTTTCGGAGCCGTGATTGGCGGGTTCCTGATGGAGAAAGGACATATCCTCGTCCTCATCCAGCCAGCCGAGTTGGTGACCATCGCGGGCGCCGCTTTGGGCACCATCCTGATCGCCAATCCGGTCTACATTATCAAGGCCATGATCGGCGGCGTTGTCGGCGTGCTGCGCCCTTCGAAATTCAGCAGGGCCCGGTACCTGAGCACTCTGAAGATGATGTTCGAGCTGTTCAATAAGGTTCGCAGGTCCGGTCTGACCGGCGTGGAAGACGACGTAGAAAAACCCGCGGCTAGTGAAATCTTCAAGAAGTATCCGGAGTTTCTGAAAGATCACCACTCCCAGGCATTCGTGTGCGACACGCTGCGAACAGTGATTACCGGCGGCGTCGATCCTTTCGATATGGACCAGATGATGGAACTCGACATGGAAGTGGCGCACCGTGAGACGCTGCAGCCGATCCAGGCACTGACCACCGTGGCCGACGCGCTGCCCGGACTGGGAATTGTCGCAGCCGTTCTGGGTGTCGTGATCACGATGGGGTCATTGGGCGGCCCTCCCGAAGAAATCGGCAAGAAGGTTGCCGCTGCGTTGGTGGGCACGTTCCTGGGAATTCTGATGTGCTATGGCCTCGTCGGGCCGCTCGCCTCCAACATGACGAAGGGAGCCGATGAACACAATGCCTACCTGCATGTCCTGCGAGTCATCATCCTCGCTTTTCTGAAAGGGTTGGCGCCGATTCTCGCCATTGAGATGGGGCGGCGAGCGATTCCAGAGCGTGTTCGCCCCAGCTTTGACGAAATGGAAAAGGGATGTACGAAAACCTCGGCGGCAGCAGCGAGTCCCAACACAGAGGCCAAGCCCGCGGATGGCACCGCAGCCTAGAGAGACCGGATCATGGCCCCAGATCGAAAAACAGTTCGACCGATCATCGTCATCAAGAAGAAGGTTTCGCATGGCGGCCACCATGGCGGCGCGTGGAAGGTGGCGTATGCCGACTTCGTCACTGCAATGATGTCGCTGTTCATCGTTCTGTGGCTGATGAATTCCACGCCGCAAATCAAGAAGGCTGTCGCAGGCTATTTCAACAACCCCAAGAGCAATGGACAGGAAACCGGCACCACAATTCAGGGCTCCAATAAAAGCATTTCAATCGATCAGAAAAATGTTCAAAAGCTGAAAGAGGAGATCGAACGAGCCATTCTGAAGCAAACTGACCTGAGCAGGCTCTCCAAGCAAATCGTCATCACCATCACCAGCGAGGGATTGAAGATCGACCTGATTGAGGACAAGGGTGGCACGTTTTTTGAGACGGGGAGTGCGAAGTTAAGCCCGAGAGGCGCCGAGCTTCTCGCGCTTCTCGCAACCCAATTGAAAGCACTCCCGAATCGATTGCTCATTGAGGGGCATACGGATGCTCAGCCCTATGTCGGCAACAGCGATTACACGAACTGGGAGCTGTCGGCGGACCGAGCCAACACCGCACGGCGGGTACTGCAACAGGGTGGAGTGGGGCCCAACCAGGTGTCGCAGGTGCGTGGCTATGGAGATCAGATGCTGCGCGTTCCGTCGAATCCGTTCGATCCAAGCAATCGACGAGTATCCCTGATTGTGCAGTGGCAGGATGCGTCGAGGCCTGCGGCGAATGCTGCCAAAGTTCCCGGAACTGCGAACACTGGAACGGCAGCCGCGAAAGGGACTTCTGAAGGCGGTCCTCAAAACAAAACGCTCTTGCCCATGCCGAATCTTTCAGGGGCGAAACCCGCGGCTGGAGTTTCAAAGCCTGTGCCACTCGCAAACCCGGCCGCCGTTTCGGCGGCAAAACAGGCCCCGAAACCCGCATGGGCGGATCGGCTCAAATCCCTAATGCCGGGAAAGAACAGGCATTCTTGAACATCGTTTGACCCTGGGCTGGCCGGAGGCGTCGCGTCGACTATCTGAATGAACCCGATCGAATATTCCTAGTGTAGTGCGTCGTAAGTAATAATGTTTATGTTTGGGATGCGTCCATACTGTGGAGGACGACACGGTATGCGAATGGCAGCCGCGGTTGAACTGAACTCGGAACAGAGACAGGCCCTGCAG
>JAJYSL010000063.1 GCA_021793595.1 Acidobacteriota bacterium
GGTTTCTCTCCGTGCCGAATCATCACAATGGTCTCGCCGGCAGGAATCGGCGTTTGTGCGGCGAGAAACGGAGAGGAGACACAGGTAGAACTGAACAACAGAAGTGGAAAAAGGAATGGCTTCAGCGATGCCAGGCGTCGCAAGTTCCCTCCTTGGGTGAAATAGCCGACCCTTTCAAAAAGGTATAGTATGTGCTCGATTCATGAAACCTTCCAGCGGACATTCCGTCTTCTTCTTTAGAACAGATACGCGTCTGCAGATTGCTTCTGTCATATGCGAGGAGAAAGTTTTTCTATGGGCTCACTCCGGTTCCTCGGCTCACTTGTCCTGATCGGCGTACTGACTGACGTCGTGCCGCCTACCGCTTGCAGCATCCTGGCCCAACAAACCAGTGCCCAACCGGCGACCGTAAGTCGCCTGGTGGGGTCGGTCCTTTCGGTGAAAGGTCAATCTCTGACCGTGAAGCCTGATTCTGGCCCCCCAACCACCGTGACTGTCGCCGATTCAGCGCGCGTGCTGGAAACGACGCCGGGCGCAAAAACTATCGCAGGTGCGACGCCCATTCATCTATCGGATTTGGCCGTTGGGGATCGCGTTCTGATCGCGATACGGCCCGCTCCCGATGGATCCGGCCCAACCGCGACCACGGTGATCGCCATGCGGGAGGCCGATATTGCCAAAGCGCACCAGGCCGAGGAGGCGGACTGGCACCGACGCGGGGTTGGTGGAATCGTGAAATCTGTCGATGCGGCGGCTGGGACGGTGACGATCGCTCATCTGAACACTACCGTGACGATCCACACCAGTCCCAAGACAGTGATCCGCATGTACGAACCAGGTTCAATCAAGTTCAGCGACACAAAGGTGTCCACTCTGGATCAAATCCAATCTGGCGACCAGCTCCGCGCCCGGGGAGATCGGAGCGCGAACGGCACCGAAATGCAGGCGGAAGAAATTGTTGCCGGGAACTTCCGCAATATTTCGGGCTCCGTAATTTCTACCGATCCCGCTTCCAATACGCTGACGGTGAAAGACTTCAAAACGAAGAAGCCAGTGATCATTCAGTTGAATGCCGACTCCCAGCTGCATAAACTCGATCCCGCGATGGCGCAAGCGATCGCGGCACGCCTGAAGCCAGCGAGCGGCAACCATGAAAAGGGTGCTGCACACGGCGGAGAGGCGGCCCATGCGGGCGCACCAGCGATGCGATCTGCGACGGCGCAGTCCGGACCGACCCAGGTTTCCACGGGGGCTGGTGCCGGTCGCCACGGTGAGAACATTTCGCAGATGCTGCAGGGCACGCCGGTCATTCAACTGTCGGATCTGAAGCATGGCGAGGCGGTGATGATCGTCGCAACGCAGGGAGCGCCCGGCTCACTGACCGCATGTACCTTGCTAGCTGGCGTGGAGCCGATTCTGAGTGCGTCGCCCTCGGCTGGACAGAATCTGTTCTCTGCCTCCTGGAACCTGGGGGGACAAGGTGGCGGCGCCAGTGGAGGGGATGCGTCTGGCGGACAGCAATAGCTTGGCGGTGGTCCGTCTTACAACGGACAGTTACGCGACCAGGAAGCCATAAAAACAGCGCGAACCGCCT
This sequence comes from Acidobacteriota bacterium, assembly GCA_021793595.1. The sequence goes on from JAJYSL010000063.1 coordinate 1,595, forward strand.
CGAACTGTTTTGAATTCAGCCTTGCCATCACCTGGTTGATCAGGATGTCGTACGCTTGAAACTTCCGATTCCACAATGGCTCTGAAAAACGGAGCAGCGCAGGAACTTTTTCCTAAGTCGAGTGATGGTTGCGCTTGTGCGCTGCGAATCGGACTCGTATGATCAAGCGAAGAAGATGAAAAAAACTGCCAAAGAGATGCAATCTGCCCCATTGTTGCGGGAAAAGTCCCGCCTGATGTCTTCGTCGGAGATTGAGCGCACTCTGGTGCGACTGGCGCATGAAATCGTCGAGAAAAATAATGGGACCGACAAGCTGACTCTGGTCGGAATCCACCGGCGTGGCGTGCCCCTAGCGAAACGGCTGGCGAAGTTGCTGGAGACAATCGAGAATAAGCCGATTGACGTGGGAACTCTGGATATCGGTTTTTATCGCGACGACCTGACCACCCGCGGACCGCGTCCAGTGGTCGACCCGGGCGATCTCGGATTCGATGTCACAGGTCGCGATGTGGTGCTGGTGGACGACGTGCTGTACACCGGCCGGACGGTGCGGGCCGCGCTCGATGCGCTGATCGATCATGGTCGCCCGAAACGAGTGCGGTTGCTGACGTTGATCGATCGCGGACACCGCGAATTGCCGATCGAGGCGAGCTTTGTCGGACGCACAATTCAAACCACGGACCGTGAAATTATCGAAGTCAAGCTGGACGAGATTGACGATAGTGAACAGGTATTGCTGATGGAAAGAGTCGACGGATGAACCCTGCGTGGCCTCTTGTCGCCATCGCAGTCGGATGATGTTGAACGGAAGTATGCCAATCAAACGGAAGACGTCGAAAAATAAAGCGAAAACGAAAATGCACGCGGCCGAAACCCCAGGCAACGGAGCGGGCAAAAGCCATTCCTCCTCGAATCGGCCTCTTCTTACCCTGGAGATTTCTCCGAGCATCTCGTCGCGAAACTCGATCGCGGTGCCGGAGTTCCACGGATCTGTTCCGCAGGGATTTGTTCATCCGGGTTCATCCATCTCAGTCACCCATTTCACGCTGGAGGATGTCAATCGCATCCTGACGGAGGCGGTGGAAATGGAAGCGATGCCGGCTTCGCGCCGCGCACTACGCTACGCCAAACGCCGTGTGGCGCTGCTGTTTTATGAGTCGAGCACGCGTACCCGAACGTCGTTTGAACTGGCGGCAAAATCTCTTGGCGCCGATACGACCCTGGTAAGTTCGCTATCTTCCAGCATTGAAAAAGGCGAATCACTCAAGGATACGGGGATCACGCTGCGATCGCTGGGCGCGGAATGCATTATTTTGCGGCATCCGAGTTCCGGCGCACCGTACGTGCTGGCACACTTTACCGGTTTGCCGGTTCTGAACGCGGGCGATGGCAGCCACGAACATCCATCCCAGGCGCTGCTGGATTTGCGAACCATTCTGGCACACTTGCCGGCGAGCGCGCGGGCAGCGAGCCAGCGAAATCACCTGATCCATGAACGCACGTTGCAGGGAGTCACAGTCACGATTGTGGGTGACATTCTACATAGTCGAGTGGCACGCTCCAATGCATTGCTGCTACCCCGACTGGGAGCGCGGGTCATCTTCTGCGGACCGGAGAGCCTATTGCCGGATTATGCCGCGGGCGTTGGGCCCGGAGTAGAGATCGAACGGAGTTTTGATCGCGCCCTACAGCGATCCAACGTCGTGATGATGTTGCGCATTCAAAAAGAGCGATTGGCTGGTCTGGAAATAGACCTGCAAGACTATATAGAACAGTATCAGTTACATAAGCAGAGAATGACGGCGTTGGCGCCGGCGGCGATCATTCTCCATCCCGGCCCGGTAATTCGTGGACTGGAAATCACCAGCGAAATCACGGATGGGCCGAACTCCGTAATCGCGGAACAGGTGTATCACGGCTCGATCATCCGCATGGCGTTGCTGGCGCGCGCATTGGATGCAAATCCCAAAAGAAATGAACAATCGAGTAAGCATCGATGACAGCTATGTTGATTCAGGGCGGCCACGTTGTCGATCCTTCCACCGGAATGGATGAAAGACGCGATCTGTATGTGCGCGACGGACGCATCGCCGCCGTGGACATGCCCGGCAAGCTGACTGCGTTAGCGAAGAAAGAAAAGGCGACCATCGTCAACGCGACCGGCATGGTGGTTGCACCGGGTCTGGTCGACATCCACGTGCACCTGCGTGAGCCCGGTCAAGCCTATAAAGAGACCATTGAAAGCGGTACTCAGGCTGCAGCGGCCGGTGGGATTACCAGCGTCTGCGCGATGCCAAATACATCGCCTGTAAACGATTCGCCAGAGGTTACGCGCTGGATGCAGGCATCGGATCGCAAGGCTGTAGTGCGCGTATTTCCCATTGCAGCGGCCACGCTGGGAAGCCGAGGCGAATCCGTTGCCGATTACAAAGCCCTGCAGGCCGCGGGTGCAGTCGCCGTATCTGACGACGGCAAGCCAATCCTGGAAGACGACGTCATGTTCGAATCTCTGGCGCAGGCTGCGCGTGTCGGCCTGCCAGTGATCCAGCATGCGGAGGACACACGGATCACAGAGGGGGCGAGCATGAACGCCGGTGCGCTCTGCTTCCGCCTGGGGCTGCGCGGCATGTCGGTCGACGCTGAAAGCGGTATTGTGGAACGCGACATTGAATTGCTGTCGCGGCTCCGAAAAAACGACTCTTCCAGCCGTGCTCATCTGCACGTGGCGCATCTCTCCACGGCAAAAGCCATGGAGGCAGTACGCCGGGCCAAACGCAGCGGACTGCACGTTACTTGCGAAGTGGCGCCGCATCATTTCGCTTTGACGCAAGCGGCGATCGGCGACTACAACACCGACGCGAAAATGAATCCTCCGTTGCGAAGCGAAGAGGATCGCGCCGCGCTGATCAGCGGCATTCTGGACGGAACCGTAGACGCCATCGCCACCGATCATGCGCCCCACGCGCTGCATGAAAAGGAACAGGAATTTGAGCGCGCTCCCAATGGAATTATCGGACTGGAAACGGCGTTGGGTTTGTCTCTGCTGGTGCTGCATCGTCAGCACCGCATGCCGCTGATGCGGGTACTTGCGCTGCTGAGCAGTCAGCCTGCGCAGGTGTTGCATTTGAAACACCGCGGCTCACTGGCCGTCGGTTCGTTCGCGGACGTAGTTCTTTTCCGGCCCAACGATGACTGGCAATTCCACGTGGGTGAATCGAAATCGAAGTCGAGAAATTCTCCGTTCGACGGATCGAAATTGCCGGGCCGCATCCAAATGACGATCAGTGAAGGCCGCATCGTCCACGATGCGCGGAACGAGCCTGCTTCGCCGCGCCGCTAACCCCGACAAAAACCCGCCAAACAAACGCATAATCGAGAACAACGGGGATCGAGCCACGCGCAGATCATTCTTTTCTTGATGCACTGGCGACATTCCACCGCATCATCCTGCCAATCGCGATTGCGGTGCTCGCCGGCCTCGCGAATCGGACAAACTCGTCCTATTTCGTATTGCTATAATCGACTATATTGCATTAATCGTATATTTTCGCTACCCGTTGAACGCCGTTTGAATTCCACAACATGTCTCTTTCCATCTTTAACCGTCGAAGGAGAGCTGTAATGGAGGCTGCCTCGCAGATAGCGCCGGCTGTTTCTCTCGAGAAAACCGGGTTTATTGCGAGATGGATGGTTCGAGCTTTCGGCCTGCTGATCCTGGCGCTCCTTTGTCCCCTTCCTGGTCGTGCGCAAGTGACGGCATCTCTGTCAGGAACGATCACGGATCCATCGGGGGCGGCGGTGTCCGGCGCAACGGTCACGGCACGAGATGTCAACACAGAAGCGTTGCGCAGCGACGTGACAAATGCAAAGGGCCGCTATCAGATTTTTGCTTTGGCTGTGGGGGAATACGAGATTGACGTCAAGAAATCCGGATTCGTCGAAGCCATTCGAGCCGGCATCCATCTGGCTGTGGGCCAGGCAGCGGCGGTCGATGTTCAACTGCGCGTCGGCAACGTCAATCAGCAGGTGGTGGTTCACGCAGACGTTCCGCTGGTGAATGTCAACCCGGGAGACATCTCCGGATTAGTCGGAGAGCAGCAGATTCAGAATTTGCCGCTGAACGGCCGGAGCTATGACGAATTGCTGACGCTAAATCCCGGCATCGTCAATTTCACATCGGAAAAGACAGGAGGGGTGGGTGTATCCAACTCCACGGTGGGCAATAATTTTGCGACTTCCGGAAATCGGCCGCAGCAAAATCTTTTCCTGCTGAACGGCGTGGAATTTTCTGGCGCCGCGGAGAACAACATGCAGCCCGGCGGAGTTAGCCAGCAACTGCTTGGCGTCGATGCTGTGCGCCAATTCAACGTACTGCGTGACTCCTACGGCGCGGAGTACGGGAAGAGACCTGGGGCTCAGGTGCTGATTGTTACCCGCTCGGGGACGAACCAGGTGCATGGAAGTGTCTACGAATTTCTGCGGAACAATGCCTTCGATGCGCCCAACTACTTCGATCAAGGGTCGGCTCCGCCATTCCAGCGCAACCAATTCGGAGGCGCGGTGGGAGGGCCGCTCCAGAGGAAGAAGACATTTCTTTTCGGCAACTATGAGGGGCTGCGTCAACACCTGCACCAGACCGGAGTAGACTTGGTTCCCGACGCGAACGCGCGACAGGGATTGTTGCCGTGCAAGCTGGTCACGCCGGCACCGAGCCCGTGCCCTCCTTCGGGATTGGTCGACGTTGGCCTCGCTCCCGGAGTTGCGCCTCTGTTTGCGCTGTGGCCGACGCCCACCCCGAATGCTCCCGATTACGGCGGAATCGCCGTGGCCTATAACAATCCGTTGCAAACCATTCGAGACGACTTTGGCACGATTCGCCTCGATCGCACTTTTTCCCAGAACGACACATTCAGTTCGGTCTACACCATTGACGACAGCGCAGATGTGACCCCTACCAGCACCAATCTGTACAGCACCGACCTGGAAGGATTGCGCGAGCAGGTTCTGAGCCTCGACGAGATTCGCGTGTTTACGCCAAGGCTGCTGAACACGGCCCGTGCCGGCTTTACTCGTGCCAGCTATTTTTTTACCGGCGAACCGACGCCAGGAACTGCGGCCGCAAACCTGCCCGGATTTGTCGACGGCCATCCAGTCGGCGCCGTTGTGGTGGGCGGCAGCGCGGCAGCAAATTCCGCGGCGCAGGTGAGCCTGGCAGGAAGCAACATCGGCAGCAATCTTCACATTACGCGCAACCTGTTTACCTACGAGGACCGGGTCACCTGGACCAAGGGACGACATGAATTCAGTTTTGGCGGATGGTTTCAAAGGCTTCAATCCAACGAGGATCTGGCGCTAAGCCAGTATGGGCAGGCCACGTTTACAGGGTTGCAGCAATTTCTCAGCGGATCCATCGGAACATTCCTGTATGATCCCGCGCCCACTGAGATGAATTGGCGGTCGTGGCTGGGGGCGCTGTATGCGCAGGATGTGATTCGGGTGACGCCGAAGTTGATGCTTTCGCTGGGATTTCGCGATGAATTTACAACTGGCTGGAATGAAGCTCATGGCCGCGCCGCCAACTTCGTGTTTGTAAACAACGTCATTCAAACCCAGCCACGAATTGCTGACTCCGCGTTCACCGTGAACAACGCAAAATTTCTGCCGCAGCCGCGAATTGGGCTTGCATGGACCCCCTTTGGTTACGGAACGGTCCTGCGAGCTGGCTTCGGAATGTACAACGATCTGCAGGACGCACTCGGGTATCGGATGGACCAGAACGCTCCATTTAATCCCTCCTATGGAATTTCGGCGCTGCCAGTGTCTGACCTGCCCTTGCCAATATCCCCGGTACCGGCGAAGGCAAAGGTATTGCCCGCTGGTGTTCAGCCAGATATGAAGACGCCGACCTTAATCTCCTACAGCCTAGGGATTGAACAGGAGCTCTCTGCCAACACGGTTCTGCGATTGGGCTATGTTGGTTCGCATGGGTATCACGAGATCGTGAGCCTGGACGACAACGAGCCGACACCGACGGTGTGTCCGGGCTCGCGCTGCCCGATCAATTATCCAGCCAATTTTCCAGCTCCGCTGGCGGACGCAACCATTCCGGCAGGAACCTACTACATTCCTGCCGGAACGCCTCTAGCGAACCCAGTTCTGGGCGCGGCGTGGTCATGGTTTTCGGTGGGAACCAGTTCCTATAATGCGCTGCAGGCAGATCTAACTCATCGATACAGCAATGGGCTTGCGCTGCGCGGCGTCTATACGTGGTCGAAGGCGCTGGATGACGGCGATTCACTGAACGCCACCACCGCCGGCAATGCTCCGGGACTGGTGTCAAACCCGTTTGACCTGCGAGCTGATCGAGGACTTGCGACCTACGATGTGAGAAACCTAGGCGTCATCAGCGCGACCTACGATCTGCCTTTTGGATATGGCAACCGGTACTTGAGGCACGCTTCTGGAATTCAAAACACACTCTTCGGCGGGTGGACTGCGAACTCGATCATGACATTGCAGTCGGGTTTCCCCTTCACGCCACAACTGAGCTACAACCCGTCGAACAATGGAGATACAAAGAATCCGGTGCGCCCGTTCGTCAATCCCCTGTTCTTCGGGCCCGTGATCCTCGGCTCTCCGAAAAAGTGGTTCAATCCAGGCGCATTCCTGGCGCCGCCCGATGGAAGCGGCTTCTACGGAAACCTTGGGAGAAACACATTGACAGGGCCCGGACTCGCGACGTGGGATCTGTCGTTCCTGAAAAATACACCAATTCGCGGACGAGCATCGACGGAGTTTCGAGCCGAGCTATTCAACGTGCTGAATCGTGCGAATTTCAACACGCCGAACCCGGTGGTGTTTACTCCGACAGGGGTTTCGCCAACCGCGGGCGTGATCACCAGCACCTCGACGACCTCGCGCCAGATTCAACTTGCAGTCAAGCTGCGGTGGTGATCGATCGAAAGTGATCTGCGTACTCCAGGTCGCATTCTTGAGACCTGCTTTTGTTGGATATTTTTACTCACGGCTGTCAGCTATTGGAGATGGCTGTAACACATCCTGGGGATTGAACCTCTGAAGTACCCGTAACATGGAGGTTCTCTCGAAATGGGTAACACTGAAAATCTGTAGAAGTGGGTAGAGGCTGACCTCCATGCCTCGGCCTTCGCCAATGATCACCGCCAGGACATAGACCGAGACTGCGATCCATATCTGTGTTTTGACCGCGTTCCCGCTGCTCCCAGCCATGCTGGCGGAGATGGACGTGGTGCTGGCGGATGAATTTCGGGACGGGAATGTGCCGACGATGATGGCTCCGTTGGCGGTGGCGAAACGAGCCTTGGCTGCGCCGTCCAAGATGGTGACGAGTTACTTCCATCCGGGCGATTCGGCCAGCGACGAGAGGGAATTGCTCCACTGGTTGCGAGACGAGAATCGCGCCGAGGTGGATTTCGTTCTGGAAGGGAACTCCGCGCATAAAGACACGCAGCCCTTGCGCCATGTGATGATTCGCATTCGTCCGCGGCCAGCTGCAGATCGTAAATTGAGTTCCATATGTTAATCTGAGCCGTAGCGATGGGCAGTGGCGGCTCCTTACGTAGTGATGCACCGGACAGGCCCTCCTGGGTCCAGAGGGTCATTGCGTGTCTGTTGCTTATTCTCGCGGTCATAGTCATCGTCAATCCGCTCTGGGAATGTCATGATCACCTCGACAGTCTCAGGCATCTCGGCCCTCATGGCATCCTGATGATCATGCTTTCGGTTGCTTGTGCAGGACTCTGTCTCTTGAAGTCCATGCGCTGGCTTTCGCTGAGTGTCTTGTATTCCATCCTGCAAAGTTTGCAGACCTTTGCCGTCGTTCCGCTTGTATCGGACAAGCCCCTCTGTGCCACGGCCTCCGAGTTGCCCCTGCCACTCCGAATCTAGCCATTCTTAGTACCCCTGCGTCTGATTGCGGTCCCTATCCGCGATGCACGGTCGTTCTTACGTGCCCGGATGCTTGCGCGACACATCGCTTCGCATTGCGACAGGTGCTTAAAGATGACGACCAACGTTTCATTCCATCGCAGTATGCGGCGGGCATCAGCCCTCTGCCAGTTGCTCAGAAGCATACCTGCAGCAGCGGTTGTGTTGATCGCTGCTGCTACGGCTGCTGCCGGCCAGGCACCCGATGCAGACGCAGTCGCCGTGCAACTTCACGCTGTCACCCCCCACCTGGTTGCATACGCCCAGGTTGAGCCCATCGGTGTGCTGCCATTGGAGGCTGCGGAAACGGGCGTAGTTGAGGGGCTGAAGGTTCTCCCCGGCGCGCCTGTCCGCGCGGGAGAAGAACTGGCTCGGCTGAGCGGCCCCGGCATACAAACCCTGCTAATGCAGGGCGAGGCCGATGTTCGCAGCGCCCGGTCTCAGCTCGATGCCACTCGGAAGTTGCTAGCCATCGAACGCCAACAACTGCCTTCTCACCTGAGCACCCGACAGGCGGTCCATCAGGCTGAAGCGGCTGAAGCTCAGGCGCAAACAGTTTTGGATAACGCGCAATCCAGACTTCGAGCGGTGCGTCAGTGGATGACGCTGTCGGCGCCGGACGACGGCATGGTGCTTGCGCTCAACAGCGCAGACGGCCAATTGGTAACCGCCGGCCAGACGGTGCTTACATTGCTGACGGCCAACCGCTTATGGCTCAGGGCGGTCTACTACGGTGCAGACCTGGCGGCGATCCGACTTGGTATGACGGGCAGATTTGCGCCGACAGATGGAGGCAAACCGATTCCAGTCCGAGTCAGTTCGGTCCCCGGAACACTCGCGGCCGGTGGCGGCGAATCCGTCGCCTTGCTTCCTCTCCAGGCCAGAACCACATGGCTCAACGGCGAAGCCGGCACGGTCACCCTTGACATGCCGTCGCGCCGGCTAATCGCTGTTCCGACTCGAGCGCTCATTCTGAATCAGGGCAAATGGTGGGTCATGATCCACACTGACAAGGGCGATCGTCCCCAGGCAGTCGTACCGGGTCCGACAGAAGGCTGGGAGACCTTTCTCGAGAGCGGGCTTGCGCCGGGCATGAAGGTCGTCGTTAATAATGCCTACCTGCTCTTTCACTCAGGTATTTCCGAACAGTACCAGATTCCGGACTAATACCCGTGGAAGAGAAAAACACATTCCGCCGTGTGCTGATGCAGCCTTTGCTGTGGATCCTTATCTATAGCTCTCTGGTTCTCTACGGGCTGTATGCCTTCTGGAAAATTCCAGTCGAAGTCCTGCCACGGTTCAACTTTCCGGAGATCAGCATCATCACGCACCAGGCCGGAGCGACCGCCTCGGAACTGGAATCGCAGATCACCTGGCCGATTGAAGGCGAGGTGATGTCCCTGCCCAATCTGGTGGATGTGCGCTCCAGCATGGGGAATGGGACCGTCGAGACCGATATTCGTTTCCGCGAAGGCACTGACCCGCAGCAGGACCTGATGGCGGTCAATGGCGCCATTGATCGCGCGCGCGCGAAAATTCCAGCTTCTGCGAATCCATTTGCTGAGATCATGGGCACAGGGATCAACGAAGTGGCGGACTACAGCCTGGAAATCCCCTCTGAAGACACCCCAGCAAATGTCCAGCGAACGGTCCTCGCGAATATCGTTCCTGCCCTTCGTGCGTTGCCCGGCGTTTATCGGGTTGAGGTATATGGAGCAGGACAGGAGGCACTGTGGGTCCAGCCGGACCTTGCGGCGATGTACAGGTACGGAGTCTCCATCACTTCGTTGCTCAGTACGCTTCAGCAGCAGGTTGTCCTTGATCCTGGCGGCTATGTGACACAGGGACATCAGGACCTCTTTATCGAGATTCGCAGTCTGCCGACCCATATTCGGGAACTGGAACAAATTCCTGTGACCGGGCCCACCGGGCCAATTCCATTGCACAATCTGGCGCGGATCGTCCGGGCGCCCGTACCCATTCTGAACGCCGCGTTACTGGATCGCCGTCCCAGCGTTGCGCTGGTTGTCTTTAAACAGCCCGGTGCATCCACGATACCTGTAGACGAGAGTGTGCAAAGAACGCTGTCTGAAAACCTGAGGCAACTGCCGCCCGGCGTAAAGTGGATCAGCATCTACGATCAGGGGCATCTGGTCCACAGCGTAGGGGCAGACCTTGGGAGGAACCTGCTCATTGGCGGCGTACTCGCCATCGCGGTCCTGCTCTGGGTTCTCGGCGGCGGGCGAGGAATCTGGATTCTGGCGCTCAGTATTCCTTTATCCGTGCTGCTAGGCATCGCCGGCTTGTATGCAACCGGCCAGAGCCTCAACCTGATGACCCTGGGCGCTCTGACGATCGCGGTCGGATTGCTAAGCGACGACGGCATTATCGTGCTCGAGAGCATCTACCACCGATGGGAACAGGGAGACGAACACTGGCCGGGGATCGCTCGCGGTCTGAGGGACATTGTGGGCCCCGATGTTACGGGAACGCTCACCACCGTGTCCGTGTTCGTTCCACTGCTCTTTGTCGGCGGTCTCGCAGGACTCTTCTTTATTCCCTTTGCGTTGGCGATGGCGCTCTCGCTTCTTGCATCACTGCTGATTTCGATCAGTCTGATTCCTCTGAGCCTGGGTCTTCTCAAGGCGAACGCTCGTACCTTTCCAAGCACCGCGGGCAAGGCACTCGATTCTCTGCGAAGACAGAATGAAAGACTCTTCCAGGCGGTTGCAAGATTTCCCAAACTCAGTCTGGCCACATGTGCCGTTTTGCTGGTGCTGAGTCTGGCTGGGCTGCTTCTGGTGCCAATCAATTTCCTGCCGCTGCCTAACGAAGGGGTGTTGCTCGAAAGCTTCACTCTCCCGCCCGGCAGTTCCATGCTGGAAACGGAGAGCGCGGTCATGAGCATGACACGGCGCATGCAGGCAGACCCGGCCGTAGAGCACGTATTTGTTCGCATCGGCTCACCCTCGACAGGAATTTATACCGAGCCGGCATACGCCGGGGAAATTCAGGTCACTCTCAAGCCTGACATGAACATGAATAGCCTCGATAGCATCAGTCACAGGCTCCTGAAGGAAAGTCAGACCGCTGGCGTCCAGTTGTCCATCGATACACCCACCATCGAGCGTGTCGGCGAAAGCCTTTCCGGGCTTCCGCAGCCCTTTGTTATCGATGTCTTCGGAAGCAGCGTCGGTGAATTGCGCAACCTCAGCGAGCAGATTGTTCGGCGGTTCCGGCCGATCCATGCGCTCACCGGCATCTTCAACAATGACGGATACCTGATCACCGAATTGCAAATCACACCAAGAACGGACGCACTTGCTGCACGGCACATGACGCCTGCGCAACTCTATGCGCAGATTACTCCGTTGCTGAACGGGGAAGTAGTGGCCGAGGTACCGGAGGGTAACGTCCCACTCGCGCTCTACCTTCGACTTGCCGACGCTCCTGATCAATCCATCGCCGCGCTGGAACGATTACCAATTCGCACGGACGCGTGGACTCCGCTGGGGCAACTGGCCGACATCCGGATGGTTCCCGCACCAAATCAGATCCGCCACATTCACGGGGCACGATCGATCGAGATTCTCGCCACACCGACAGGTCCACTGGGAAGCACAATTTCATCGGCCCGCAAAGCGCTCGCGACTTTGCATATGCCCTCCGGATACCGATTCGCCTTCGGCGGCCTGTATCCGCAACTGGAGAGTGCGGCGCTCGGTCTGGGAGCGGCGGCCATTGCAGCCTTTGTCCTGATGATTGCCATTATGATCCTGCAGTTCGACGGACTGCTGGTGCCGGGATTGCTACTGCTGCAAATCCCGCTCGCGTTCACCGGCGGGGCCGTCGCTCTGCTGGTCAGCGGTGTTGGACTGAACGCGATCGGACTGATCGCCTTTCTGACTCTGGTGGGAATTGGCCTCAATCACGGTATCGTCTTGCTCTATCGCGCACGTCGCAACGAAACGGAAGGGATGCCGCCGGAGGAAGCCGTCCGGGAAGCCATCCACGTGCGTTTCCGCCCAATCGCGCTGACGACTCTGACCGCCATTCTGGGTATGTTGCCCACTGCTTTGGGCTGGGGCCAGGGAGCGGCCCCGGAGCAAGGCCTGGCCGCCGTGATCCTTGGCGGTATCCTGTGGAGCGCCATGCTCAGCACCAATCTTCTTCCTGCGCTCTACCTGCACATGCGGCGCAAACAAGTCGCGAAGGAGGGCCTGGTATGAAGAAGCCATTTCGTCGCCGTGGGCGCATCACAGCGGCCTGCCTTCTCGGTCTAATGTTCTCGGGTTGCGCGACCTATCATCCGCACCCCTTGCCAACAGCACCCAATCTCGCGAGTGCGCCAGAGTTAACAGTACCTGCACGCCAGTTCTTGCTGCCCGGACTTCCACCCCACCCCATTTCGCCGGATGGTTTGGACGAGACAACGGTCGTTACGCTCGCAGTCTTCGACAATCCTGGCCTGCAAGCTGCACGCCTGCAGGCCGGAATTGCAAGCGCCCAGTTGCTGCAGGCCGGATTATTGCCAGACCCGCAGTTCGGGGCCGGATTCGCCACATCGGTACTGAATTACGGCGGAGCTCTCAGCCTGAGCCAGGACATTCAAGCCATGATTACGCGTGGTGCGGCTAAGGCGGCAGCTCGAGCCGCGCAAAAACAGGTGAATCTGAATATCCTATGGCAGGAGATCCAGGTCGCCGAGAGAGCGCGGGAGTTGTTTATCCAGGTTCGCGCTAATAGTCAGCTTCAGGATGTTCTGCAAGCAAACCAGGTTTTACTTCTGAATCGCTACCATCGCGACCAGGCGGCGATGGAGCGTGGGGATGAAACTGCGGGTACTACTTCCGCGGACCTGATCCTGGTCACCGATGCGGATGCCACTCTCCGGCAGCTTCAAACCAAAGTGAACCTTACACAACATCAACTCAACGAGCTGCTTGGACTCCAGCCCGATGTCCAGCTTCATCTGATCGGCCCCGCTCAACCCCCCGCACTCACGCAGGGCCAGTTTGATGAGGCGCTCGCAGCACTTCCTCACAGACGTGCCGACCTGCTGGCGCTTGCGGTCGGATACCACAGCCAGGAGGAGAACCTGCGAAAGGCTGTTCTCGCGCAATTTCCATCGCTCAATGCGGGCGTAAACCTGGAGCGCGATCCAGTCGAGGGCGTGAATGACTTTGGTCCACAGGTGACCCTCACGCTGCCTATTTTCAATCGCAATCGAGGTCACATTGCCATCCAGCAAGCTACTCGCGAGGCACTTAGGGAAACCTATCAGGCGCAACTGGACGCCGCAGCGAGCCAGGCCGACCAAGTCTGGAAGGCAACCCGAATCATGGCGGCGCAACTAAAAGACCTCGATGCGCAACTGCCCGTCCTGGCGAAGGCGGCGGCGGCGGCCGAACGGAGCTATCGACAAAACAATCTGAACGCAGGTCTTTATGTGAGCGTGCAATCCGATCTCCTGTCGAAGCAGGCGGAAGCAATCCACCTGCGCACGTCGCTCGACAACGCACAGTCTGCATTGAGAACTCTGCTGGGCCTGCCGTTCGCAGCCCCATAAGGTTCATGAACGCGATCGACCCCAATCTCCCCGCGAATTTCCGGCGCGATGTTTGCAGGACGGCACCTTCATCCGCCACGTGTAGCTCCCGGAGCAGCAACTTCGCGCTTCAACCAAAGCAGTTGGCGTCTCTGAACTACTTGCCGACAACAATCACAGTGAAACTTCCCGGAATCATCGGTGGGCGCGAATGCGGTTGACCCTGTGCCGCCACGGGACGGGGTCCGAATCTCGCTGTCACTAGGTACACTTTGCGTCCGTCCGGGCTCAGCGTTAAGGTCCGTGCACCATTTTCTGTCGGAAGATTCTGCACAACTGTGAAATGCCGCGGCGAATCTTCGTGGATCACCGTCAGCGTTCCGCTTTCTCCATTGGAACTGAGGGCATATCCATCATCCGCGGAAAAGCGGGCTGCATCCGGGCCATCTCCAATAGTTGGCGTCGCGATCACCTTCCCTGTCTTCGTCGACACAATCGCCATCTTCTGGTTGTCGCACACGCTGAACAGAATGCCGTGGGCGCGATCGATCGCGAGTCCGGATGGGCTTTCGCCCGGCGCAATCGGCCACGCCGCCAGCAGCTTCCTCGATCGTGCGTCGAAGTGGACAATCTCGCTTTTATCCTCGATGTTGTCGTAGACGTTGCCCTTGCCATCTTCGACCGGGAATTCCGGCTTGCCCGGCAGTTCCAGCGTCGCCAGAACCTTGTCGTATTTTGTATCAATCACAGTTACGTTATTACTGCGACCGTTAAACGCCCACACTGTGCGCGTGACCGGTTCATACAAAATTCCGTCAGGATTCGTCCCGGCTGGAATAGTGCGGATCACCTTATACGTCTTACGATCGAATACCACAACCTGGTTGCCGCCGCCGTCGCTGATGTATCCATTTCCGCCTGTGGCGAATACCACGCCATGCGTGTGATGGAGACCGGTGATGTCTCCCACCTGCTTGCCATTCCCCCGGTTGATTACCTGCACATGATCGCCCCGGGTAATGTAGAGCAGATTTGTTTGCGGATCCACGGCAATATAATCCCATCCTCCTTCGCCGCCAATTTGCCACGTCCGCTCAACGTGAAATGGACCCTCAGATGCGAAAGCCATGGTTGTGGCCGTCGTAGTCGCCAACATTGCGCCTGCAGCCAGCAGCAGGCTTCGGCAAAACGATCCGCGTAGTTTCATTTTTTTGCTCTCCTTTTTGGTCGCCGAGAATACCTGGCGACACGTCAATAATGCGGCGTCTAGCGATTACTGAGAACCTCCTGAAGAGGCCCGACACGTTTGACTTCGTCCGACGCCGGAAGGGTCACCTCGGCAACGGTTCCGCGACCCACCTCACTATTAATTTTGATCTGGCCTCCGGCAGCTTCGGCGAGCGCTTTGCAAATCGCGAGCCCGAGTCCAGCTCCGCCTGTATTTCTCGAGCGCGATGGATCGCCGCGATAAAAGCGATCGAAGATGTGAGGCAAGTCTTCCGCGGAAATGCCTTCGCCATTGTCCTCGACCCGAAAGCTCGTTATAGCGCCCGACGATTGAACTTGTAGCAGCACAGTCCCTCCCCGCGGCGTATGCTGCAGCGCATTCACCATAAGGTTCGTCACCAGCGTCGCACAGTCGTCGAAAGCAATGTGCGCAACCGCACCCTGATGCAGTTCGACGACCAGACTAACTCCGCGTACAGCAGCCAGCGGCTCCATTTGATCCGCCACTTCGCGTACACATTCGCTCAGGTCGGTCTTCGCTGCAGAAACCTGATCTTCGCGCACCTGCTGCGCCCGCGCCAGAATCAATAGCTTCTGCACTAGGTCTTCAAGCCGCGCGCAGTCCGACAAACACATCTCAAGTCCGCGTTCGTATTCCGCCACAGTTCGCTTGCGAGATGTCAGCAGTTGCAATGACGATTTAATGATCGTGACCGCCGTCTTCAACTCATGCGCCGCATCATGCACAAATACCTGCTGCTGGACGAACGCTAGCTCCAATCGGCTCATCGCCGACTCCAGTGCGTGGGCCAGCACGGCCAGTTCTTGCACCTCGAATGCATTCGGCGGTGCGCGAAACCGCAGCGAGTTCGAAGAGATACCCGCAGCAGCCCTCGCCAATTCCTGCAGTGGGGCCATCCCTCGCCGCAGCAGAATCAGTAGTGTTCCTGCGGTAAACAGCAAGATCAGAAAATTTGAAATCGCCAGAAATTTTGCAGCATGGTTCATCGCCGCCCAGAAGGGTTTTAGAGACGACGCATAAAAAATCACCACTGGACGAGCAATTCCCGGGCTGTTGTCTCCCACATCGATTTGCCGCACCCCGTGCAGCGCAAATCCGCGATAGCGGCTTCCACTCAAGCTGAAATTATGCGCTTTCCCTCGCTCCCCAACCTTCCGCTCAACCTCCGCGTTCCAGTTAGGCGAACTGCCGACTATGCGCCCAGACTCGTCGCGCACTTCATACAGGTCACCCTGCGGCAGATCGAGCGCCTTCGGATTCAGCATCACATTGTCGTTGGCATCTTCGGCATCCTGCACTGCGCCCAACAAGGAATCAGCACGCCCTCGCAGCATCAAATCGAAGGAGTGCAGGTTCTGCTGCCGTTCATACAGCAACGCCAGGCCTGTCGCCGCCGCAGCCAGCAACAGCTCCACCAGCAGCACAGTCACAACCAAACGTCGCGTCAACGAGTATGGCTTCATGGCTGCGTCTCCCGAAGCGCCGCAGTCAGCCGATAGCCGCGCCCGCGCAGCGTTTCAATCCATCGTTGTTCTCCGCCGCGGTTCAGTTTGCGGCGCAGATTCGAGATGTGCGCCTCAATCACATTGGAGTGGCGTTCCCAATTGAAGTCGTACAAATGCTCCAACAGCGATTCTTTGGAAACAATTGCACTGGGCCGATGGCTCAGGAATTCGACAATCCGATACTCCGTCGGCGACAGTTCCACTTCCACGCCTCCACACCGCACCGAGAGTTCTACTGTGTCCACTTCCAGATCTCCCACTCGAATCAAGGGATGGCTCACGCCTTTGCCGCGACGAATCAGCGCCTTCACTCGCGCCATCAATTCACCCAGGTCGAACGGTTTCCCCACATAATCGTCCGCGCCGGCATTCAACAACTCCACGATGGATGCCTTTGACGTGATCGCGGTCAGCACCAGCACCGGCGCCTTCTGACCTTTCTTCCGTAAACGCTGCAGTACATCGGGACCACTGACCTTCGGCAGCATCAGATCCAGAACGATCAGGTCATACTCGCCCATCTCCGCCAGGTATGCACCGGTTTCTCCGTCAGCGGCAATGTCCACGGCGTAGCCCGGCCCTTCTCGCAGCGCCGCCGCGATATTCTCTGCCAACCGCTCTTCGTCCTCCACAATTAGCACTCGCATAGGCTCTACGTTCACCTTAGACCTTCTATTGCGGAAGCCCTTATCGTTTGCGCACGTCGTCGGTCGGTCGTCAACTTTTTCCGGCCATGTAATAGTGCACCGCTGGAGTGATGACCAGCGACAGCACCATGGAGATAAGAATGCCTCCAATCACAGCGATCGCCAGCGGCTGCAACATCTGCGAACCCGCGCCCAGCGCCAGTGCCAGCGGAAACATTCCCGCCACCGCTGCCACCGCTGTCATCATGATGGGACGCAACCGTCGGCGGCCAGCCTGGATCATGGCATCTTTCGGAGACATTCCCAGCGCGCGAAATTTCACGTCGGCATCAAGCAATAAAATTCCGTTCTTTGCAACAATGCCCACCACCATAATCAAGCCCATGAAAGAGGAAATGTTGAAGTCGATTCCCGTAACCATCAATGCAAGAAACACGCCCGACGTCGACAGCACCGCGGACGCGAGAATGGATACCGGAGCAGAAAAGGATCGGAACTCAAACAGCAGCACCAGAAACACCAGTAGCAGTCCTGCGAAAAGCACCATCAGCAAATCGCGAAAGGACTGCTGCTGTGTGGCGTACGTTCCGCCATATTCCACTCGAATCTGCGGCGGCAGATTCACCGACGCCACCGCATTTTTTACTCCGACAATGGCCTCTCCCAAACTTGTTCCCTGCAGCCGCGCGGAAACTTCCACCAGGCGCTGCAGATTCTCCCGAAGAATCTCCGTCTGCCCGGGAAGATTTTGGATCGTCGCCAACGCGCCCAGTGTCGCCGTGGTTCCCGCGGAGCTGACCAGGATGGTGTTGTCCATCGCCTGAGACGAAGCGCGATTCTGCTCTGGAAAGCGAACACGGATGTTATAGGCCCGGTTATTCACTACCAGAGGCGTAGGCGCTGTTTGTCCCTGCAGCAAAGCGCGAGCATCCGTCGCCACCTCTTCCGGAGTGAATCCGCTGGTCGAGGTCACCGACGGTTGAACGTGGTACACCGTCTCCGGACTGCTGATGGTGTTGTCGATTCCATTCAAAACTCCCACCACTCCCGGAACGCCCGAGATTTTATCGGCGACGATTGGCGCCCAATGACGCAGCAGATTCGGATCTTCGCTGAATAGCTTGATATCAACTGGCTGCGGCGCATTCGTCAGATCGCCGATCATGTCCTCCAACGTCTGATGCAAATCAATATCCAGCGCCGGTTCCGCTCGAGTGACCTTATCCTGCACCTCCTCCATAACCGCGTAAATGTCGCGGCTGCGATGACTCGTCAGGTTCACCGAAATATCTCCGGTGTTGGCTTCTGTCACCGCTGCCAGCCCCAGTTGCAGTCCGGTACGCCGCGAAGTTGCCTTCACCTCTGGGATGGAGCGAATAATCTGGACGACGTGGCCGACCACACGATCTGTCTCCGCCAAAGAGCTTCCGGGCGGCATGATGTAGTCCACCGTAAAATCGCCCTCGTCCATTTTTGGCAGCAGATTCGAGCCCAGTGAAGCATAAGAGAAGTAGGAAATAACAATCAGCACAACCGCGAAAGCAGCCAGCCACAACGGTCGCGCCAGAACAATGGTCAGCAGTCGCTCATAGCCGCCAATAATGCGCTTCATGAAGCCGCTGATGCTGGCCTCTTCAGCTTCCATCATCCGGCGAGTTTCCTCCTCGTGTGACGCGAAGGCGCCGACGCGATCCGACGCTGGCACCGTATCCTTGCGCCGAACAAAAAATTGACTCAGTGTCGGTGTCCATGTCAGCGCCAGAAACAGCGACGAGATCAGGGCCGAGCCCATCGTAATCGCCAATGCGCGGAAGAAAGCTCCTGTGACGCCAGTGATAAGAATCAGCGGCAGAAAAATGACCACCGGAGTCAGCGTCGAGCCCACCAGCGGCACCTTCAGCTCGCTCAGCGCGCTTTGAACTGCCTGCATTCTTCCCTGACCCGCATCGCGGTGCAGGACGACGTTCTCTACAACCACAATAGCGTCGTCGATCACCAGCCCCACAGCCGCGGCCAGCCCACCCAGCGTCATCAGGTTGAAGGTCTGCCCCAGCAGCTTCAGCACGACGAATGTCAGTGCGATTGTCACTGGAATGACCAACCCCGCCACCAGCGAGCTTCCCCAGTCCCTCAGAAAAACTATCA